>CAJXTK010000040.1 GCA_913061115.1 uncultured Haliea sp.
TACGAGATCATGCCTAGTCTCGTGGGCTCGGAGATGTGTATAAGAGACAGACATCCTTTGTTACCGACTCCCAGCCCAGGGCGTCAAAATAGAGACTCTTGTTGGCGTTCGGGCCAGATTTGATTTCGTCATAGGGGTAGACCTCATCGAAATACGAAAACTGTTTAACAAACTCCAAGTTCCGTTCGGACGTTAGTCCAATCACCGTAAAAGAAGGATTTAGCTCCTTCAGGCACATGGCAATAATTTGCCCGGAAGCACTGGAAGCAGAACTGATCACCAAACGCTCTGCATCGAAATAATTCATATCTTCTAATTCGCGCGCGTAGGTGATGCCTATCTTCATATACTCGTAGTTATCCATTGCGTTTGAGTCGTCTTCCATTTTAATCAACTTCAACCATTCTTTTGGTCCACTGAAGGTTGGCAAATTTAAGTAAGCAACAAATGCTTGGTCGTCCACATCGCAAACACTGCGCACACAGTAAGCCGCCAACGGCCAGAAGCCATAGTAGGTACTGCCTTCTTGTATATCGGGATGGTTTGAACGATACACTTTGCAGCGCCCCCAGCAAGGTGCTGATTTAAACGATCGCGTATTCTGCACACCCTTTGGGTCTACAAAGTTTTCGATACCCTGAATAAGGTACCCACTGTTGTAAAAAGTGATGTATCTGTTAGCCGCCAAAGATACCGGCACAAAGAGCACTTCATTCTCTGCCAGCGGTATACTATCAACGTTCTTATTGAGTGGCAGAAACTGCACATTCTTTGTCATACCAAGCTGAAATTGCAGCGCAGCAATATCAGGCTGATTTCCCGCATCCGTTGCCACCTGCAGGTTTAGCTCTCTGGCTGTTAAACGGCTTTTACGAGTTTGGGAAAGTGCTGCAAAGAATCCTTTTGCAAAAAACCGTGCTTCCCGGGCCTTCATAATCCAGCTTAATAGCGGAAATTGGCGTTCAATGAAATTCATAATTTAACCTCTTTACTTCAGAAAATTCTCTGATAGTTCTAAAGCGCAACATTGGCTTATTGGCCCGACGCGGATGGGCGCGCTTTAACGATACTGTCAAGTAGTGCGGTCAGAGCAATCAGGAGAAAAGCCAGTAGGAATCTGGGATCGCTCAAATACAAGCTAGTTTCGATGGGATAGGCGATGGTCTTCTCTAATGCTGCAAGCTTAAGTATAGGACAAATAAACGGCCTATTGAGAGTAGATTGCCTTACTGATACTGCCGACTGACCTGAAGAAATTCGCGAAATAACCACCGATTACGCTGAAAAGTTGTTCGCCGAGGTGATCGCACAATGCATATCCGTCCATTTCTGAACGATAGCATGCAACCGGCCTTGCCACGCGTTTTTCAGTAGTGTCCCTGCTGAGAAGCCGTTACCGATCCGCTGCAATGACCGCAAACCTCGATCGATATTGAAGACGCGCTTGAGTCGCTGGGTCCAGGATATCGCTACGAGACGCTCCAGCCGACACGTAGCGCAACGTAAACGAAGAAACCCGTGTTCGAGGCGACCGCACTTGAGATACGCTTCAAATTCCTGATGGGCATGTGTCGGCAGACTTCTACCCTGCGCATCCAATTGCTCAACCAGGGTAGGGTAGTGTTTCTCTATAAGCAGCTGATAGAGCAGAGTATGCTCTGAGCGATGGCGTTCATAGGTGGCGTGACCAAGGGCATGAGCAGGGGCAAGCCCTCCATTGCCCGTTCGCAGCATGCTGCGTCGCCTCCGACTTTTGCATGCTTGAAATCAAACACAGTCGGGTTGTGAGCCTTGATTGGGAACATCCGGTGTATCCAACCGCCTTGTTATATTCGAGCAAATTTGGTCACCCGCATGTGCGCTAATTGAACATCGCACACGCTGTCGTCAGGAAGGCCAGCGACGGGGTCAGGCCGTCCGGGGTCAGCCCATCCGTACTTTGTTCCAGGAGATTACCCAGTGCGGTGGCATCCTCAGTCGTCATGTCGCCATCGTTGACTGCCTTGGGAATGGCGCTGCTAGCCTGTTTAAGCAATACCTTGATCTGGCGTATGTCCGTGTTGATGGCTGCTCGTTCCGTTGTCTCATCAAGAGTGCTGGCATTGGCACCGCGCGCTGCGGCGGCGCAGATAGCGTCGCGGACCAACAGATCCAGGCGAATCGGTTTGAAACGCGCAATACCCCCGGTAAGATCCGGCGTTAACTCGGGATACATGGCCTTGCCTGCCGCGCGTCGTAGAGGTGAGTGGGCAACATAAATACTGCCATCGGCAGCTACGACGCTCATGGCCAGTGAATCCTCTCGACCTTCGGCAAAGTAGCGCAGCTTACCGGTTTCACGGTCTAGCAGGCCCATACCCATATGCAACATCAGCGTCCTGCCCAGCAATGATTTTCCACCACCGATCATAATCACCACACCGTTGGCGGTGACCGTTGCCGTTAAAGCATTGGATTGCTCATCGACAGTGGCATAACCATCAAAGCCGGTCAGCTCCGCGGTCCACGTTCTGGTGCCGTGGTCACCCTTGTCGATTATCTGGATCACGTCTTTGGCGGTAACGGCGTAGAGTTCATTGTTATCCGCGGCCACTGTGATAGAACCCACCAGCGGCTCGCCCACATCCACTCGCCAGACTTCAGCTAATTCACTGTCCAGCGCGATAACATGACCCTCGTTATCCGATACATACAAGCGGTGGCCGTCTGCGCTGAGCGCCGGTGTTGATCCGGTACCGCCCTGAAAGGTCTTGCGGTTCAGCACCTGAAATTGCAGGCCACCGCTATCATCATCGACCAGATCCAGTGCGTAAATCGCGCCCAGTTCCGACCTCCCGTCTTCTGTGCCATCCTCTTCGTCTGGCGCCGCAGCCGCCATATAGATACGGCTGGTATCAGGGTCGATGCTGAAAAAGTTGGTCACCACGCCGCCGCCACCATAGATGTAATTGACGGCGGATGAGAACAAGCTCAGGCCTTCATCGGTTTTGCCGAAGGCTTTGTCCATTAGTGGGTCGACCTTGTTCAGGATAAATGTAGGAATCTTGGTGCCTTTACCACTGATGGCGGGCGCACCGGGTATTTGTCCGATCGCTGCGATTAACTCACCGGTCTTGCGGCTGAAGGCAAATAGGGCTCCGGCCTTGGTTATCGACACCAGTGAATCTGTCGCCGGATGGTAATTCAGGCTATGGAATTTGGTTTTGGCTTTATCGCTGAGGTCCGAGGCAAGAAGGCTCAAACCGGTGGCTTGACTCCAGAGTGTTGAGCCGTCCGGCCGCAGCGCCATCACGCGGTTATAGCCCACGATATAAATGATTTGCGAGCCGGGGTTGTCCGGGTCGTTCAATATGAAAGCTGGGCTACTGGCTTGTATATCGTCGTCGGCGGGTATCACCCAACGTCGCTCGCCGGTCTGGCCATCGAGTGACACCAGTACCACACGCTCACCGTGGTAGAACTGCGGGCTAAAGTAGAGATTGCCTTTGTTATCGAGGAGGGGGCCATTACCCACGAAGTACGCAGGCTCTGCCACCCAGTCGAGTTCAAACATTGGCGCGGCGACGCCCCAGACACTGTCCGAGTTGACCACATTCACATGTATGGCACTAAAGGTATCCGGCTCGGGGATAACATCGTAGCTGTGTTGTCCAGCGGCGCGAGCGCCTACCGGCTTCCATTGGGTTTTCTCAGGAGGGCCAAACACTTTAGGGTTGTGAGGCTTCTCGTCAAAGAAGATTTTAAATACTGCGAAACCAACGATTGCGATCAATAACAAACTGATCACTTTCCAGGTGTTTCTTTTCAAGACGCTCATTGTCGTGTTCACCACTTTGTTATCACTGATACGAACGAGTCGTTAGTCGATGCTACGTTGGTCAATCAATAAGCGCCGTTGCTTATTGCTTACTCCATTCCCATTTCAGAAATGCGTAGGGTGCAAATTCAATGGAATCCACTTCCGCCAGTACCTTGCCGTCGTTTAACATACTGTTATCACTCACGGAATAGAAGCCGCCCAGCATGCGCTCTACGGGGACTTCATGCCAGGGGTCGAACTCGGATGGGGTCAGTTCGATTTCCACTTCTGCGAAAATAAACGTCTTTGGCCTGAACACAGTTTCTCCCTGGATTAACCGGGGCGAGTAGTCAAATGCTTCACTTGCGACCGGAGAGGGAGAATGTTTGAAATTAAACGCAAGATTGGAGTATTCCCCTTCCGGATTCAAACCTAAGCTCAGCAGTTCATCCATTGCCGAGTTGTCGTTGATCTTACCCGTCAGGTTTGCCTTGACCTTCATGAACTGAATGCCATGCCGTTCTGTCCAGCCCTCAACGGTGTCGCCTTCACGCTGCAATGCAATATTCGCCAGCTTCTTGGGGTAGCCCCATATTTCTCGCCCACCGGCCATGGCCATATCATTCGTTACCGGCATGGACAGGCAGTAAAAACCCTCCTGACCCTCAAAGCTCGCCCTTACCAATAGAGCGGATTCCTGATACGGAAGACTAAAATTGGTAGACGGATATTTGGCGACAAAAGCGAGCACCACAGGTTTCTGTGCTGGTTTTAACGGTGGAGGCAGCAGTTTTTCAATCGCCTCTGGTGTGGTTTCCCAGACAAGCGTCACCATCTCGGCATCGTAGAAATCCCCACTGGCGGGGGAGTTCCCCACAATTTCTTCATAGGTTTTCACGAAACTCACAATGAATATCCTCGGTCAATTCTCATGAAAGTGCATTTAGAATCTTACAGTGCAAGATTGTAGTGCTCACGGTAGAATGGCGTGGAATCATATTCGGCCATGCTGGCTTTCGCCTGCAGGCTAAAGCTAAAAAGAGAATGCGATGAAACAAAATCGTCTACAGCGAGACCTCTTTAAACAGCTCTTAGTGGAATTGGATAGCGCTAGGATTACTCCAGAGCAGTTGTTCTCCCACGCCCGCCTGCAAAGTGCACACGGGTCAAGCGTCAATCAGGTGGCACTTGAAGGTGAAGAAGCGTTTCTCCTGCTCGAAACCGCGGTAAAACTAACGGGCGATCCAACGCTGGCGATACGTCTGGGTCAGCAGATCGGCATTGTCAGTTATGGCGCCTTTGGCTTTGCCTTGATGAGCTGTGCCAGCCTGCGGGAGGCCGTTGCGCTTTTACTCCGCTATGGACAGGTGTTTTTCCAGCCCAGCTGGAGTTCTTATGAGCATGAGGGCGGCTTATTGTTGCGCGCAAATATAGCCTGGGGTAATGCCACGCAGCGACAGCTGGTTACCGAACTGATCTTCTCTCAATTTGCTACAGTCGGTAGCACGTTGTATAGAAGCAGTGTCGAGGGTGCTGAGGCGCGCTTGAGTTATTCCAGACCTCCGCACTCGGCTAGCTATAAGACTGTATTTCCCGGCCCTGTGACTTTCGACTGTGAACACACTGAAGTGTTTTTACCAGCGCGGCTTCTCGATACGCCTGTTAAAACGGCGAACCGTTCGGAGCATGTGGTTTTTCATCAGCAGTGCGAGGTGATGCTGCGCGGGCTAAACAGTGTTGAGAAAACCACCGCCGCCGTGCGGCAGTTACTGATTCAATCCGCGGGCGACTTCCTCGATATTGCGCAGGTGGCGCAGAGTCTGCATGTGAGTGAGCGTACCCTGAGGCGGCGCATGGAGGCTGAATCGACCAGCTTCAGATCTACCTTCGAAGAAATCCGAGATTTGCTTGCCCGAGAGTATCTTGCAGCAACTGAACTGACCGTTGCCGAGGTAGCGCACCTGTTGGGCTATGCCGAAACGGTTAACTTTCGCCGTGCCTTTGTTCGTTGGAACGGTGTCACGCCCAGCCAGTATCGCCAGCAGCAGGCCGCGTGAATGTGGTTGTCCCTGTCCCTGTCGCTGTCGGGGGTCAGTTGTGGCAAGCCAGGAGGCAGCGGTTGGCCGAAAATGATTCCTTCAGGTTTGCTGCTCAAGCGTAAGCTTTCACACTATTCAAAATACGCATAATCATGTGCACTGGGGAACACTCGATGAAAAAATGGTTTTATGGCCTGCTTGGCGTGGCAGTGCTGGCGGCGATATTCGTCCTAGCCTTGCCGACAATCCTGCACAAGGCGGGAATGCATCCAGAATATCATGGCCCCAAGGTTGCACTGCCGGCTAAACGCGCACTGGTAATTACCACCAGTCACGACGTGCTTGCCGCCCCGGGCGAAACAGAAGGGCCAGCCACTGGGGTTGTTGCGTCGGAGCTAACGCATCCCTATTACGTTTTTCTTGATGGGGGTATGCAGGTGGATGTGGCCAGTATCAAAGGCGGCCAGATCCCAATTGCGCCGGATTCACTGGGCCGCGTTTCAATGACACCGGAGACTGAGCGCTTTCTTCAGGATTCGATTTTCCAAGCGAAGGTCGACAAGTCGATCAAAATCGACGACATTGATTTCAGTGAGTACGACATTATTTTCCTGGCCGGTGGTTGGGGCGCAGCCTATGACCTAGGTTATTCCCCGGTACTGGCAGAAAAAATCAGCGGCGCGTACTACGCTGATAGCAAACCTGTGATCGGTGGCGTCTGCCACGGAGTACTGGGTTTGATCAACGCCAAAGATCGCGACGGTAATTTACTCATCGCAGGACGCAGTATGACCGGGGTCAGTGACAAGCAGATCAAAGAACTAAAAATTGAAATTACGCCGCAGCATCCGGAAACCGAATTACGCAAAGCCGGAGCACTGTATGAAAGTCAGACTGCATTTCGTGATATGTTTGCCACTCACGTTGTCGTAGATGATGAGAAGCGCTTTGTAACCGGACAGAATCAAAATTCCGGATTGGAAACGGCGCACAAAATGATGCAGGTTTTTGCTGATCGGGAACAGTAGTCATGGAAAAATTGCTTAAACTATTGGTGTTATTGCCGGCGATCTTCTTTCTAGTCACCGGCATTCGCTGGCTGGTGGCACCTGCCGCAATAGCGCCCACGTTTGGCCTGACGCTGGCTGATGGCCTCGGGCTCAGTTCTCAGATCGGCGACATGGCCGGCTTTTTCCTAACGCTGGGCAGCTGCATGCTCATTGCTCTGATCGTTGAGCGTCGCAGTTGGTACTATCCCCCGATGATGTTATTGGCGATCACAGCCCTGGGTCGCGTTGTTGCTTGGCTGCTGCATGATGCCACACTGGCAGCGAGTCAGATCGCGGTAGAAGTGATCGTGGCATTGATTCTGTTGGTGGCTTCCCGTCGTTTGCCACACAAGGGCTGAGGGCTTGAAAACGTATTCTTTACGCCGGCTTGCGCGCTGCGCTGCGTTCTGCCTCGGTTGTATCGGTATCAGCGTGTATGGCATGAATGAAAACACTCAGCCAGAGGCGAGCGTGATACGCCCTAACATTGTATTGATTCTGGCAGATGATTTGGGCTATACCGACATTGCGCCCTATGGAAGCGAGGTCAATACACCAAGCCTGAGCGCTCTGGCGGAGCAGGGCTTGAGCTTTACGAATTATCATACTGCGGCGAACTGTGCGCCCGCCAGAGCGATGCTTCTCACCGGGGTAGACAGCCACCTGGCAGGGGTGTCTAACATTCCAGAAATGCTAGCACCGGAGCAGCGGGCGTACGCCAACTATCAGGGCGTGCTGGGGGATGATGTAGTGACCGTGGCGACCTTATTGGAAGACGCCGGCTACCACACCTATATGGCGGGTAAATGGCATCTGGGCATGGATCCGCGCAAGCGGCCAAGCCGGCGCGGCTTTGCGCGCACGATGGCAATGATGGATTCAGGCGCTGATAATTGGGAGCAACGCCCTTATATAGCGCTCTATGATCAGGCTAACTGGTTTGCCGATGGCGAGCGATTTACGTTACCGGAAGATTTTTACTCCTCGCGCTTTTTAGTCGATAGGATGATCGAGTTCATCGGCAGCAATTTACAAGACGGGAAACCTTTTTTCGCCTATCTGCCGTTCATGGCCGTGCACTCGCCGGTGCAGGCTCCTCGGGAATACATCGAACGCTACATGGGCATGTACGATTCCGGCTGGGACGCATTGCGTCAGCAGCGCATGGAACGAGCAATCGAGCTGGGCATTGTGCCGCAGGACACCTCCATGTTGCGCATGGCAACGACAGATGAATGGGGTGATCTGGATGAAGAACGCCGGCGCTATCAGGCTAAGCGCATGGCGGTTTACGCTGCCATGATTGAGGCGATGGATTTTAATATTGGTCGCCTGATGGCGTTCCTCAAACAGCAGGGTCAATACGACAACACCATTTTCATTTTTACCTCGGACAATGGCAGCGAGGCCAGTGGCCCCGATGACCCCCAGGCCTTTCCCAAGCGACTGGCGCCGGAGAATCTTGGTTATAATGTAGATTACGACAACCTCGGCCTGAAGGGCAGCTACAGCACACTCGGTCCCAGCTTCGCCAGCGCCTCTGCGAGTCCCCTGGCGTACTACAAGTTTTATGCGGGGGAAGGGGGTATGCGGGTACCGCTGATTATCGCCGGAAAGCCTGTTACCCGTGAGCAACAACTGACGCCGGCTTTTGCCTGGGCGACTGATATTACGCCCACAATTTTGTCGTTGGCGGCTGTTTCTGTGCCTGGGGAACGCTATGCGGGTCACCCCGTGAAGCCCATAACAGGGCGTGATTTGACACCCCTCCTGTCCGGTAAGGTTGAGCGGGTTTACGGTCCCGACGATTCGGTCGGCTATGAACTAACCGATCACGGTGTGCTGTTTGAAGGTGATTACAAGCTGGTTATAAACCAACCGCCGGCCGGTGATGGCCAGTGGCGCCTGTTCAATATTATTGATGACCCGGGCGAGACAGAGGATATAGCGTCATCACACCCACTGCGCTTCCAGCGCATGTTATCCGGTTATCAGCAGTACCGTCGCGATAATGGCGTAATGCCGGTGCCGCGCGGTTATACACCGATAAAACAGCTTGTTTCCAATATATTGCTACAGTACCGGGACGCAGCCATTGTGTTGTTATTAACACTGCTGCTGTTGCTGCCGTTTTATGTCGCTTATCGAATGAAGAGCGGAATGAAGAGGACGTCAAAAAATGAAGGATAATCGCGCATTTCATGGCTCCTATTCTCGTTGTTCAGTTCGCGCAGGATGCTCTGGGATGATTATTTCACTTGCTCTTCTCGTTTGCGCCTTACTGTTCACGCCAATGACCTTCAGTGCAGATATTTCCGGAATCTGGAAACAGGAGAAAAACCCTGCCTGGATTGAGATTAAACTGGAAGAGGGTAGTGGCACCGTTGTGCGCAACGACAAATTTCCTGATCGGATGGGTCGCACCATACTGAATGATCTACAAGCCGACAAATCCAAAAAGGGTCTGTGGCATGGCGTGATCTACGTCGAGAAGCTGGGAGAGTACAAGGATGTGGAAATTTCTCTACCCGAGGCCGACCAGATGCTCATCAAGGGGAGGGTCGGATTTATGAGCCGTACCGTGGAGTGGGTGCGCGTCGATGAAATGCCTGCGCACTAGAAAGATCAAGTAAATCAAGTGGACGGGCGAGTTTGGTCAGCCTAACGGAAGAACCACGTTATTACAGCGTCCCCAGCTAATGGGGCTAATAGTGAAATTTATGGCTTACGTCGCACCGTATTCACCCCGAGAAGAGCTTGCTAACGCCGTCATTCACGGCGTTGGTGTTTTGGTCGCCGTTGCGGCGTTGGTGTATATGATGAATGTCGCGCCGGCAGAGCTTAGTACGTGGCAGAAAGTCGGCGTTGTGGTCTATGGCATCAGTTTAATTTTGATGTTCTTGACATCGACGTTATACCACGCGGTCTCTCGCCCGCAAGCAAAACAAGTACTAAAGCGCTTTGACCACTGTGCCATCTACCTCTTGATAGCGGGCAGTGCGACACCCTTATTAACGATCGCCATACAGAGTTCGTCGGCTATCGCCGTGCTGATTGTGGTCTGGTCAATGGCTGTGATTGGCGTGCTCTTTAAGGCATTCTTCGCCGGAAAGTTTAAATGGGTTTCCGTTGCCAGTTACCTGCTCATGGGTTGGTTGCTGGTGTTGGTTATTCAACAGTTGTATCAAGCTCTGCCTATTGCTGGTTTCACTCTATTGGTGGCGGGCGGATTAGCCTACACCGTCGGCGTCATTTTCTACGTGAATAAAAAAATTCCTTTTAATCACGCCATTTGGCACGGTTTTGTGTTTATTGGCGCGACAAGCCACTGCTGGCTTATCGCAGTACATGTGTTGCATAGTCATCAGATCGCGTAGTGAACCTACTCTTGCAGGTGTATCGAAGATTATGCGATTTATTTCAATTTAAAATAGCAGAAAGAGATAAAACTTATGAGCCAAAGCTATCAATCAAAGACTGAAAAACTGTTGACCGAGTTCAGTAATGGCGTGCTGACCATCAGCTTTAACCGGCCCGAAGCCATGAATGCATTGCACCCCGAAATGCTTACTGAGCTCGGTGCCTTGGTGGAGCAAGCCAGTGCTGATGATGCAGTGTGTGTCATTGTCTTGCAGGGTGAGGGGCGTGCCTTCTCAGCGGGTGTTGATCTCAAAGTACTGCAGGATATCGAGCCTGCCTATGGCCGCATAGGCGATCTATTTGACGAACCTGCTAGGCAAGCTTATACCGCGATCCGTAATGCGCGGATACCCGTGATAGCCAAGGTCCATGGCGCTTGCTTTACCGGCGCATTGGAATTGGCACTGCACTGTGATTTTATTTACACTACCGAGACTGCAAAATTCGGTGATACCCACACTCGATTCGGCTTGCGCCCCACCTGGGGTATGTCACAGACACTGTCCCAAGCCATAGGGATTCGTAAAGCTAGAGAGCTTTCTTTTACCGGGCGAGTGGTGAAAGGCGACGAGGCCGAACGCCTCGGCCTCGTCAATAACGCCGTTGCCGGACAAGTCGAGCTCGATGAACTGGTTGCCACGCGCGCTGCACAAATTGCCGATAATTCTCGCGCAGCCGTTGCTGCTATGAAGGATCTGTACCGACTGAGCCAGCAAGGGCATGCTATCGAAGACGCTCTGGTGAAAGAGTTGGACGCTGAATACACCGATATTCTCGATACTGCAGAACGCCTCGCTGAATTTCGATAGCCGCCTGAGAGTCGGTTTATTCAGTCAATGATGTTACGTGAAATTCGTTATTTATAGGAGCTGTCCGTTGTCGACGTTGCAATGGGATTACCCAGAAGCACATATCATCGAACACACTGCGACAAGTGATGAAGCCGATGGGTATGGACATATCAATAACAGCGTCTATCTAAATTGGCTTGATCAATGTGTGTGGGATCATTGCAAGGCGGTTGCTATGCCGCCTGAAACATGTAGAGAATTGAATCGTGGGTTTGCCGCTGTTCGTCATGAGATTGATTACCTGGCAGCTGCCTATCCAGGTGACAGCGTTGCAATCGCCAACTGGGTAACATCAAACGACGGACGCTTGCGTGCAGAGCGAAGGTTTCAAATCATTCGAATGAGTGACAAGAAAACATTACTTCGAGCGCGTAGTGACTATATTTGCACAAATCTAACCAATGGCAGACCTGCCCGCATGCCTGATATTTTTAAAGCCTGCTTCGCGGTACCATCGAGCTTAGATCCTTTGCTTCCACAAATGTAAGATGCTGTTAAACCCTTGCGCTTATCAAGTGGCTCAGAAGTAGGACTATGTGAGTCTTGCCGATAACTAGCTGAAATCAGTTCCTAATGCGCCATTGGCACAGTGGTATTTTCTATTCTGTCCCCGGCGGCGCTCTCTTTCGCGCGCTCTCGTAAATAAAGATACAAAGGAAGCCCGCTGGAAATGCCAATAAAGGTGATCGCTACTATCGGCAACCATGTTTTTACACCCAGCTCGCGACCTTCGGTGTGCATTAATATCGCCAGAGTAATGCAGCCGATAATCACATTAATGCCAACCATGGCAGACACCGGCGAGCTGAAGATAGCAGGCATAAGGTGCGCAGGATTATATCCATGCTCTAAAAGATAAGTGGCGCCTGCTATCGGGGGCGCCAGTGTGCCGACAATCGCCAATATCAGATAAATATTTTTTCTGTTCATAGGTTGCGTGCTCATTGTTGGGGTTCTTTATTCAAGTGACAGCATGTTCTCGACGCCGGTGCCCTCAAGTAGGGCGTCAACACTGGCACGGTCGGCCGTGCTGAGCGCTCGATAATGTTCATTGGTCCATCTCAGGCACTTGGCCTGGTAGGGAAAGGTCTGTTGGGACCAGGGTGCGCCATCTATCTCGGCATTCCAGGTCTTTTCGCCAGCTTGAACGGCCTGGACATTGGCCAGCTGCGCGGGGGCATACATGCGGCCGATTTCTTGCAGCAGGCCGCGTAAGCTCTCGGGTTGATCCGCCAATCCCATCCAATCCTGCTCCGTTGGTTCAAGCCCACTCTGATCGCGCATGAGATCAACCCACGCGACTGTGCGTGGAGACACTTCATGGGCAATCGATCTGGGCGTAGGATCGAACCCCACCAATTGGCTCAGTTGGCCGTAGAGGCCGAAGTCTCCAGCAGCGGGGCGGTTACCCAGCATGTATTTTTGGTTGCCCAGGTGATTTTCCATGGCGGCAAGAAAGCGCCGATAGCTGGCGTCGATGACGGGTGCCGTCGTGTCATTGGAACCTACCACATACAGACGGCCTATTTGGCGATCTTCGACAAAGTGTTTAAAGTTTTTATGGGTGTCGCTCGGCATACTGACATCCATGCTGAGCGGTAACAGGGTCCCGGCATTATCCGCGTCCAACTTCGCATGCCACCGATAATGGAACATGTATTTGGTACACCACTCGTCGGCGAAGTCTTCGATCAGGTAGTCGATAAAAGCCAGAGCAGGGTCAATGGGCAGTACCGAGCGAGGGGTGTGCATGTCTTCTAGGCGCCGGATAATCGGGGTGGAGTCGCATACGGCCTGCGTGTCTTCCGCCTTTTCAAAAAAGAAGGTAGGCTCGAAGATGGGCTTGGGTTTTTCTACCCCCAGGGCTTCACAGGCCTCCGCGGGACTGCCCCAATTCACCGCGTAGGGCAGCCGCCGGTAGCGCAATAGGGCTAGCATTTTCTGTGTGTAGGGCGATCCGGTTCCCCCTGTAAGTCGAATAGGCTCGTCATCCGTCATAAACTGTCTCCTAAGCATTAGAAATCATGGTCGATGAACAATGATGTCGTCACTGTCAATGGGCAAGTCAAACCACATGAGGTCTTCTGTAAGAAGGAAGTTGTCCGGTGCCCCGCGTATGAAGATATCTTCCACTACAGAATTTGGCGGCACTGGCACCAGGTGATAGAAGGCCACCATGTCTACATTCGATTGCTCTGCGAGTACAATCAGGGAGTCCGTTGAAGCGTGGTAGTCCATGACGTCAGACACAATTTTGGACTGTCGAGACTGTCCCACTGCGCCCAGCGCCTCCGACAGCGCTGTTACCGTTGGCAGTGACAGCGCGTCGTGTAGGAGTAGATCAGCCCCGTCGACGATCTTCAGCGTCTCGCCGGTCACATTGCTGTCGCCTGAAATGACAACGCTGCGGCCGCGATAGTCAAAACGATAACCCACCGCAGGATGAATGGGCGGATGCTCAGCAAGGTAGGCGGTTATCTTGAGATCCCCATCGTCAAGGATGATGCCTGGAACAATCGTTTTGTGCGCCAATACCCCAAGTGCCGGCGGTAGCAAATCCTCCCCGTGGTGACCGGTGCGATAAATCCGATCCTGCCGGTAAGTGGCATTCACGCCATTCGTTACCTCAGCAACACCCTGCGGGCCATAGATTGTCAAAGGCTGTGGTCGGCCTTGTACCCAGGAGTTGAGGTTAACTTCATAAATTTCTGCGATGTGGTCCGAGTGGAAGTGCGTTAGCAATAGACCGTCCAGTTCACTGGTCGGCAAGCCCAGGCGACTGATATTGTCGGTAGAACCGGCGCCGGAGTCGATCAGAAAGAAATGCTCCGGCGTAACAACGGCGATACACGCCTGAGCCTGCCCCATTCCGAGCGGCGATGCGCTGCCACAGACATAAACTCTCAGACTTTCTGAGTCCGGAAGCGGATCGGCGCCGCGTTTGGCAATGATTGCTATGCCGTTTTCAAGAACCATATCCTGTACTGCAGGTAGCGTGAGTAACGCTCGACCGAAGCCGACAATAATGACTAGGCCAAGGACTACTATTAGCATTTTTTTCATATCCTAAACTCCCCTGATGCTGCGTGAATCAAGTTTTTGAACGAATCAATATAGTGAATTTTTGAGCATTAACATTTTATGATTGATAACCAATAATTCAGTTATGGTTAAAGATAGAACGGTTAACGAAACTCCAATTCATCATCATTGAGCCGGCCAAGACGCAAACCGACAAAGTCTCTAATGTAGTTCTGGTAGTTCTTCCACGGTAAGCGGTTGCCATTTTTGGGAAACTGCGCCCGTGCACGCAGGACATAACCGGCGTCGAAATCTAATAGTGGCACTTCATCAACCGTCCCGTTCATGCGTGGCGTCGCGGTGCTATAGTTGCCGCGATCCATCTTCTTCAGTAAGCGGCAGACGTAATTGCCCGTTAAATCCGTTTTAAGGGTCCACGAAGAATTGGTATAGCCCACCGTAAAAGCCATATTAGGCACATCAGAGAACATCATCCCCCGAAAGATAAAGTGCTCGGTTATATCAAGTTTCTTATCATCGATGCTGTACTGGACACCACCGGCAAACTTAAGGTTGAGGCCTGTCGCGAGTATGACAATGTCGGCATCCAGTTGTTTGCCAGATTTGAGTTGAATACCGTCGCTGTTGAACTGATCAATGTGATCCGTCACCACCTCGGCATTTCCGGCGCGTATTGCGGCAAAAAGATCGCCATCGGGTACCGCACACAGACGCTGATCCCAAGGATTGTAGTCTGGGGTAAAGTGAGTGGCGACGTCATAGTCGGGGCCTAGCGCTTTGCGCACTTGACCAATCAGGTATCTCCGCAGCTGTCGTGGCTTTTTGCGCGACAGGTTATAGATATAAATCTGAAACAGCACTTTTTTCCAGCGTATCAGGCGGAAAACCCAATTATCGGGTAACCACTTGCCCAGAGTCTCCGCCATGGGGTCTTCAGCGGGTATGCTGGCTATATACGTTGGTGTGCGCTGCAACATCACTAGGCTGGCCGTGTCTTTGGACATCGCCGGCACCAGAGTCACCGCGGTGGCGCCACTACCGATCACGACCACACGTTTGTCGTGGTAGTCTAAGTTTTCCGGCCAATGCTGTGGATGCAACACCTGTCCGTTAAAGTTATCGATACCCGCAAACTCAGGGATATAACCCTGCTCGTAATCGTAATACCCGCTGCAATTAAAAATGAACTTGCAGCTGATCGTCACTGATTCACCACTGCCATCACCAGAGCCGCCGCGCTCGGCAGTCACCAGCCAGCGTTTTTCGGACGAAGACCAGTTGGCAGCCACCACCTTGTGCTGATAGCGGATATGGCGCTCCACGTCATTTTCCGCCGCTGCCTCACGAATATAGTCGAGGATTTTTTGGCCGTCGGCGATGGTAGATTTGTCGCGCCAGGGCTTGAAGCCGTAACTGTAGGTATACATATCACTGTCGGAGCGAATCCCCGGGTAGCGGAATAAGTCCCAGGTGCCGCCGCTGGTGGCTCTGGACTCAAGAATCATAAAGCTGCGGTCGCTGCAGTTGCGACGTAACTGGCAGGCGCCGCCAATACCGGCTAGGCCGGCACCGACAATTAGCACATCGACTGATTCAAAAGGTTTAGTCATCGTTATCTCAATCTACAAAGTTGTTGTTGTCCGCAGCGCTGTACCAGATAGGCGACGACCATGCGCGTTCCTGAATGGTGGCTGACAGGTCTGAGCGTGGTGTTTCACCTGCGCGTATAGCGTCCCAGGTCGACCAGCGGCAGACCGGGTTTTCTAATACGCGCACGTAGTAAAACGCCTCTTGCCCTGATATGAAATCGGGATCTTGCCACAGGGCTTTCAGCTCGGCGGCGCCGACATTCGCTGTGATAGAGCAGTCATTCAGGTTTACGCGTGCGCCGTTGTTAGGGCAGCGATGGGTTTGCGAGTCAACAATCAATCCGTCTGAGCACGCCACATCATAAACGTGCTCTTGGTGTTCACCCTCTTCAAGCCAGCCTTTTATGATTTGCACCCGTTGTAGTTGCGCAGTGTTGGGGTCGGCGACAGCCCAGGTAAAGAAGGTGGGTTGGCGATCACCGTCTGCTTTCAGGGTGCCACCCATGGTGGTCCCATCCTGGTAAGCAGTGCTCACTAAGTCAGGGCTATCCAACGGTGCATTATTGAGTGCGTAACCGGCAAAAAATCGCACTTTTATCCGTGTACCACTGGTGGCAAAGGTTTCTTTGCGACGCAGTGCATCATAAATAGCCTCGCGGGTATTTTCCTCGGCCCATACCCCGGCAATCCCAGATGCGCCCCAATACTTGTAGCCTGAAAAATCAAGGTAGGTTTGGTCGTCTACCACTTCCACCATTTCGGGCGCGGCCAGCTTGACCAGCGTGCCGTAAAGAAAGCTCGCCGGTATAGACCCGCGCTTTTCTGCGGTATCATCAAACGTCCCAATTTTCCCAAAGTAGTTGTCTTCCTGCAGCGAGGCTGCGCCCGTATGCGTATCGCTGGAGCCAATAGCGCCGAATTTATAGGGGTTGGCTGCGGCGCTGTCTGCCATGGACAATCCGCGTAGCCAGGCGTTACGCACATAGCTACCGCGTGGGTTGCTGGGAATTCTGGTAGAGGTGCGCAGTGGAAAAATTTCGAAATTGGCCCATTCGTCATTCCTCGACAGTAGCGGGTGGGTGTCCGATGTGCCTTTCACCTGCGTGATTTCCACTAACGGTTCATTGCGCATGCGTTGGTCTGCGTACTCTTGATCAATGGCGTTGCCAGCCCAATCGGTAAACATAAACATGGCACCGTTGGAGCCGTTACTGTTGTGCGGTATCGCTAGACTTTCTATATCTTGCTTGCGCAACGCATCCATCCAGTCCCACAGCCCTTCGGGGTTCATGCTGTTGAACCTCGAGAAAGGCTGCGCGGGTAAGCGTTCGGCACCTCGAAAAATCACGTTGCGATGCAGAGCCTCTCTTTCGTCTGTGGAGGAGGTGAACTCGTACCCTGCAAAAGTGGTAAACGTACCGGGCTTGTAAGCTTCATTCGCAGCCTCAACCGTTTGTATCCACCCGGATTTGAGAGCGTCGTTGACGACCCCATCATTGATCGTGCCATTGAGGAGGCTGGCCACGACGTCGCTGACAAAGTTACTAAACACTTTACTTCTTTTGGCCAAATCTAATAGGCCGCCACCCACCGACTCGTTCATGTTGTGATAGGGCTTTGCAAAATCATATTGCGACACCGAGGTGCTGGTATCTTCGGCTTCATTAATCAGACCAAGCATGACCGCGTGATCAGTCACGGCATAAAAATCCAGCGGTTGTGCCATCTGCACTTCAAATCCACCGGGGTGCTTGATCGCTTCACCTTGCGCGTAACGATAGGCATCGGCAGGTGAGGCGGTGGTACCAAAAGCAGAGGCATCAAAGGACAGCGTCGTATGCACGTGCAGATCGCCAAAGTAGGCATTGCGATCGGGGTTAGACGCAGGGCGGCTGTCATCGGGCATGGGCAGTGCCGGGAATGTTATGATCTCATCACTCGCTGGAATGATTGTATTGGTCGTGCGGTAGTATTCTCGCGCCTCTGCACGTTTTTGCGCCTCCTGTGAGTCGCCAGAGCAACCGGCCATTAGGGCGAAAGCGACAATCATTGCAATGCGAAAAATCATAGGGCCTTATTCCTGATTACCGAAAAAGTACAGCTGCCGACATATCGTTCCGAGAAAACCGCCAGACTTATCCAGCCGGATCAAGCCAGATAGGGCTGGTCCACGCCCGCTCTCGGATGGTCGCTGGGACCCGGGGGTCGGGCTCTCGTCCTAAACGGATGGCGTCATAGCTTGACCAGCGACAGGTCGGATTCATCAGCACACGCACATAGTAGAAGGCGGCGCGGCTTGGATCGTAGTCTGGGTCATGCCAGACGGTCTTCAGTTCATCGGCGCCGGAGTTCGTGCTGAAGTTGCAGGTAGTGACATCGACACTTGCGCCGTTATCCGCACACCGGCCGCTTATTGGGTCAACGGTTAATCCGTTCGAGCAGGCGATATCAACGACCTTCTCGTGGGTTTGACCGTCAGCATCGATCCAGCCTTTAATCATTTGCACCCGTTGCAATGGGGCATCGATTGGATCGCGTGTCGCCCAGACAAAAAAGCCGGGAGAACGTCGCTGCGCCGCATCAGAATTTTGGGGTACGTGTAGTACGCCACCCATGGGCACGCCGTTGCCCATTAAAGACTGGAACGGGTTTTGGACGTCCATAATGGCATCATCAATACCCCAACCTGCATAGAAGCGCACGGCTAAGCGCGGGCCAGATGTCGCATAGGTTTCGCGGCGGGCAAGCGCATCAAAGATCGCTTCACGGTTATTCTCTGGCGCCCAAACCGCCGCTAGTCCACCCGATGTGTTGAATTTTAGAATGGTTTTATAAGCAGCTGCAGTTTCCTTGGTCGCTCTCAAGCGCCGCGCCGCCGAAGACGTGACCGCGCCCACCGCACCGGGAAAGTCCCATTCCTCTACATCCCCGGGGTTGGAGTTGTGGCTGTCAGTGGCGGCGATAAAACCGAATTGCAGAGGGTTAAACCCCAGCTCTTTATCAAGCGCCAGACCGACCTTAAGTCCTTGACGGACAAAACCGGTTTTAAAGGCACAGCCGGTGGTTTCGCCGGGCTGACAGGGGTCAAACACTTGTTCAAAGGCACATTCTTCATCGGTCGCGCCCACGCCGAGCGCACATTCCTGTGCGCCCTTGACCTGGAATATTTCTGCCAGCGGTTCACGCTTTTGGCGCAGGCGCCAGTCAGCCTCACTGTATTCCTGTCCGTCCCACGTATAGCGCGAATACGTAAGGCCCCAAGCCTTGTTGGGATTGTGCGGCATGGTGAGAAAGTCACAACCTTCGCCACAATTGGCTTCCAGTCCCTTCCACAGTTCAATGGCGTTGGGCACATCCAGACTTGAAAGGGCGCGCTCAGGCACCGTGTTGGAGCGGAAGAGTACATTGCGATGGTGCTTGCCTTGTTCGGGCAGTGCTGGTGAATACTCGTAGCCGATCAACGTGGTCAGCTCACCCGGTTCATAGTACTTATCGGCAAGATCCGCATAGCGAGCCCAATCATTCTTGGCGTTTTGATAGCACCGTTCGAGTGCGTTATTGCCAAACCTACAGGTAGGAAAAGCGCCGGGCTTAGGCGACTGGCGGGACGTGCGTTGATAGACGCCGGCAGGTTTTGAGGGGTCGCCGGGGGCTGCGGTGCCGCGCACAGCGCTGGTCAGGATTTGGAAAATCATGGGGTTAGGCTCGTTGGCCAGCCAGCAGGCGGCACGCTCCGCAAGCGAGAGGTCGGGGCTGTCGCAGTGGGTGCGGGTGCCAAACCCTTCTGCGTGGTCGGTGATCGCCACAAAGTCCAGTGGGCGGCTAAGCTGCATGACCTGCCCCCCGGGGCTATCTAACGGCTCGCCTTTAGCGAAGCGGTACGCGTCGTCAATAGTCAGCGTGTTGCCAAATAGGGTGGCATCAAAACTTTCGCTTGTGTGCACATGCAATTCACCCCAGTACAGATTCATATCAGGATTGGGTGCCGCCTGATAAATAGCCGCTTGTGGGGCGGGCAGGGTGACCTTGCTATCGTCTTGCAAGGCATAGTCGCGGGCGGCGGTTGCCGGCCCATTTTTATCTGCTGATGCCTGCAAGGGCATAATTAATTTGATCCAAATCCTGTCTCTTATACACATCTGACGCTGCCGACGAATAGAGAGGTGTAGA
>CAJXTK010000041.1 GCA_913061115.1 uncultured Haliea sp.
CGAGATCATGCCTAGTCTCGTGGGCTCGGAGATGTGTATAAGAGACAGGATTAAGATATTCTCTTTCTTTGAAGATATTCCAGAGGCACCCTTCAAAACAGAGCTGCCTTGGAACTGGCGAACCTGGTCCGAGTACAAAAAGGTGCTGACCGAAAACGTTCGAGTGCCGACGAACTATGGGGCATATGTCGGGCATATTGCCCTGCGCCTAACCGCGATGGGATTAGAGGCTTGGGATCGTGCCGCCACGCCCGCCGAGGTAGCGCATATGGCTGAACTGTTGCGCGATGCGCTGGAAGCCGGGGCTATGGGCATGTCTTCCAACCTCATGGACCATGACGGCAGTGATCGCCCTGTACCTTCGCTGCAGGCTGATGATGTGGAATGGCTGACACTGGCCGAGACGCTGGCACAATACCCCGGCACTCAACTGCAGATAATTGTCGACACGTTTCGCGCTATGACCGCCCCCGCGTCGATGGAGCGCCTCGGGACATTATTTGAGGGCATTGATGTGCGCGTGCAATGGGGCGGCGTGCCGACCCTGGAGTTCCAACGGGATATGATGGGGATACAGGCGCCGCTGATCGAGATGCATGAACAATTCAAACAGGAAGGGCGCGATTTCTGGACGGGGTTTTCGCATGTCCCAATTACCGTAACCCTCAGCGTGCAACAGTCGCTGATCTTTGCCCAGAGTAACGATTATGTCTGGCATGAGGTCGTTCTAGCGGAAAACGAAGAAGAAAAATCACGTATTTTGCGCGATCCAGACTGGCGTGAGCGGGCACGGACATCCTGGGACAACGATGTCTTCGATTTTTCTCCGCTGGCAAAGGCACAATCACGGGGTATGTTGTTACTTAACTCTGACAACGGCGTAGGGCCAATTCGCATCACTCTGGGTGAATATGCCGACGAACTGGGGGTACATACCTCTGATGCTATGGCCGAGTGGCTACTCAAGAATGGTCTTGATTCCACCGTCACTATGCCTGCCTTTGTAAAAGATGAAGAGATGGTCGTGCGGCTGCTGCGCGACCCCTACACTGTAGGTAATATCACCGATTCAGGTGCCCATGGGCAAATGCTATGTGGCGGCGGAGAGAACATCCTGTTATTGACAGATTACGTGCGGGAAAAGGGGTGGATTACCGCAGAAGAAGCCATACATAACCTGACCGGAAAATTGGCCGGGCATTTCGGTTTGCACGATCGCGGCGAACTCAAGATTGGCAAGCGCGCCGACATCACCGTATTTGATATGGATGAAATCAAGTATCAGCCGATGGAAAAAGTGTACGACGTGCCTGATGGCAAAGGTGATTATACCTGGCGCTGGACCCGCAGCCCCGCACCGATGCGCTTAACCTTGGTCAACGGCGAAGCGACATTCCATGCGGGGCAGTACACAGATGCCAAGCCCGGTATGATGGTGAGTCCACAGCGATAAGCTGCGGACCGACAACACATAAGGAGTAATCCCATGGCCTACCCTGACAAAATAACGCTAATGAACTGGGCTAATCGCCACCCTGCTCTATGGAACGCGGGCGACAAACAAGCATGGATCGACAACTGGCGCACCGTCGCGACAGGTGAATTTCGCATGCTTGATCCCGTCGGGACGCCCGAGAAGCGAGGCTTCAAGTCCTGCTGCGAAGATTCCTGGGATTTATTTCAGGCACGGGTCCGGTTCAAGATACAACCTGGCACTTTGTTCGTGTGTGGGAATGAAGTCGCCTGGTGTCTAGAGAACCATTTTGAAGGCCCTGATGGCTCAGAGTTTCAATACAGCCTGGAAACGTACCAGTTCACAGAAGATGGCTCGGTCAATATCCGCACCTACTATCGTGTTCCCGCTCATAACGACGAGAATCTGGGCGATATCTTCAAAGCGTATTTGCCCGAAAACGAAGGCGGCTTATAGGCTGACCCATCGCCCGCTGCAGGGCAGTGCATAGTCATTTTGGGCAAGAAATAAGGTATGATGTCTTGTTTAGATTTTGCCAATATACTCAGGTGTCGCATGCTCACTCAAGACAACCCCTTTGCGTCAGAAGAAATAACACCACCGTTTAGCGATGAGTGGGCGGCCAAACGACGTGTCGCAGATGCAATCAGGCAACTGACGGAAGTGCTCGTTACCAGTTCGCCCGACATTGAAAAAATGCACGCGATCGCCGAGCAGCTAGAAGTGACAGCTTTAGATTTTCGTAAGTCACCACGCATTTTGGGGCGCAGTGACTGGGCGGCAACGGGCGAACACGGCAGCTTTGGACAGGTCAGTCATGAATTAAACCCTATGGCGGGCTGGAGCAATCCGATTGCCCCGCCCGTGACCAGCTGGATTGACGGGGACTTGGCGCGAGCAACTTGCCAATGTGGCTGGGCCTACGAGGGGCCACCTGGCAGCGTACACGGCGGGTTTGTCGCCTCGATTTTTGACCAGTTCCTCGGCATGGCACAGATACTCGGCGGACAACCCGGCATGACCGGCTATCTGCATGTGAACTACCACAATCGAACGCCTCTCAATACCGAGTTAACGTTGGAAGGCCGGCTGGTGAAGGTAGAGCGTCGTAAGACCGTTATGCGTGGGGAAATGTATGCGGATGGGGTTATGACTGCCAGTGCAGAATGCCTATTTGTGCAGCCAAAAGGTGGCATGCACTCAATCGACACGCAAAGCTCAGCGGTGCAACAGCCTTAGCCGCAACCGCGTCACTCAGAATCAGTCTAGCAATCCGCCCGTCTCCGGCGCAGGCCGAGCACGCTGATTGTAAAGAAGCGACGTAAGCCGCTCGATGTCTTTTTTGGAGATCTTGGAGTAATCCTGGCTCAGGTCACTGCCTACTGCCATACCCTTTTGCAACGCAGGCCTTTCACTCAGTTCGTTCAACCATCGCCTGACATATTTGAATTCGTTCATATCGATACCCTGCGCCTGCCACCCAACGGTCCAGGGATAGCACGCCATATCAGCAATGGTGTAGTGATCTGCGGCCAGATAGCGGCGATCATACAGACGATTATTCATCACCCCGTACAACCTGTGGAGTTCGTCGTTGAAACGGCGCAGGGCATAAGATTGGTCGCCCTCGCGGTCTTTTAAGCGAGCAAAATGTCCGCGCTCCCCCGTTTTCGGTCCCTGATTGGCCATCTGCCACATAACCCACTGATTAACCTCCCACTGCTCGCGCAAACCACTTCCGCCGAACTGCCCTGACTTCTCGGCAAGGTACATCATGCAAGCACCCGACTCGAATACGGACAACGGCCCACCGCCATCACTGGGATCGTGATCGACAATCGCTGGCATACGATTATTGGGACTAATGTGCAGAAACGCTTCCTCAAACTGCGCCCCGCGTCCGATTTCACAATCCATCACCATATAGTCGATGCCACTCTCTTCCAGCTGAATTGTCAGCTTCTTTCCGTTGGGGGTAGGCCAGTAATGAAGATCAATCATCGTTCTGCGCTCTTAGTATGAGAAGGGTTAATATCAGCTCACAATCAAAAGGTGAAAGCAAGTACTCAGGCAAACGGCACGACCCTCAGAATAACATGCATGACCAATGCACAAACACCTGTGCTGTGATATCGACTTCACGAAAGACTTCGGCTATGTTTAAAAAAAACAAGCGGAGATGTCATGAAGAATAAGCAAAAAATAGAACAAGAAGCACTCGCACTCTATGATGAATTTGTCGCGACCCGAGACAAGGTTGACACTGGAGAGTGTGGCTGGGACAAAATGGCAGATTATTTTACCGAGGACGCGGTCTATATTGACCCTGCATGGGGTCGGCAGGAAGGCAGGGAAACCATCCGCCAGTTTTTCGTCGACTCAATGGCTGGCTTAACTAACAACGGCTGGTCAACACCTGAGCGATGGACCATGGTGGACGGCCATCGACTGGTGAGCCATTGGGACCAAATTCTGGGTCAAAAGCCTGATGGCACGGACTGGAGTGTCCCAGGGTTGTCGATTCTCTACTATGCTGGGGATGGCATGTTTTGCTATAGCCATGATTACCTCAACATGACCTATATTGGCGAGACGATGAAAGCCATGGCATGGCGACCACCGGAAATCTTCAATATGCCACCACCCAAGCCTAACTGGTCAACCGACCTACCGAGTGCGTGGCGCTCGCTGCCGGATGCGTTTAAATCGGCATAGATTGTTGTCAATCAAATGGAATACAGCGGGGAGTAAAAAAGTATGAGTTTGAAAGTCATTCAGTGGGCAACCGGCGGCGTCGGCAGAGCGGCCATCGAAGGTATCGTAGCTCACCCGGAGCTAGAACTTGTCGGATGCTGGGTTCACAGCGACGATAAGGTGGGCCGCGATGTTGGCGAGCTTTGCGGCATGGAACCCTTGGGCGTAAAGGCCACCAACGATGTTGATGCCTTGATGAAAATGTCAGCGGACTGCGTGATGTATAGCCCTATCATGGGCAATACGGAGGAGGTTGCGCGCATACTGGCATCGGGCAAAAATGTTGTCTCCCCGCTCAACTGGTTCTATCCCGGCAAACGCGATGTGTCAGCACTGGAAGAGAGTTGCCTGGCAGGCAACAGCACACTGCACGGCACAGGCATTCATCCGGGCGGCATTACCGAACGTTTCCCACTGATGATTTCGGCCCTATCGAGCGTTATCACGCATGTGCGGGCAGAGGAATTCTCTGACATACGCACCTACAATGCGCCTGCCGTCATCAGTGATATTATGCTGTTTGGCAAAACACCCGAAGAAGCCGCAGCTAGCCCGATGGTGGGCTTCCTCGGCCAAGGGTTTGGGCAATCAATGGATATGGTGGCCGCCGAAATGGGATTTGATGTAGACTCAGAAATGATCAGTGCACACGACGTTGCCGTCGCCACCGCACCCATTGACTCGCCGATAGGCGTTATTCAGCCTGGACTAGTCGCCGCGCAACGGTTTACTTGGCAACACACCGTGCGAGGGGAGCCGGTCATCACCGTGCGGGTCAACTGGTTTATGGGCGAAGAAAACCTGGAGCCAGCTTGGAACTTCGGGCCACAGGGCGAGCGCTTTGAAGTAGAGGTCACTGGCGACCCCTCTTCACTGGTCAGCTTTCATGGCTTGCACCCTGAGTCTATTGCTGCCGGACTGATTCGCAATCCTGGCGTAGTCGCCACGGCGAACCACTGTGTCAGCGCGATCCCCTATGTGTGTCGTGCAGGTTCCGGGATCAAAACTTATCTCGATCTGCCTCTGGTTGCAGGACGCGCCGCGCCCGGCCTGTCACTCTAGGTTGAACCGACGATAAATTCGAATGAGCAACCAGTAATAGATCGGCGTCATCAACAGCCACGGCAGCTGCGTTTGCAATTGAACGGCTCTGCCACTCACTTCAAGTACGGCTGGATTGTACCAGGGACCCGTGGGTATCAAGGGCGCCCACGATAGCCTTAAACCTTCGGCCAACTGATGCTGATAAACAAATAGCTCAACCCAAAGATTCTGACCAATAAACCAGATGAGCAGTACCACGAACGCACCCCAACGCCACTGCGTGAACGCCTTATTCGATCTTCCATAACACAGCCAGACCAATAGCGTACCGGTCAAACCAACCGCTCCCGCATCACCGAGCGAGTTCACAATCCAGTTGATGTGCATTGGAATGGCTTCATTAAGCGCTGCAGGCCGCCGACTATCCACAGCAAGACCATCCACCAATCCGTACGTTAACCAGATTTCCCAGCCCAGCGCGCATACGACAAACGAGCACCAAAACAGGACAAATATCCAGCGCGGAAGCTTGTTGGTAAAATAAAGAAACAGGATTATTAGTGTCGGCAAGATCGACATTGTGTAGACGAAGGTAACCAAACTAGTCTGTGCATCTGTCAGTGGCATTGTTTTATCCTCAGGTTACATCAATCCAGGCTTATAACGTTATTTTTATCTCGTGCTCAAGCGGCAAACCGACGACTGACAACAATCTCTTCATCGCGCCTATTTTGACTGTGATCTTGTTATCTTCATCAAAAATGTTCGTCTCGAAATACTGTCTAAACACTCACCATCGCGCGGCACACGACGATTGTCAACTATCAGGAAATGGCACCTATAAGATTATACGTGATTCAATACGCGGTGTCGGTGGGTAACCCCTGCATCGAATCGCCAAAGCCGAAATACTGTAAAAATGCAGCTACCGCTATATACTGGACGCAGAAGATGCACTACTTAGCGTCTGTTTTAATCAATGTATGTGTAGATCGGCTACAAACGTTACATGGCTAACGGCACAGGATGACTATAATGGGAAAAATCATAAAAATTAGCGCTTTGTCTCTAGTGGGCTTATTTGCCCTGTTAGTGGTAGCCCTTGATATATGGGGCTTCGCCACTCTGGGCAGCATTACTCTCGAGTCGAACCCGGCTATCGACGAAGATGCCAACAAAGTGGTCATGGTCTTTGGCGCAACAGGTTCTGTTGGAGATGGACTGCTCAAAGCCGCGGTAGAAGACCCCAACGTTGACAAAGTCTACGCTATTACACGGCGCACCTCACCACGCATCGAGGCCGGTGTCGCATCAGGCAAAGTGGTATTGCGAATGCATAAAGACTTTACCGATTACGCCTCTGTGTCTGACATTTTGGGGCAGACGAATACCGTAATGTGGAGCCTCGGGACGACCTCGATAGGCGTCGACGACGCCACCTACACTTTGGTCAATGTCGACTTCCCGGTGGCCTTTGTCACGGCATGGCTTGCTGCGCGCAGAGATGCTCCCATGTCATTTCATTATGTCGCCGGCATGGGCACAGATGCCAATGGCGATCAACAATGGGCGAGGGAAAAAGGCAGAACAGAAAACGAGGTGGCCTATTTGGCACAAGACAGTGGACTGCGCACGTTTAGCTATCGTTCCGCCTTCGTAAGGCCAACCAGCGAACAGGCCGGCACATTGCATTATTTTCTGGAAGCCTTGCTTCGACCCGGCTCACTTGTGATCAGCGCAAAGGAATTGGGGGAAGCCATGCTGGAAATCAGCGCCAGAACCACGACGCTAAAAAATGGCGCCTTGATAGACAACGCTGACAGTATTGCCTATGCGAAGGCTTACGAGGAAAGGATAGACAAGCGTTAGCTCTCTTGAGGGTAACGCTCGTAAAGACACATCAGCAGACCGCCCCAAAGCGATCGGCGCGATAATTATTCATGGCCTCGCTTCGCTCAAAATGTGACACAACATAAGGAGATAGGGATAAATGACGGCAATTTCATTAAGAGTAGTGGCATCTATTGCATTAATCGCCGCCTTTTTACTACCGATAAGCGGCTGCGGTGGTTGTGGGTTTAGCTGCAATGATGATGACGGCGTCCCTGCGCTTCTTACGCTGGGCTTTTCTGACTCTCTGCCCGAAGACCTGAAGCAGGTGGTGATTGAGGTCGATGCCATTATCTTTCAGCGCATCGGCGCTGAAGATGTCGTGATTGATACCTTTACCATTAAGGAGCAGGGCCTGAGCGAGGCCGACACATTTCAGGTCGACCTATTGGCATATCGAGGTGTCAATCAGCTAATTGTTATCAAAGATCTCGAACTTGACACCGGCACTTACAGCGATGTGCGTATTAACATACTGACCAATGGCGTTAACAATTCTTACGTGCAAGAAGCCGATGACAGTCTGAGGAAAATCACCGTATCCGGAGGACAACTGAAACTACCGGGTCTTCGTCTTTCTTCTGGCTCTCAAGTCTTTACCGTTGAGTTCAGTCTAGCGCAGGCGCTTCAACATCAGTCAGGTTCTGACCAATATCTGCTGGCAACAAACGGCATCAGAGTTGAGAACAACAAGACAGATGCCACCTTGTCAGGTCAGATAGACAGCGCCTTATTTAATAGCGTGTCACCTTGCGACCAAAAAGCCGACCCTCAAAAAGGCAACAGGCTCTACCTCTACAACGGCAAGGTAGGCCAGGAAAAAGGGCGCTTAGCGGATGTATTTACCAGTGGCAGCATTACGACTCCCCCCGCTGAAGCACTCGCGCCTTTTGCGGTTGCCTCCCTGGAAAATAATGCCTTAACTGGCAGCTGGGATTATTCTTTCGGCTATTTACCCGCCGGAGATTACACACTGGCGTTTGCCTGCGACACCGAGAAAGACAACTCCGTCGAATACAATGGCCTCATCATCCCTCTTCCGGAAGGTCAGGTGTATGAACTTACCCTCTCAGAGTCCGAAAAGGCGCAATGCAATCTGGCAGAAGGCGCAAGTTGTTGAGCCGCTCAGCCGTCGTCGCTTCTGAGACACCAGCAAAGAAGTAAAAATATGAATACCATTAGCGTCAATGGGAACACGGTCCAACCCTCAAAAATACTTTGCGTAGGCCGCAACTACAGAGCGCATATCGAGGAACTGGGCAACGAAATCCCCGACAGCATGGTGGTCTTTAATAAGCCGAACTCCGCCATCAGTAGCACTCTGTACTCTGACATCAACAATCAACCCTTGCACTATGAAAGTGAACTGGCTTTTACCGTGAAGGAAGGCAAGCTCGACGCGGTTGGCTTCGGCTTGGACCTCACCAAACGCGCGCTTCAATCTACATTAAAGGCAAAAGGATTGCCTTGGGAGAGAGCCAAAGCCTTCGATGGGGCCGCGCTGTTCAGTGCGTTTGTCACCCTCCCAAAAGACATTGAAGATCTGTCTTTGCAGCTGAACGTAGACGGCGAGCAGCGGCAGGCAGGGGGTATAAGTCTGATGATATATACGCCTGTACAGATAATAAGAGAACTGGAGAGTTTCACTACCCTAGAAGACGGCGACATTATCATGACCGGGACCCCAGCAGGGGTGGGCGAGATCAAGGCCGGACAGGGTTTTGAAGGCGAGGTGCTATTAGCGGGAAAAACGCTAGTGTCAGCAACATGGATAGCCGTGGCCTCCGCATAAGTCATCGGCCCACAATCCTAAAGCCTTGCCCAGCAAGCCCTATAATTGTGCTGAGCACAAATGCCAAACAACTGCTTTTGGCATACGCTGCAAGCGACTATCCCGCCTCCCTCAACAGACAGGCATAGTGCATATTGTAGTTACTGCCGTTTTGCAGTAGTTTGAACTCAAGCTTGTGAGTGCGAGATAATGCAAACGATCCTGCGACTGGACCTCGCCGGCCAACCCCGTGGTTGGATAACGCTGCACGAGGCCATTACAGCCTATGCCAAAGGTGATGTCGTTTACGGCATCGGGGATGTTTTGCCTCCAATTTTCGGTGGCATTCAGCGCAGCAATGGATTGCGCTCCCGCATCGATTTACAACCGATTGTGGCTATTCAGGGAAAGATAATTCAGGGTTTCAGTCCCCCTTTATGCAACCGCACCCTATTTCGCCGCGATGACCATCGCTGTCTCTACTGCGGACAACAGTCTGCACGCACAGAATTAACACGCGACCATGTGCTGCCCACCTCTCGCGGCGGCACTGATCGCTGGGAAAATGTGGTAGCTGCCTGCAAACGTTGTAACTGGCAAAAAGATAATCAAACACCCGAGGAAGCACGGATGCCATTGCTAGCTGTGCCCTTTAGGCCCAACCCTTGGGAGTGGCATTTCCTCGCTAAAGACCGGGTTTTTAACGACCAGATGCAATATCTGTCGCGGCGTTTTCGAGCAAAACGCGCCTGGGCTGCCTGAGTATTTGCGAGCAATACTGTTATACTTTCTCGCAGCATTTCAGCCCGACTCCCAATTCAGCGAATTATAAAAGGAGCACCGCTTTGCCCAACGATCACCTGAGTGCCATCAACTCCATAATGCAACAAATAGCACAATCAGTCATCGGCCAAGATGAAGTGGTTCGCACTCTCGCGCTTGCACTACTGTGCAATGGCAATGTGCTGCTGGAGGGCTTGCCGGGAACCGCTAAAACACGCTCCATTAAAGCGCTGTCCCAAGTGCTGCAGGCCAGTCTTGGCCGCATTCAGTTTACGCCTGATTTGCTGCCTTCTGATGTGACTGGCAACGAGATTTATCAGGACAATCACGGCAAGTCCGAACTACAGTTCCAGCCCGGACCGATCTTTAACGAATTGGTGCTGGCGGACGAGATCAACCGCGCACCCGCCAAAGTGCAATCTGCCCTGCTTGAAGCCATGGAAGAACGCCAGATCACTGTGGCGGGTAAGACCTACCTTTTGCCCGCCTTGTTCATGGTACTAGCGACCCAAAACCCAATCGAGCAAGAGGGCACCTACCCATTACCAGAAGCTCAGATGGATCGCTTCATGATGAAGATATCCGTGGACTACCCAAATGCCGGTGCAGAACTGGCCATCGTACGAATGCTGCAAACAGAAGAATCCCATCAAACAGCGGCACTTGAAGTCATCCCACAATCACATATCTTCGCCGCACGGGAGACCATTCAAAAAATGAAAGTGTCCGCAGCGGTGGAACAATATATTGTCGACTTAGTAATGGCCACCCGACTCCCCAAGAAGTTTGGCGGCAAACTGGCGCACTGGATCGCGACCGGCTCCAGCCCCCGAGCTAGCATCTCCTTACATCGAGCCTGCCGCGCAAGCGCTTGGCTGGATGACAGAGACTACGTCGATCCCGACGATGTTCGCTCAGTGCTGCATTCTATAATGCGCCACCGTCTGATTCTGACCTACGATGCCCTGGCCGATGGCGTAACGCCCGATACCATCATCGACGAAATCATTCTGCAGGTCGCAGTAGGCTAGGCGTCTATGACCGGCAACACACAGGAGGATATATACACTAACCTGCGCGCGCTCGCGCGACTGCGGTTTACCGCACAAGGATTTAACTATCTGCCGAGACAATCTGTGCGCTCGTTATTAAGCGGTCGAAAACGCTCTCGATTGCGTGGGCGCGGCCTAGATTTTGATGAACTGCGCCACTACCAACCAGGTGACGACATCCGCAATATGGATTGGCGGGTCACTAACCGTACCGGAAAACCCCATGTGAGGGTTTATACAGAAGAACGTGATCGACCGGTTATTGTTGTCGTTGACCAACGACTGCCGATGTTCTTCGGCAGCATAAAAAAAATGAAATCTGTCGTTGCTGCAGAAGTTGCAGCAATTACGGCTTGGCGCGTGCTAGCCGTGGGAGACCGTATCGGGGCAATCCTCTTCAATGACAATGCTATTATCGAGGCAAAACCGACGCGCAATGAACGCCGTGTCATAAGCTGGCTGGGCGACTTAACGGGAATGAACAATGATCTATCCATAAAGACTCGCCACGAAAGTAATCCCGATGCACTGGCACAAGCATTGCAGCTACTGGAGCGTAGCATTGGTCACGACTACCTAGTGGTATTAATATCAGATTTTTATGGCTGGAACGACGCCACGCTAAAGTCCCTACGTCGCATGAACCGACACAATGATATTGTTTGCTCGCTGATCTATGACCCATTGGAACGCGATATCTCCAGGGCTGATGAGCTAGTAGCGAGCGATGGAGAATTTCAGCTAAAGATCGATCCTGCCAAGCAAGGACTAGGACAAAAATTCGAAGCGAGTATCAAAAGCTCCATCGCGCATGTACAGGGTGAACTCAAACGTCATGGTATTCCGGTACTGCCTGTCGATACAGTCGTACCGGCCGCCGATCAGTTGCGGGAAAGGCTCGGTGGCCAGAGGGTCCTGCAATGAGTTTGCCCCCACTGCCAGAAACCTTTGGCAATTACGCGCTGCCCGGATTTTCAGAAGTAGCGTCGCCTGACGCCATCAGCTGGCTGCCACAAACTGTCGGTTGGACAGGGGTGGGAGCAGCGCTGCTGATATTATTGCTACGCTACAGCTGGAGGCACCTGCGTCACTGGCACCACAATCGCTACCGCCGCGAGGCGGCCGCCCGACTCCAGGTTTTTGCGATGAATACCTACGAAGAAACTTGGCTGATAGAGCTGAATAAAATATTAAAGTTGACCGCGCTGGCCACCTTCCCCCGGCAACAAGTGGCTCACCTGTCGGGCGATAGCTGGATCAACTTTCTCAATGGCTACTGTACACCTCCGCCTTTTTCGCCAGAACAATGCCGTTTACTCGCAGTGGGAACCTATAACCACACAACCCTAGACGGCATCGTCCAGCAGCAGTTGCTCACAGCCTGCCTCAATTGGGTATGCAATCACGAGAGCTTACCGCATGTATGAGCTGGCATATCCTTGGGCGCTATCTCTGCTGGCACTTCCTTTACTCATGCCATTGTTACCAGCCTATAAAGAAAGTCGCAATTCCGTTCGAGTACCCTTCTTCGACAAGCTGGTTGAATTGAGTAAACAACGTCCACACAGTGGCGCGATCATTCTACGCCGCGACCGTTTTCAGTATTTCCTCGTTGGCTTCATGTGGGTCTGTCTGGTGCTGGCTGCGGCCAAACCCGAGTGGGTGGGCGCCCCCATTGAGCAACAAAAGTCTGGCCGGGATCTAATGATTGCCGTGGATTTATCCGGGTCCATGGGAACTCGAGACTTTGTTCTGCCCGACGGCGAAACAGTAAACCGACTACAAGCCGTGAAGCAGGTTCTTGCGGAACTGGCTAACCAGCGTGCGGGAGATCGTCTGGGCCTCATCGTATTTGGCAGTGCCTCCTATCTGCAAGCGCCCTTTACGACCGATCATGTGGTGTGGTCAAAATTACTGGCGGAGACAGAAATCGGCATGGCTGGCCAGAGCACCGTATTCGGAGATGCAATAGGACTCGCGATAAAGCTGTTCAGAGATAGCACATCAGACAATCGTGTTCTGATCATCCTCACCGATGGCAACGATACTGGAAGTATAGTGCCACCTATAGATGCAGCAAAAGTCGCCGCCACCTACAATATCCGAATATACACCATCGCCATTGGCGACCCAGCCTCAGTTGGAGAAGAGGCACTCGATATCGACACTATTGAGCGCGTCACTGAGATTACCGGGGGGCAGAGTTTTGAGGCGCTGGATCAACAGGCGTTACAGCGCGCTTACCACACTATTGCTGAACTTGAGCCTGACTTGTACGAAACGATCAGCTTCCGTCCACGGCAAAGTCTGCACTGGCTGCCACTCTGTGTCGCGCTGACTTTTTATACGCTCTATCACGGCTACAGAACGTGGCACGCATGGCGCGTGCTGCGCAGAACAAGGGACTCTCATGCCGCCTGAGTTCAACGTACTGGAGCACTTCCATTTTCTCCGGCCGACTTGGGCGCTGCTACTCATACCGTGGCTGGCAATGGTGGTGATACGAAGCCAGCAGCGCGACAAGCAGGATATGTTCGGAGGTATCATCGCTCCACACTTGCTGCAGCACCTGCGATTACAACGCTTCGATACACGCTGGTTGAACCCGAAAAATTTTTCGCTGCTGTTCATGGTGCTAGTGTTGTTAGTGATAATGGGGCCCACATGGCGTCAACAATTATCTCCCCTGAACCAGGATGAAGCGGCACTGGTCGTACTGTTAGATGTGTCCTCGACTATGCAGCAGAGGGACGTGCAGCCCAGTCGTTTACAGCGCGCTAAGCAGAAGATATCTGACCTGCTGGCGCTTCGCCCAGACAAGAAAAGCGCTCTTATCGTCTATTCGGGGACGGCGCACAGTGTGCTTTCTCTCACTGCTGACCAGGATATCCTCAATCAATACCTTGCAGCGATCACTCCCGCTATCATGCCGCGGAGCGGAAAATTTCCTGAATATAGCCTGCCTCTTGCAGATGAAATGCTCCGGGGCAGAAATGCCCCTGCGACGATTGTGATGTTTAGCGATGGTCTTGGAGCAAAGAGCGGGCAGGCTTTCGAATCGTACTTTTTAACTCGCCCACATCAACTACTTGTTGTAGGCGTGGGGAGCGAAGATGAAGAACCGGGAATAGCGCCACTAGAGCGAGAGTCACTTAAAGCCCTGGCCACTGACGCAAATGGCGTCTATCTGTCTTTGACCATCGATGACGCAGATGTACGCCAGCTCAATCGGCATATCCAGAGTCACTATACGATAACCCAGGACAGCGCCATGCCTTGGTTTGATAGCGGCTACCTCCTGGTATTTCCGGCAATGGGCCTTTTCCTGATGTGGTTCAGGAGAGGCTGGACCCTGACTTGGATGTGGCTGATATTGCCTGTTGTATTAAGCAGTACTCCCGCACCTACACTTGCACAGCAAGAGACTACGCCTATTACGCGTGAGCGGCCTGCCTCTGAGCAGTCTGCCGCAATGAGGGGATTCACGGACCTGTGGTTAACCGACGATCAACAGGGCCGACTACTTCTGCAACTGGGCCGCTACACACAAGCCGCTGCCCGTTTCAATGACCTCATGTGGAAGGGTATAGCCTACTACTACAACGAAGATTTTATGTTGGCAGCGGAATACTTTTCACGCCAAGACAGTGATGATGCACTCTTTAATGAGGCCAACGCGCGCGCCCAGGGGCGTGACTATGTGCGCGCAGTCAGCCGATACGATTGTCTGCTGGCGCGCACCCCAGATTATCCAGGTGCGACTGCCAACCGCTCGCAGGTGCGCGCTATCATCGAGGAAATCGATCGTCTCAGCGCAAGCCAACAGGAGGAAGCAGGCGCAAGCACGCAGGACAAACAACTTAGTGGCGACGACGCTATTCCCGCGCAAGGTGCTGACGAGATCAGTTGGCAGCAGACTGAAGTTATCCAACTGACTGCCGAGGACATACTGCAGGATGCGGCCACTAGTGATATGTGGTTACGCGCTGTCCAGCAGGATCCTTCCCGCTTTTTGGCTATAAAGTTCGGCATGCAGCTACGGAACACAGAGACAAAGGCGGATGTGCCCTCGAGGAATATCCCTTGACACGTGGCGGATTTTTTCTAAAACGAGGCCTGCTAATGCTGGCCATAGGCTGTGCATCTCTCGCGTTTGGCAGTTCGATCGAAGAACTTGAGGCCTCGGGCCATTTACACATCGAGAGCGCGCTCACTCCACAAAACGGTATCGTGCCGGGACAAAAAGTAACACTAACCCTCGAAATCGCCACCGATCGATGGTTTACCGGCGGGACGCGCATCGGTATTCCCGAAGTTCCGGGCCTGGTCATTTTGCAAACTGAACAGTTCGCCAGTAATGCCAGCGAAACCCATAACGGTCAGACCTGGGTAATACAGCGCTGGACGCTGGATGTATTTCCTCAGCGTGCGGGCGATTTCACCATCGGTCCAATTCCCCTGCAACTAAAAATGAATGGAGGAGAAGAAGGCGATATTCAAGGCGAATTGCACAGCCCCGCGCGCCATTTCACCGTTGCTATGCCGAACAACCTCGCCCAAGCCAAGCAGTGGGTAGCGGCCCCGCTCTTCTCCGTCAGGCAGAGCTTCGACAGAGCGCTTGATAATCTAACGGTGGGCGATGCCTTCGAACAAGAGGTCCTGCTGGAAGCATCGGACGTACTGGCCATGATGCTGCCAGCCTATGAGATCGAAAAGCAACCAGGACTTGCCCCCTACCCCTCGCCAGCAGTCCTAGAAAACAAGGTTAACCGCGGCGAAACTCTGGCCACTCGGAGTATTCGCATCAGTTATGTGGCCGAACAACCAGGACAGTTCCTGCTGCCAGCGAGAGATTACTTCTGGTGGAATACGCAAAGCACCCAACTGGAAGTGCTGTCCCTGGCTGAAGTACGCATCGAGGTTGGCGGTGTGGCTGCAGGCCCAAAAAATACTGCGACAACGACTCGCAGTAGTTCACAACAACGTCTGATACTACTTAGCAGTCTGGTGCTATTGGTTGTGGCCCTGCGACTGTGCTGGCTCTATCTACCACGCCTACCGCTGACAGGGCTGAGGGTGCGCCTGTCTAAACTGACGCGCCAAATACGGGCTTTACGGCAGCCCGCACTGGCGAATCACCTTAACCCCGGAAATAGCGCTGGGGATTGAACGGCATGGGTGTCACCGTAACTGGCAAGTGCTTATCCCTCGAGACCACCAGCAGTTTCGTCCCCGGGAGACCTAATTCCCGTTCGATATAAGCCATGGCGATAGGTCCGCCAACACTAGCGCCATAACAGGCAGAACAGATTTCGCCCACCTGTCGACCTGATTCATCTAGCACTACTTGACCCTCACGCACCGGACGCCTGCCATCCACACGCAAACCTACCCGACGCAGGACTGGCTTGTCGATCATCCGCCCAAAGATCACATCTGCACCCGGGAAGCCACCCGCGCGCTCACCCTCGGCTCGGCGAGATTGACTTATGGACCACATTAAACCCGCCTGCACCGGGTCAATTTCGGTTGTTAGTTCATGTCCATACAAACACAAACCTGCCTCCAAGCGCAGTGAATCCCTGGCACCCAAACCCACCGCCTGTACCCATTGATCATTTAGCAGTCGGCGAGCCAGATCTGTGGCCGCTGCGCCCGGTACAGAAATCTCGAAGCCGTCCTCTCCGGTGTAACCTGAGCAGGTAATGTAAACCTTTACACCGTCGATAATCCCTGGACAGCCCTGCATGAACCGCAGTTCTGCGGCGTCAGAACAGACTGTACGAATAACCTCTCGTGCGGCTGGCCCCTGCAACGCCAGTAAGGCGTGATGCTCCAGTACCGTCAACGTCTGGCCCGACAAGTGTGCCCGCAGGTGTGCAATATCCTGCGTCTTACAACCCGCATTGACCACAAGGAAAAATGTCTCCTGAGACCAACGGGTAATAATCAAGTCATCCAATACTCCACCCTGTTCGTTAGTGAATACGGCATAGGTCTGCCGATTGTCTGCCAGCCCATTAATATCCACCGGCACAAGAGACTCAAGCATCGCGGCACTACCGGGGCCCTCTATAATGACTTGACCCATGTGGGAGACATCAAACAGCCCAGCCGCTTGCCGAGTATGCAAATGCTCGCTAATGATGCCAGCAGGGTACTGCACCGGCATGTCATAACCAGCAAAGGGTACCATTTTGGCGCCCAGCTCTCGGTGCAGCGCATCAAGCGGCGTGTGCAGTAACGTCATCACTTATCCTTGGGCCTGTGAGGGCATGTATAGAAGATGAACCACTCTAACCAGCGCAGCACGTCGACGCAAGAATGAGCATACCTCAAGAATATGTCACAACGCGTGGCGCATGTCCGAACACGAGCGGACACCTATAGACAAGCAAACATCGCTTCGTCCCTTCATCAAAAGCGCATAGGTATGAGCTTGAATAACTGGCATCAAAATTGCTTTGTTTTCTGTACGGCGGCTCGCATGCGCGATCCAACGCCAAGGATGGCATCTACAGGGAAGTAGAGTCATGCGCATGGATGGCCAAGGATGGCCGCGAGTCGCCGGACTTATTGCCACTAAAATATGCGTAAAACTCCCACTACTATTTTGTTGTTCTAGCACTCGATCTTTGATTTACTCAGCCCATAGCCTCGTCGTAATACGAGACTGACTGGTGGTCTTTTCTAAATTCATCGGGAGGTGATTTATGGGAGAACGTGATTTGGAATTTTCGACATCCGAGTCGATGGACGACGGCTATGAACCTGGCGCTGACGACATTTCCGAAGACATGCTTCAGGGGATAGCGCCCTTATCATCTGATAAGCAACAGCTGGTACAAAGGAGGCGTCTGGCAGAGCAACAACTGGAAGAAAAGCGCTTGCGCGATGAGCTCGGAGACTATGATTTACAGATGGATTACCACTAGGCATTGATTTACGTGATGGTCGGAACTGTCTCAACTCCCGGCCATCAACCACACCGTTACCTGTTCCGGTTTCTCCGGCTATACTTTATGCATCCGACGCTATAGCCCCCAGCTGCTGTAAGCCCTTCTCGCTGGCATCGAAATTACCATGCTCCGTTATCAGCGCTGCAACCAAATCTGCGGGCGTAACATCGAAGGCAGGGTTAAACGCCGTACTGTGTGAGGCCGCAAGCTTGACTTCGCCATAATCCCCGGCAGCATCCAAACCACCGATACTCAATACTTCTGACTCCTCGCGCTCCTCGATCGGAATCTGCTCACCACTAGGGCAAGACCAGTCAATGGTTGACTCCGGCAATGCCACGTAGAACGGTATATCGCTGGCACGGGCAGCGAGCGCCTTAAGATAGGTGCCGACCTTGTTGCAAACATCCCCATTGGCAGCGGTACGATCACTGCCCACAATCACACAATCCACTTTGCGCTGGCGCATCAATTGGCCACAACTGTTATCCGTCACGATGGTGCAGGGAACTCCCGCTCTATGCAATTCCCACGCCGTTAGGTTAGTTCCCTGGTTGCGCGGGCGTGTCTCGGACACCCAAACATGTACAGGGATGCCGCTGGCATGAGCCTTATAGATCGGCGCCAATGCTGTCCCCCACTGTACCGTGGCCAGCCACCCAGCGTTACAGTGCGTCATAATATTCAATTGGTCTTTATTTAGCGCACGCAATAGCTGCAGCCCATTGGCACCAATTCGCTCGCAATTGACGATATCCTCTTCCCGCAGAGATAGCGCCCTGTGCAACGCGACTAGAGCGCGCTGTGAAGGCTCCAGAGACTTTACTGCACAAGTAATCTGGTCCAAAGCCCAGCGCAAGTTCACCGCAGTCGGACGAGTGGCCATTAGCGCTGCGCTGGCACGCGCCAAATTTTCGTTAGACGCATCTTCCGCAAGGGCATTGGCAAGTCCGAACGCTGCGGTAATTCCAATTAGCGGAGCTCCACGCACCTGCATTGCACTGATGGCGTGGCAAAACGCTGGTAGTGACTCCAGACGACACCAGCTCAGGGCATGTGGTAAGAGAGTCTGATCAATAACCTCAACTCCCTTGCTCACTGGATCCCATCGCAGACTGCACAACTCATCGGTACTGGACATTTTGATTCCTTATACTGAATTGCGATCATATGCTTTGTATAATACTACACGTTCTACAGGGATCGCAGTAAGCGGGGTGTCGCAACAGAATAAAGTCTTACTCGACGGCGTTGGACACACAAGGCCGCTGCATCGTCATGCCCGCTGAATCCACGGTTTGGCAACAACAGTCGCCCGATGACTCAGACGACCCGCCAATTGATTGCTATAATAGCTGTCTCTTATACACATCTCCGAGCCCACGAG
>CAJXTK010000042.1 GCA_913061115.1 uncultured Haliea sp.
ATGCCTAGTCTCGTGGGCTCCGGAGATGTGTATAAGAGACAGCCTTGCTACATGACGACGTGGTCGACATTTCCACTCTGCGCCGTGGGCGCCCCACCGCCAATGCTAAATTTGGCAACGCCCCTTCAGTGTTAGTCGGCGATTTCCTCTACACACGCGCTTTTCAATTGATGGTCCAGCTAGGAAGCATGCCTATACTGAGCCATATGGCAGAGACCACCAATATTATCGCCGAAGGTGAGGTGCTGCAATTAACCCGCGCAGGTGATGTGAACACGAATGAAGTGCAATACTTGGACGTGATTACGCGAAAAACCGCTATTCTGTTCGCGGCGGCCTGCTACGGTGCTGCTACTCTGTCTGGGGAGAAGAAAAAAAACCGGAACACCCTAAGAGAATTTGGCCTCAACCTCGGCATCGCCTTCCAAATGATTGACGATGTTCTGGATTACGACGGCGATGCCGACACGATGGGTAAAAACGTGGGAGATGACCTCACAGAGGGTAAAGTCACACTGCCCCTCATACACGCGCTACTCGAGGCCAGTGATGCTGAGCAAGCGGTTATCCGCCACGCAATTACTGAAAAAAATACCGACCAGATCGATCAAATTATTTCCATCGTCAGACGGTGCGGCTCCATCGACTACGCTCAAGCACGAGCTAGACACCACTATAACCTCGCGCTGGAGAAATTGGCTATACTACCTTGCAGCAAAGCGCGTGATGCCCTTGAACGTCTCACGGAGCTATCGATCAACCGAGATCACTAAAACAGGGTAGGCACCATCAATGACAGCGCACATGCTCCTACCAGACCTTCCAGCCTATGCAGAGGTAAAGGCCCACGCTGCAGCATTGAAGCAGGCGTCGCTAGAACGACTTTTCGAGGAGGATGATAGTCGCGCTGAGAAATTCACCCTCGAAGCTGCGGGCCTGCAACTTGATTACTCTAAACACCTACTAAACCACGATGCTCTAGCATCTCTGCTCAATCTGGCAACACAGGCTGGGCTGCACCAGAGTATCGCCGACCTGTTTAGCGGGAAACCCGTCAACAACACAGAGGATCGACCCGCACTGCATACTCTACTGCGGGCCTCCAGTAGCGGGGGACACACCGACAAATTCAAAGACGTGGTGGCAGCCCGAGGCCGCATGCAGGCCATTGCGCAAAGGCTTAACCGGGGCGAGCATACTGGCTATTCGGGCGCGGTCATTACGGATGTCGTCAATATTGGGATTGGCGGCTCCGACCTCGGTCCGAGACTGGTCACGTCGGCATTAAAGCCCTTCCAAGGCAATGTCCGATGTCACTATGTGGCCAATGCGGATCCGGCAGATCTGCAAGATACGTTACTGCACCTAGATGCGGCTTCCACACTGTTCATTATCTGCTCAAAATCCTTTCGCACCGAGGAAACTCTTGCCAATAGCCTCGAAGCACGAGCGTGGATGTTAACTGCCGGCGCCAAAGCGACGGAACTGGAAAAACATTTCCTTGCCATCACTACCAATCTGCAAGCAGCAGAAGACTTCGGCATACCCGCGGGCCACTGCCTACCCCTATGGGATTGGGTAGGCGGTCGTTACTCAGTGTGGTCTGCGATTGGTCTCAGCTGCGCCATTGCTGTTGGCTGGGAGAGGTTCGCTGAATTTTTGGCTGGAGCCGAATCGATGGACCAACATTTTTACACCTGCGCGCCGAGTGCCAATATGCCCCTGCTTATGAGCCTGCTGGAGCTATGGTACTGCAATTTTCTTGGCGCCAAAAATCATGTAGTGCTGCCCTATGACCATAGCCTGGAACGTTTGCCTGACTTCTTGCAGCAACTGACCATGGAAAGCAACGGCAAGCGTATCAGTGTCGACGGCCAGCCTCTTGATTACACTACTGGCCCGGTTCTATGGGGCTCAACTGGCACTTTGGGCCAGCATTCTTTTCATCAGCTATTACACCAAGGCCAACTGCTGTGTCCTGTGGATTTTGTACTCCCGCTGACGACTCATACCGGCATGGCACAGCAACATTCAAACCTAGTGGCCAACTGTTTGGCGCAGAGCCGCACACTCATGGTAGGCCGCTCACTCAAGGCCGCCAAAGACGCTTTGCTACAGCGCGGGCTGGATAACAAAAAAGCAGAAGATCTTGCCCCACACCTAGTGATGCCGGGCAATCGCCCCAGCAGTGTCATTACTATGGAATCGCTTAATCCCGCGACTCTGGGTGCGCTGCTGGCGCTGTATGAACACCGTACCTTTTGCAGCGCCCGACTGTGGAACATTAATCCCTTCGATCAATGGGGCGTTGAATTAGGGAAGGAAATCAGCGTGAGTATATCGCAAAAACTGCAAGACACAGACAATAGAAACATTATGGATGGCGCAACTGAACGACTAATACAGCGTTGGAAAAATGCTCAGAAGTGAGCCGACATCAGATCCACTTCAACCCCTCAGATCAGGCGTCAATCAAAGCCAGTAGCTCTGTCGTTTTCTCTTTCATTAGAGCTTGATCGCCACGACTTTCCACATTCAGGCGCACTAGTGGTTCGGTATTTGACATACGGACATTGAAGCGCCATTCGCCCATAGACATGCTCAAACCGTCGACGTGTTCAACAGATTCTGCTTGGTCGCGATAGACCGCTTCTATCTTCGTCAGCACCACCACCGGATTTTCAATTGTGCGATTGATCTCCCCACTGCAGGGATACGCCGCCATGCGCTCAGCGACTAGTTTGGAAATTGGCTGACCACTGCTGCTAATCAAACCCGCTACCAATAGCCAGGGAATCATACCGCTGTCACAATAAGCAAAATCACGGAAGTAATGGTGGGCGCTCATTTCGCCACCATACACTGCATTTTCGAGCCGCATCCGCTCCTTGATAAACGCGTGGCCGGTTTTGCTCTGTACCGCCTCGCCACCCAATGACTGCACAATATCAACTGTGTTCCACGTCAGTCGCGGATCATGAACGATGCGAGCTGGACCTTGCTGCTTCAGAAATGCTTCAGCTAATAGACCCACCACGTAGTAACCTTCTATAAAATTACCATCTTCGTCGTAGAAAAAGCAGCGGTCAAAATCTCCGTCCCAGCCCAACCCCAGATCTGCCTCATGATCTCGCACGGCGGCTGTCGCAGCGACGCGATTCTCTGGCAACAGTGGGTTAGGTACACCGTTCGGAAAGTTTCCATCCGCATTATGATGAAGCTTGATAAACTCAAACGGCAAATGCTGCTCCAGCAGGTCAACCACCCGGCCCGCTCCACCATTTCCGGCATCTACCACGATCTTAAGCGGCTTCAAGCTGGCGGTATCGACATAGGACAACAGATGCTGCACATAAGCTTCAGACGTGTTCAGTGGATACAACTGCCCGCGCTCAGCTGCTGGCGTAAACTGATCCTGCTCAGCCAACTTCTTGATATCGAACAGGCCAGTATCACCGGAAATCGGACGCGATTCCTCACGCACGAATTTCATCCCGTTGTAATCCTTTGGGTTATGACTAGCAGTGATCGCGATACCACCATCCATACCGGCATGCGATGTAGCGAAGTATATTTCTTCAGTGCCACACAGGCCGATATCGTACACATCAACGCCCTGCTCAAGCAGACCCTCGGTCACAGCAGCCTTAATGGCTTCGCTGGTCAAACGTATGTCGTGCCCCACAACCACCTGCCGGGGCTTGACGACGTCAGCGTAGGCGCGTCCGATACGACGAGCAATGTCGTCGTTGAGTTGATCTGGAACTCGCCCACGAACATCGTAAGCCTTAAAACAGGTAATTTCTTGCACACGGCGCTCACTTATTTTGGCAGGTAATAGTTCTCATAGATAAAGTTCGTGGCCTCTACAAAGCCCGGAACACTGCCACAATCGAAGCGACGCCCTTTGAATTTGTAGGCCATGACACACCCGTTTTGAGCCTGAGTTTGCAGCGCATCGGTAATTTGAATCTCACCGTTAGCGCCGGGCTTGGTCACACGAAGAATATCGAATATATCCGGCGTTAGTATATATCGCCCGATGATCGCCAAGTTTGATGGTGCGTCCTTGGGGTCTGGCTTTTCCACCATCTCATCGACTCGATAAACACCGTTGCTCAGGCTCTCACCTCGAATGACTCCATACTTATGTGTTTCATCTTCCGGCACTTCCTGAATAGCAACAATGGAACAACGAAATTGCTTAAAAAGTTGCACCATCTGAGATAACACCCCAGAGCCATTATTCATGCATAAATCGTCCGAAAGCAGAACGCCAAAAGGTTCATTTCCTATCAGCGGTTCTCCGGTAAGAATCGCATGTCCAAGACCTTTCATTTCGCGTTGGCGCACCTGAGTAAAAACACCCTTATCCAGAACGCCGCGGATACCTTCGAGGTACGCTTCCTTTCCGCTACCAGAAATCTGATGCTCGAGTTCATAACTAATATCAAAATGATCGGTAATCGCGCGCTTTCCGCGACCGGTGACCATGGCGCATGTCGTCATGCCTGCTTCGATGGCCTCCTCGACCCCATATTGCACCAGTGGCTTGTTAACCACCGGCAGCATTTCTTTGGGCATACTCTTAGTGGCGGGAAGAAATCGGGTACCATAACCTGCCACGGGAAATAGACATTTTTTAATCAAAGCAATAATCCTTTAGCTTGAGCCAGCATCATTGACTGCGACCGTATACGTCTTCAAAGCGCACAATATCATCTTCGCCCAAATACGCTCCAGACTGAACTTCAATTATTTCCAACGGTATATGTCCAGGATTAGCGAGGCGATGTTTATGGCCTAGTGGGATATAGGTGGACTCATCCTCTGCCAACATAAACACTTTATCCTCACAGGTGACCTCAGCAGTGCCCTTGACGACGATCCAGTGCTCAGCGCGATGATGATGCATCTGTAAAGACAGTCGTTGCCCGGGGTTGACGACAATACGCTTCACCTGAAAACGCTCTGCTGTTATGAGAGATTCATAGCAGCCCCAGGGGCGATAGACGCGTCGGTGCACCGTGGCTTCCGGACGTCGTCCTTGCTTTAATGCTGTAACGATGCGCTTAACATCCTGCACTTTATTACGGTCAGCGATAAGTATCGCATCCGCAGTTTCGACGACCACGAGGTTTTCCACTCCTGTCGCAGCCACCAGACGCGATTCGCTGCGAAAATAACTTCCACGGCAGTTGTCCATAATGACATCTCCCCAAAATACGTTACCGTCCGCGTCGCGCTCGGCCACCTCCCACAAAGCGGACCACGCGCCCACGTCGCTCCAACCACAGTTGAGGGAAACCACGGCTCCGGCGTCTGTCTTTTCCATGACAGCATAATCAATACTGTCAGAGGGACATCGCTCAAATAACTGGGCGTCAGGCCGTACAAAATACATATCGACCGTGGCGGCGTGCATCGCCTGTTCGCAGCACGACAAAATGTCAGGTGCGCGCTTACCCAACTCATCAAGATAGGTTTGTGCCCGCAACAAAAACATTCCGCTGTTCCACAGGTAGCCACCACTTTCCATATAACCTTGGGCTACAGCAGCGTCGGGCTTTTCAACAAAACGCTCCAACTCGTAAAGGTCATCTGCCAGGCCAGGCCCGCATTTTATATAGCCATAACCTGTCTCGGGCGCAGTGGGAACCACGCCAAAGGTCATCAATCTGCCCTCACCGGCAAGCGGCAGAGATTTCTCGACCGCTGCAATAAAGGCCTCGACATCCGTAATCAAATGGTCTGCTGGCAATACCAGTAAAATGGATTCCGGATCTATGGTAACAGCCTGCAAGGCCGCCAACGCTAACGCCGGCGCGGTATTGCGTCCCTTTGGCTCAAGAATCAGCGCACTGGGCTGCAAGTCCAACTGCCGTAGTTGCTCCGCTACCACAAAGCGGTGTTCCTCATTGCACACTACAATCGGCGCAGCAGCTTCCAAGCCGCTAGTGCGCCGCAGGGTTTCCTGTAACATCGTGAGCTCCCCAACCAGCGCTAAAAACTGTTTGGGATGGCTCTCTCTGGAGACCGGCCACAACCTACTACCCACGCCGCCAGAAAGAAGTACGGGTGTTAACATCTAAATCCCCTGTAATGTGAAGAAACAGTCTACATGATCATACTATGCAATATCGGGTCGCAAAAGACAGCAGCTGGTGCATGTTAACTGAACGCTATATTTTTGACCAGTAAACCACTGGACTTGTGACTCCCAACTATTAAAATAGCAGCACACATTTCCCTTACATATTATCCGCGGCAAACGGGCCTTTTTATCCTGTGGTAGGCAAACAATATACCTCGCTAAAAGCAATACTGGAAAATCTATGATTGGTAAAGACACATACTCCAAAGATGAACTGATCGCTTGCGGTAAGGGTGAGCTCTTTGGCGCGGGAAATGCTCAACTACCGACAGATAAAATGTTGATGATTGACCGTATTGCTCATATCAGTTCGGAAGGCGGCAATTATGGTAAAGGAGAAATCATCGCCGAGCTGGATATCAACCCTGACTTGTGGTTTTTCCAATGTCACTTCCCAGGGGATCCGGTCATGCCCGGATGTCTTGGCTTGGACGCTATGTGGCAGCTCCTCGGGTTTTTTCTCGGATGGCGGGATAACCCCGGACGCGGACGCGCACTAGGCTGCGGAGAGGTCAAGTTCAGTGGCCAAATACTCCCCAGCGCGAGCAAAATAGTCTATAAGATTGATATCAAACGTGTGATTGAGCGCAAGTTAATCATGGGTATTGCCGACGGGGCCCTCTCGGTTGACGGCACTGAAATTTACGTCGCCAAGGATTTACGAGTCGGCCTATTTAAATCAACGGAGTCTTTTTAGTCCTATGCGTAAACGAATAGTTATCACCGGGCTGGGCATAGTCTCCTGTCTGGGCAACGATGCCGACACAGTTTCGAAGTCTCTATATGAAGGCCGCTCTGGCATCACGGCCAATAAGGAACAGATCGACATAGGCATGCGTTCGCATGTCTCAGGTTCTCCCATAATTGACATCGAAGCACACATCGACCGAAAAAAATTGCGCTTTATGGGCAACGCAGCAGCTTATGCCTATATCGCGATGCAGCGGGCAATCGATGACGCCGGGCTACAAGGGTGCGAGGTCTCGCACGAACGCACAGGGATAATAGCCGGCTCAGGAGGAGCCTCTTCTTTGAGTCAGACCGAAGCCTCAGACATCATGCGCGAGCGCGGCCTGCGCCGCGTTGGCCCTTATCGTGTCACCCAAACTATGGGCAGCACTGTGTCCGCTTGTCTTGCCACACCCTTCAAAATCAAAGGCGTTAATTATTCGATCTCTTCAGCGTGCTCCACTAGTGCTCACTGTATTGGAAACGCTATGGAACAGATTCAGCTGGGCAAACAAGACATCGTATTTGCCGGTGGTGGCGAGGAATTACATTGGACACTCAGTTGTTTATTTGACGCCATGGGCGCGCTATCTACCAAATACAACGACACCCCGGAACATGCCTCCCGAGCCTATGACGCCAACCGAGACGGCTTTGTCATAGCGGGAGGTGGCGGTATGCTGGTGGTGGAAGAACTGGAGCATGCCAAAGCTAGGGGCGCAAAAATCTATGCGGAATTAGTGGGCTACGGTGCCACATCTGACGGTTACGACATGGTCTCACCCTCCGGCGAAGGCGCTGTGCGCTGCATGCACCAAGCGCTTAGCACTGTCGACGGATCGGTTGATTACATTAATGCCCACGGCACCAGTACACCCGCAGGCGACATTCAAGAACTGAAGGCCGTTCGAGAGGTATTTCGGGGTGGAGATAAGACACCAGTGATTGGCTCCACCAAATCGCTGTCCGGCCACTCTCTTGGTGCTGCTGGCGTGCAAGAGGCGATTTACTCACTGTTAATGCAGCAGCAGGGCTTTATCGCCGCCTCGGCCAACATCGAGGAACTGGACCCGCAAGCTGACGGTTTACCTATCGCGCTTGCGCGTCATGACGATGTCGATTTGCAACGGGTGATGTCCAACAGTTTTGGATTCGGTGGAACTAACGCTTCTCTGGTGTTTCAGAAGTATTCCGGTTAGCCATGCCAGCGCAAGCAGAGTGATATGCTAAGAGGGGCGCGCAACGCTAACAGCGTCTCAATTACCCCGCTACCGAATCAAGCAGTATTATTTCTAAGGTATCGCCTTCAGATACGACAGCGCCAGGCGGAATCACTGCCAATGCATTACTATAACTTACTGAACTGAGCACGCCGGAGCTCTGGTTTGAAAATTTCTTCGCTAGCAAGCCCTGCGATGTGTTTTCCACAATAACGCGGAGGTAGTCTTGTCGACCACCTGGCTTACTAACCGAGAAGGCGGCCACCGCCTGCAAGCGAGGTGACTCAGGCTCAGCAACGCCCTGCATTTTTAAAAGGAACGGGCGTGCTATCAAGCAAAAAGTAACAAAAACAGAGGTGGGATTCCCTGGCAAGCCAATGAACGATGTATTGCCAATACTCCCAAAAGCCAGAGGTTTGCCGGGTTTTATTGCAAGCTTCCAAAGATCCAGTCGCCCCAGACGCTGCACTTGGGCCTTAACATGGTCTTCCTCACCCACTGAAACACCACCCGTTGTAATCACACAGTCGGCAAGCTCGCTGGCATTCCGCAGCGCCTGTGCGGTAGCATCTGCGTCATCCACAACCATGCCGCAATCCACAAACTCCATATGAAGACTGCGCACCAGTCCGGCCAGCGTATAACGATTCGAATTATAGATTCCACCGTCAGGCAGAGCACCACTGCCGGGTTCAAACAACTCGTCGCCGGTTGATAGCACGGCGACACGCAAAGGACGATAGACCTTAGCGCGCGCGCAGCCAATTGAGGCCAACATCCCCATGTCCTGAGGGCGTAATATGCGCCCCTTTGCCAAAACAATGTCGCCAGACTTAATATCCTGTCCACGATAACGAATATTCTGCCCTGTTATCACAGGGCCTGACACGCTCACTTTGCCGGCTATTTCAGTACAGTTTTCCTGCATCACCACCGCATTCGCACCGGCAGGAATCGCTGCTCCAGTAAAAATTCGAGCGGCGCAAGCCTCCTCCAAAGGTGAGCCAACAGTGCCGGCAGGAATACGCTGACTTACAGGGAGCGTTTGCTCCGCATCACTGGCACGTAAGGCATATCCATCCATCGCACTATTATCAGCCGGGGGGACGTCGATTGTTGACAACACATCCTGGGAAAGCACGTAACCATGAGCATCGAGAAGAGGCACATCAATCGTCTTATTGATGTGCTGAGCAGCGGAGAGAACCATTGCCAGTGCCTCTGCAACCGGCATCAAAGGGGTCAAGGGGGTCAAAGTCACTCGTGTTCAAGCACGCTGAGCACGCCAACGAAATTACACGGGCGATGGCTGTTATCCAGCTGCTCACAAATAAGACCGTTCCATGCTGTCTTGCAGGCACCAGTGGATCCTGGCATACAAAATATGACGGTACTATTGGCAAAACCCGCGAGTGCACGAGATTGTACTGTCGAAGAGCCAATCTCCTCATAAGACAAGGCGCGAAATACCTCCCCAAACCCGTCAATCGCTTTATCGAAGAGCGGTCGAACGGCCTCGGGAGTAGAGTCCCTCCCCGAAAATCCCGTCCCGCCAGTCATGAGCACTGCATTGATGCTCGTGTCAGCAATGAGTGCCGACAGGACAGCGCGTATCTGATAAATATCATCACGCACTATCGTTCTGTTTCCCATGTGATGTCCTGCTTCCTCCAGCGCTTTGACCAGATAGTCTCCGGACGTATCGTTTTCCCGCGTACGCGTATCGGACACCGTTAAGACTGCTATGGACAGACCCTGTGAATTTTCATCAGTCACTAGACCCATACTGTTCACCCCTGCTGCTTCTCGTAATACTGTTTCACCACATCGCCAATCGCGCTGCGCCAGGGAATCTGCCTAACGGCAAACGTATTGCGTATCTTACTGCAGTCGAGTGTCCGATTGAGAGACCTCAACCCATCAGTCTCCCGCTCCAGTTGCACCGCCGAAGGGCTGAACTCAAAAAACTGCGAGGCGCAAGCCAGCAACGCCTCCCCAAATTCATAATAGGTGGCCGCATCAGAACTGCCATAGTGATAAGTTCCCCATGGTTCCAGCCCCGTACTCAGCTGATCAAGCAGCGCCAATAGGACCCTAGCACCATCATCGGCGGCGACCGGACAACCACGCAAGTTATTGTTCAACACCAAACTATCGCCCCCGCGCAGCGAACCCAGCAACCGTGTGATGAGATTCATGCCCTCACTGGAGAAGACAGGACCAAACCGCAATATTAGATGGCGTAAGCAGACATCGGCGACGATGTGTTCAGCACGCGCAAGAAGTTGACCAGCGACTTCTTCGTTATCGGGTGAGTCCTCCTCCACGTAGGGTCTCTCCAGCTCGCCAGAGAAGATCGCCGAACTAGAGACATACAGGTAAGTAGCATCGGTTCGATGACAAGCCTTAGCCACCCAGTGGCAGCGCTGCAAGTCTAGCTCCTGGACCTGCAGACCGGCATCTCCAGCAGAGTCTGCACGAAGATCAACAACGACATTGCTCTTCGCGCGTACGATACTTTTTTTCGCCTGCCGCTCGCTCTTCCAACGACAGGCTGAACAACTCATGGACACCAATTCGTGGCGCCCTGACAGTGCTTGTCGACGGATCAACGCGACGCCTAGAGGCGTATCGGATCCCAATATAAGTACACGCATCGTCGATGCACAACCGATCGGCAACTACTGTCCAGCCATCAAGCGCATCCCCTAGAAAGGTATGTCGTCGTCAAAATTTCCCGAGTCTCCTTCTGGGATTGGAGCCGCCGCTACAGGGGCCGAGGGGGCCTTTGAGGGTGGATTTTGCTTAACGTTCGCACCATCATAGGCGTCACCCGAGCTTGCGCTGCGCGAATCTAACATCTGCATTTCATCAGCTTGGATTTCCGTCGTATAACGGTCCTGCCCTTCCTTATCCTGCCATTTACGCGTACGCAGGGAGCCCTCAATGTAGACCTTAGAGCCCTTTTTCAAATACTCTCCGGCAATCTGTCCTAGCCTGAAGTTTCCACGATCACGAAATACGATCCGGTGCCACTCGGTACGCTCCTGCATTTGCCCGGTCTGCTTGTCCTTCCAGCTTTCGCTGGTGGCGACACTGGCATTTGTAATAGCACCGCCATCAGGGAAGAAGCGGGTCTCCGGATCATTGCCAAGATTACCTATCAAAATGACTTTGTTAATGCCCCGTGTGGCCATACATTTTCCTCATTTTTTACACAGAATCGATAGCGGATTTGACCATTGACTATAACAACCTCATCATTCAATTGCGACACCAACTCCGGCCAAAGTCCTATAATTGAACCCGAACCTCTCCCACTATGACCGCCAAATCTGCACAGATCAGGTCTCGATCAAGGGAGTGGGGGTGATATTCGTCACATCCTTAGGCACAGGGGCAGTCTGAACCACCAGCCACCAGCCAGCGGCCAGCGCAAGGCACACACCAGTCAGCACGCCACTACCTAGGTGATCTAATAGCCAACCCCCACCAGCACCGCCGGCAAATGCACCCATAAACTGACAGGAAGAGTAAACGCCCATAGCGGTCCCCTTGCCCCCGGCGAACACCGTCTTGCTAACCAGCGAGGGAAGGGTCGCCTCTAGATAATTAAACCCCACAAAAAATAGCCAAAGGCCACCATAGAACAACAGATTGGTAGCAGTGAAGCCCAGCACACCGATCGCCGCAAAAATCAATGCAATGCTTAGCAAGAACATCTGACGCGGCCGCTTGCCGCGTTCCGCCAGAATCATCAGCGGCACCATACCGACGATCGAGAGCAGCAACACGGGTAGATACACCATCCAGTGTTGCTCCCGGCCAACACCAAAGGTCTGCTCGAGCAACCCTGGCAGCACAAGAAAGCAGGCCACAAGAATAAAATGTAAAACAAATACTCCAAAGTTGAGCCGAACCAGTCCTGCGTCTACAAGACCGCGGCCTATAAATCCCAACCTTGCACCCTCTTCCTGATGGTCGCCAGTGGCACTGTGCGGAGTTGGCACCAGCAGAATAACAATTCCAATTCCGACTGCTGCGAGCACTGCCGTAAACCAGAAAACGCCGGCAAGCCCCCCCACTGACGCAACAACCGGACCTAACACCATAGCCACCGCAAAAGACAAACCGATACTTATACCGACCAGTGCCATTGCCTTTGTACGCTGCTCTTCTCGTGTCAAGTCGGCTACTAGCGCCATCACGGTACTGGCAATAGCACCGCTGCCTTGCAGTGTACGGCCCAAAATAATACCGTTCATACTATCCGCCATTGCCGCGATCACACTCCCCAAAGCAAACAAGAGTAATCCAAAGATAATGACCGGCTTGCGACCTATCCGATCAGACAGCCAGCCAAAAGGAATCTGTAATATCGCCTGAGTTAGACCGTAAATACCTAACGCCAGTCCAATCATGGTTGGGGTTGCGTCCGCTAGATCTGACGCGTACAGGGCCAGCAGCGGCAGCACCATGAACAGGCCGAGCATGCGAAAGCAGTACAGCAGCGCCAGCGAACCTACCGCTCGACGCTCGCGCCCTGTCATGGGGTTTTCAGTAATCACTATGCGTATTTCACCAAGAAGCGGCCGGAAAAGCAGCCGCTAATGTTATCATTTCCGCTTCATACAGGACATCCAAACAACCCCCATGCGGGAAAATATAAGCAAGGTTTTTGCCTCGCACCCAGGTCTAGGCTTATAATATCCGGTTTAGATTTCAAGGCGGCACCAGAGTTCTTATGGACACTATACAAGTACGCGGGGCACGAACACACAACCTCAAAAACATCGACCTCGATATTCCGCGGGACAAATTAGTGGTAATCACTGGCCTGTCGGGCTCCGGTAAATCCTCACTCGCCTTTGATACCCTCTATGCTGAGGGCCAGCGCCGCTATGTAGAGTCACTGTCGACCTATGCCCGCCAGTTTCTTTCAATCATGGAAAAGCCTGATGTGGACCACATAGAGGGTTTATCACCAGCCATTTCCATCGAGCAGAAGTCAACTTCCCACAACCCCCGCTCCACGGTTGGCACTATCACCGAAATTTACGATTACCTGCGCTTGCTGTACGCCCGGGTTGGAGAGCCACGCTGCCCTGATCACGACATCAACCTGCAGGCTCAGACCGTGAGTCAAATGGTGGATTTAGTCCTGGCATTGCCCGAAGAAACAAAACTCATGCTGCTGGCTCCAGTAGTGCGCGACCGCAAAGGCGAGCATCTACATATATTAGAGGAGCTGCGGGCCGGCGGCTTTGTCCGCGCACGCATTAATGGCGTCGTCGCCGACCTAGACGATGTGCCAGTGTTGGATAAAAAGAAAAAGCATCGTATCGAGGTGGTCGTAGACCGCTTTAAAGTTCGGGGGGATCTTGGTATTCGTCTGGCAGAATCCTTTGAGACCGCGCTGAACCTGACCGATGGGTTAGCTTCTATTAGCTATATGGAAAGCAAAAACAAAGACATCAGTTTCTCCGCACGCTTCGCCTGCCCCGAATGTGGCCATAGTATTGACGAGTTGGAGCCTCGCCTATTTTCGTTTAACAATCCAGCGGGAGCTTGTAGTGGCTGTGACGGACTCGGTGTCAAACAATTCTTCGATGAAGAGCGCTTGGTACTATTCCCCGAGTCGAGCCTGGCTGAAGGTGCAATACGCGGCTGGGACCGGCGCAATGTCTACTACTTTCACATGTTGAATTCGCTCGCTGAACACTATGACTTCAGTATTGATACTCCGTTCAATCAGCTGAGTAAAAAACACCGGAAAATCATCCTTCGTGGGAGCGGCACTCAGGAAATCGCCTTTTCTTATATCAATGACCGAGGAGATGTTTTTAAACGCAAGCACGCCTTTGAGGGCATTCTTCCCAACATGGAACGCCGTTATCGGGACACAGAGTCGCAATCAGTGCGAGAGGAATTGGCCAAATTTTTAGCTACCCAACCCTGCCCTGACTGCCACGGGACCCGACTGCGCCGCGACGCCCGACACGTGTTTGTCGATCAAAATAACCTCCCGAGCATCACAGCAATGCCGGTCGGCGAGGCTGAAGTTTACTTTAATCAATTGCAACTCAAAGGCCGACGCGGTCAAATCGCTGACAAGATTCTTAAAGAATTACGAGCGCGCTACCGTTTTTTGGTCGATGTGGGGTTGAGCTATCTGTCGTTAAACCGCAGTGCCGAAACACTGTCGGGCGGTGAAGCCCAACGTATACGTCTGGCCTCTCAGATTGGCGCTGGCCTAGTGGGCGTTATGTATATTCTGGATGAGCCATCTATTGGCCTGCACCAACGGGACAACGAGCGACTTCTGACCACACTCACCCATTTGAGAGACATGGGTAATACCGTGCTGGTAGTGGAGCACGATGAAGACGCTATTCGCAGTGCAGACCATATTATTGATATCGGTCCTGGGGCCGGGATACATGGGGGTCAGATCGTCGCTTCAGGCACTCTCGAGGACATTCTCAACAATGAGCACTCGCTTACCGGGGCCTATCTCTCGGGTGCAAAAACGATCAGCATCCCAAAGCGGCGCACGCAGATAGATCTAGAACGCATGCTGGTGTTAAAGGGCGCAACGGGCAACAACCTCCAATCGGTCACCCTAGAACTCCCACTGGGCTTGCTCACGTGTGTCACAGGAGTTTCAGGCTCAGGAAAATCATCTTTGGTGAACAGTACGCTCTATCCAATCGCCGCCACTGAGTTGAATGGGGCAACCACTCTAACCCCAGCGCCCTTTGAGTCGATAACGGGAATGGAGTATATCGATAAGTGCATAGACATCGACCAAAGCCCTATTGGCCGCACTCCGCGATCGAATCCTGCAACCTACACCGGCATTTTTACCCCAGTACGAGAATTGTTCTCTGGCACACAGGAGGCGCGTTCCAGAGGATATAAACCCGGAAGATTCAGTTTCAATGTGAAAGGCGGTCGCTGCGAAGCCTGCCAGGGCGACGGCGTTACAAAAGTCGAGATGCATTTTCTTCCCGATATATATGTGCCATGCGATGTTTGTAAGGGAAAACGTTATAACCGAGAAACACTAGAAGTGCGGTACAAGGGCAAGAATATCCATGAAGTTTTAGAAATGACCATTGAGGATGCACTACCGTTCTTCGAACCTGTCCCTACGATTGCTCGAAAAATTCAGACCCTAATGGACGTCGGCCTCTCCTACATTCGTCTGGGCCAAGCGGCTACTACCCTTTCAGGCGGTGAAGCCCAGAGGATCAAGTTGTCACGCGAACTCTCTAAGCGGGACACAGGGAAAACACTGTATATTCTGGACGAGCCTACTACCGGATTACACTTTGAAGATATCAGGCAACTGCTGGTTGTTCTCCACCGACTGCGAGATCACGGTAATACCGTGGTGATTATTGAGCACAACCTCGATGTTATTAAGACGGCGGACTGGGTTGTGGACCTAGGGCCTGAAGGGGGCAGCGGTGGCGGCAACATAATCGCGACTGGGACGCCTGAAGATGTGGCAAAAATAAAAGCCTCATTTACGGGTCATTTCCTGGGGCCCATACTAAAACGCACACAAAAAAAGCGGCCTAAATAAAAACCTGCTTGCTCTTGATACAAAAAAGCCGGGAGCAATGCCCGGCTTTCAATTTTAATCAGACATCAAAAAGTTATCAATCTTCGTCGTCTTCCGTCGTCTCGACTTGAGGGCGATCAACCAGTTCAACATAGGCCATAGGCGCTTTATCCCCTGTGCGATAACCGCATTTGAGAATGCGAATATAACCACCCGGGCGCTCCTGATAGCGAGGGCCTAACTCGTTGAACAATTTACCCACGGCCGAACTGTCCCGCGTCCTATCGAAAGCTAGGCGACGATTGGCTACGCTGTCCTTTTTCGCTAGGGTAATAAGCGGCTCTGCATAGCCGCGCAGTTCTTTCGCTTTTGGCAAGGTTGTCCGAATCAGCTCATGTTCCACCAACGAAACAGTCATATTGCGAAACATGGCCTTACGGTGCGAGCTATTACGATTCAGTTGACGTCCACTGTGACGATGACGCATTTTTGCTATCCTATTTTACTGTGCTATCGCAGCACTGCTATCTGTCAATCGGGCCTGCTTAGATGCTTAAAACCCGATCATCGTTTTTCAAACTCGCCGGTGGCCAGTTGTCCAAGCGCATACCCAAAGACAGACTGCGCGAAGCCAGCACATCCTTAATTTCGGTAAGCGACTTCTTGCCCAAGTTTGGCGTCTTGAGTAACTCAACTTCGGTGCGCTGCACCAGGTCACCTATATAGTATATGTTCTCGGCTTTGAGGCAGTTGGCGGAGCGGACTGTCAGCTCCAAGTCATCTACAGGCCGCAGCAGAATTGGATCGACTTCGTCCTCCTCCACGACAGATTCAGACTCGCTCTCACTTTCAAGGTCGACAAACACTGCCAGCTGTTGCTGCAGGATAGTCGCTGCGCGACGAATCGCTTCTTCAGGGTCTATCGTTCCGTTCGTTTCCAAATCGAGCACCAACTTATCTAGGTCGGTACGCTGCTCAACTCGAGCTGCCTCTACGACATAGGACACACGATACACAGGAGAAAAGGTCGCATCCAATTGCAGGCGCCCAATAGAACGTGTCTCTTCCTCGGGGTTTTCGCGGGAATCGGCAGGAGAGTACCCGCGACCAAGCGCGACAGTCAGTCGCATATTTATTTCTGCACCGGCGTTAAGGTGACAAATAACATGCTCAGGATTACGGACTTCGATATCGTGATCTACCTGAATATCACCTGCTGTGACAGTACCCGGACCCTTTTTACTCAGTGTCAGCTCGGCTTCCTCTTTACCATTCATCACCAGAGCCACGCCTTTGAGGTTAAGAAGGATTTCTATGACATCCTCCTGCACACCCTCGATCGCACTGTATTCATGCAGCACACCCTCAATCTCTACCTCGGTAATCGCACTACCGGGCATCGAAGAAAGTAATATGCGACGAAGCGCATTACCAAGAGTGTGGCCAAAGCCACGCTCCAGAGGCTCGAGGGTTACCTGGGAACGCGTGCTGTTCTTCTCTTCAACATTGATCACGCGAGGGGTCAAAAATTCGTTCACTGCACTCTGCATTGGGGCACCTGTCTTTTAGGTTAGTCCTTCAGTGGGTTACTTCGAGTAAAGCTCGACAATCAAGTTTTCATTGATCTCGGACGACAAGTCCTGCCGATCAGGCACTGTCTTGAATACCCCTTCCAGCTTCTCGCTGTTAACGTCTAGCCACTCGGAATCTCCGCGATGAGAAGCCAGCGCCAAGGCGGACTGCACGCGCAGCTGCTTCTTGGCCTTCTCGCGCAAGGCAACAATGTCTCCTGCCTGCACCTTATAAGAGGCGACATTAACAATCACGCCATTCACCAAAATGGCCTTATGAGACACTAGCTGCCGTGATTCCGCCCGGGTAGATCCAAAACCCATGCGGTAAACGACATTATCCAGTCGGCTCTCGAGGAGTTGTAACAGGTTTTCACCTGTGGCCCCTTTGAGACGCGCAGCTTCCTTATAATAGTTACGGAACTGCTTCTCCAGCACGCCATAGATGCGACGTACCTTCTGCTTCTCTCGCAACTGCACACCATAGTCAGACAAACGACCACGACGGGCTCCGTGCTGACCAGGAATGGCGTCTAGCTTACACTTACTTTCCAACGAGCGAACTCCGCTCTTAAGGAACAGATCCGTCCCTTCACGACGGGAGAGTTTGCACTTGGGTCCAATATATCGAGCCATGTCAATTCTATCCTGTAAGCGTTATACGCGACGTTTCTTGGGCGGACGACAGCCGTTGTGTGGAATAGGCGTGACGTCAGTAATGTTACTGATATTATAACCACAGGTGTTGAGTGCACGAACCGCAGACTCTCTACCAGGCCCCGGACCTTTCACCTGCACATCAAGATTTTGAAGTCCATAGTCCTTTGCCGCTTCACCGGCCCGCTCTGCTGCAACCTGCGCAGCAAAGGGTGTGCTTTTACGCGAACCACGGAAACCGGAGCCTCCGGATGTCGCCCAACTCAGAGTATTACCCTGACGGTCTGTGATAGTAATAATCGTGTTATTGAAGGATGCGTGGATATGCGCAATACCGTCGACAACCGTCTTGGTTATTTTCTTACGAGTGCTTTTCGCACTTGGCTTCGCCATACTTTAATTCCTGCCTTAATATCAACACTGCACTAGGGTGCAGCTACACTAAAAAGAATTCGCAAATATAATGTTTACTTACGAATCGGCTTACGTGGTCCTTTACGAGTACGGGCGTTAGTCTTGGTCCGCTGCCCACGCAGAGGTAAGCCCCTACGGTGACGTAGACCACGATTACAACCCAGATCCATCAAGCGCTTGATGTTCATAGACACTTCTCGACGCAGATCACCCTCAACCATTAAGTCGCCTACTTTGGTACGAAGCGCATCCATATCCTGCTCTGTCAAAGCACTGATTTTGGCACTTTCCGCCACACCAGTATCAGCACAGAGGCGCCTGGCCTGACTGCGACCGACACCGAAAATATATGTTAATGAGATAACGGTATGCTTGTTATCTGGTATGTTGACGCCGGCAATACGAGCCATTCAACTTTCTCCAATCATTTGTCGTCGCTGCATGCTGCAACCTCGTCGTGTCGTTAACCTGAAACCAGCCAGGCTTCTAGGCCTACCTACACAAACCTGTCTCTTATACACATCTGACGCTGCCGAAGAATAGAGAGGTG
>CAJXTK010000043.1 GCA_913061115.1 uncultured Haliea sp.
GATCACCCGAGGGCTGGCCGAAGTCACCCGGCTTGGCGTAGCGATGGGCGGTCAGGCAGAGACCTTTGCCGGACTGGCCGGGATGGGCGACATGATCGCCACCTGCACGAGTCCCCAGAGCCGCAATCGCCACGTGGGCATTCAGCTGGGCATGGGGCGAAACATGGAAGAGATTGTCAGCGAAATGGTAATGGTGGCTGAAGGCGTGAAGAGTGCGCCGGCCGTGCTCGCGCTGGCCGAACAATACAAAGTGGACACGCCCATTTTTCGCGATGTCTACCGCGTACTTTCGGGAGATACTTCGGCCACTCGCACCTTCCGCGGTCTTCTGCGAGTAGAGGCTGGAGCTGAGTCAGAACCCGGTTAACGCAACATCAAAATGCGAATACATAGTGGAGATTTTTCCTCACCTAAGGCATAATTTTGCACTTGCAGAGTCAGTCGAAAATACACCCTCTCTGCTTTAGCGGCAAAAAAAATAGCAGCGTTAACGGGGTCATGTGGAGTGGTGAGCGATGGGAATCACGAAGGCGATCTGCTTTGTATTAGTCTTTTTTTTTACCGGGTCTGTTACGGCCAACACATCAAAGTTTTCTGCCCTCAAAGGTAACCCTGAACTGCGTTCAGCGTCCGCTATCGTGCTTGATTCGCGAGGCAACCTGATCTACGGGAAAGACATAGATACGGTTAGACCTATCGCGTCCATCACAAAACTAATGACCGCTATGATCATACTAGACGCCGGCTTGGATCTTGAAGAAGACATCGTCATCGCCAACCAAGATCGCGACTTTATTCGCATGACGGGTTCGCGCTTGAGTGTCGGGGCGACTCTGCAGCGCCGCGAACTGCTGCTACTCGCGCTGATGTCATCGGAAAACCGAGCTGCTGCCGCCTTGGGTAGAACCTACCCCGGAGGTCTTGAACGCTTTGTTGCAGCAATGAACAACAAGGCTGCCAATCTTGGCATGTACAGCAGCCAGTTCGCAGACCCTGCTGGGCTCAATGCGGACAACGTATCGACTGCCAGCGATCTGGCTAGAATGCTGGCCGCCGCCGAGGGTTATCCCATGATCACAGACGCAACTACGACCCTCCATCGTGATGTACAACCTTATGCCAGCAGGGGTCCTCTCACGTTCAATAACACCAACCGACTGCTGAAAAATGCGAACTGGAAAATTGAACTCAGTAAAACAGGCTATATCAATGAAGCTGGGCGCTGTCTGGTGATGAGCACGAATATCGATGGCGAAGCTGTGTCCATTGTGTTGCTAAATTCCTTTGGAAAATTAACGCCCTATGGTGACTCTAATAGACTACGAAAATGGATGCTGGCCAGTAGTCAAACATAATATACACAGGATACCTAACACCCGTGAAGCATAGATTCCCCACTGTCTGCAGTGCACTGTTTTTCGCACTTCACATAACCACTGCCCAGGCCGAAGCACCCAATGACTCGGCACCTTTGGTGCAGATGTCCTTTGGTATTCTGGAGCTGGACAATCAAACGACCAACGAGGAAGGAAAGTCACAGGGCGCAGTGGACATTGATTTCAGCTCCCTCCCCAGCGGTGGCCTCGAGGTAGAGTACACGTTCGCCAAGGGGTGGGTGCACTGGGGTCTCAACCCCGGCGCAAGTGTTTCATGGAAAACGGATGACACGAGATTCTCCGGCAGCTCGACCAACGGCAGTGGTGGCACCGTAGTGCTGGAAGCAGACAGCTCCCTGTTTCTGGCTGAGATTCACCTCGGTGGCTATGTACGCGGACGAGTGAGTGATCGTATTACGACATACGCCGCCGCTGGCCCCATGGTTATGTACGGTTCACACGATGTGAATAATGAAAGCAGCATGTCAGCTCCACCACAGGTGACGCCAGCCGACACCGTGGTTTTCGAGGAAACCGACAGTTCCGATATTAACATCGGCTATTACTTACGAGCAGGTCTCGATTTCAGCATCCGACAGAACCAGCACATCGGCTTCGGAATTCGCTACATGTCCACTGAGTTGGATTTCAATAAAACGGTTGGCAAGCTTGATATTAAAGGGCCCTTGTATGTTCTGACCTTTACTACTCAGCTCTAGATGTCAGCAGATTTTATCCTGGCCCTACGCCTTGCTACCACCGGCATTGACCCGAGACGACGCTTCCTCCTCATGAAGCCCACAGTAGCGACATCCGTTACCCCTCTTAAGTTGAATAGTTAAGCCACGGGGCTTTCCTTCACCCTGTGGCTCAAACAGGGGTAGCAGAAGTGCTCACGCAGTCTATACTCCTGTATTGTTATAAAAACACAAGGTGACATCATGGCAACAGCAGCTGACTACAATCTGGGCCCCAATACCTTTCCCCGGGGCTGGTTTATTGTGGCGGAGAGCAAAGAGCTGGATAAGGGCCCTATGGCCGTCCGTTATTTCGGTCAGGATCTAGCGTTATATCGTGGAGAAAGTGGAAAGCCGGTGTTACTGGACGCCTATTGCTCCCACATGGGCACACACCTGACCGCAAGTACCAGCGCCATGATTGTGAAAAACGGCGAGCAGATAGAGGGTGACTCTATTCGCTGCCCCTATCACGGCTGGCGCTACAACTCTGATGGTGATGTTGACGACATTCCATATCACGATGGCCCCTGCCCAAAATCAGCTTCTATTCGCTCCTACCCCGTGGTGGATAACATGGGCTGCATCATGGCTTGGTATGATGCGGATGGCCGTGCGCCAGACTACGAGGCCCCGTCTTTACCAGAGTGGGATGACCCGCAGTGGGTGCGCTGGGAACTTGACCATCTGGGTGAGTTAGCAATACACACCCAGGAAATCCTAGACAACATGGCTGATGTTCGCCACCTCGGACCCACTCATGGCGCTCCAAGCGAATACTTTGAGAACGAATTCATTGATCATATCTATGTACAGCGACAGGGCGGCCCAATGCAGCTCTATGAGACTTACCTTTACACCACCACTTGGTACACCGGCCCCGGAATATTACTCTCCAAACAGGTATTTTCCGGCAATGTCATCTTCGAACTAATTGCCAATACACCTGTGGATGACGGACTCACCAAATGCTTCCACGGCTGCCTGTTCAAGGGGAGCGCCGCGCAAGCGACAGAGGAAGATCGCGAGATAGCCAAGCAGGCTCAGGCTGGAGCGTTAGAAGCCTTTGGTGCAGACTTTAATGTATGGCAGAACAAGAAACCCGCACTGAAAATTATGCAGATGAAAACTGACGGTCCGTTCCGTATCGGGCGCAAGTGGTATTCCCAGTTTTTTGCGGCTCCAGATAACGTCCTGTCAATTCAACAGGACCTCAATGGCATAGTCCATACCGAAGGTATGCCGACTCCGGCGGACTCCAATCACAATATTGATGACGGACTGCCATTCTAATATGGGCAACAAAGGGCCTCGAGGCGCTCTATGCAATCTACCGCAAAAAGCTCCTCTAAATAGTGGCACTCGCGCGCATCAGGAGACCTTTTAAGGATGTCCACTGGCCCCAATGAAGAAGATGAGACGAAGCGATTTTTCTTTATCCACATACAGAAAACTGCTGGGACAAGCATCCGAGAGCATCTTATGGAGAATTTTGATCGCTCAGAAGTCTACCCGCCACTGGAACAGGGAGGACTGCCAAAGGTCCTAGCTCGTTACGTCTTCGGTCAGAAGCTGGTTGATACACCCGCCGCTGAACAGGCCAAGTATCAGCTCTTTAACGGGCATATGCCCTATGCGGTATCTCAAAGGCTTGCTTTCAATACACCTCCGTCGACTATGACAGTGCTTCGTGATCCGGTGGCTAGAACCCTGTCGGTATTGGGCCAGAAGCGACGCCACCGACCAGAGTTTGCTAACGCTACCCTGGAAGATATCTATGACAACAGCGCAATATATACCGGCGAGATCCTCAATCACCAAACGAAAGTTTTTGCTGTCCCAAATGAGAGCAACCTTTTGTCGGGATTCGATCCCTTCCCCGTCGGACTTGAGCAGCTTGAGCTGGCGAAAAAAAACCTCAACAAGGTCAATGTGATCGGGCTGCAAAGTGATATCCCATCATTTCTTGCAGAGCTTGAACGAAAATTCGGCTGGCCTTCACTGCTCTCTGGTGCCAGAAAAAACGTCGGCGACAGACGAGAGGTAAACCCAATTTTTCTAGAGCGTATTGCAGCCGACAATGCCATTGACATGGCGTTCTATCGCTACGCCATACAGCTTGTCAAATCACGGGCGCTTTAACTTTTCTTTGATGTGTCATTGATAACGCTGTAGCTCCTGTTGTCACTTGAGCAAGATTCATTAGCGACCTCAAAATGCAGGTATATCGGTCTGCGTGCGCCCGAGTATCAGCGCGTGAATATCCTGTGTGCCCTCATACGTATTGACCACTTCGAGATTGACCATGTGGCGCATTACTGGGTACTCATCGGAAATACCATTGCCTCCGAGCATGTCCCGTGCCTGACGGGCAATGGCGAGAGATTTTCCACAGGAGTTGCGCTTGATCAGGGAGATCAGCTCTGGCGCGATCTGTCCGGCATCCATCAACTGTCCGGCACGGAAACACCCCTGTAACGCGAGACTGATTTCAGTCTGCATATCTGCCAGTTTTAACTGCACGAGCTGGTTCGCCGCCAGCGGGCGACCGAACTGACTGCGCGATAAGGTGTAGTCCCGCGCGGTATGCCAGCAGTTTTCGGCGGCGCCGATGGCGCCCCAACTGATCCCATAGCGTGCATTATTAAGGCACCCAAAGGGACCCTTCAGACCCTCGACATCCGGCAGCAATTGCGCCTCAGATACGAACACGTCCTGCATAATAATTTCTCCGGTGACGGAAGTACGCAGGGCGAGTTTTCCTTCTATCGTGGGCGTACTCAGTCCGGCCATGTCCCGTTCCAGAATAAAACCGCGAATTTTATCGTCGTCCGTTTTTGCCCAAATGATAAAGACATCCGCAATGGGGCTGTTGGTAATCCACATCTTTGCGCCGCTGATCTGATAGCCGTTGTCGACACTTCTAGCCCGCGTCTCCATGCCACCGGGGTCGGAGCCATGATCCGGTTCAGTCAAACCAAAACAACCAATCCATTCACCCGTGGCCAGTTTTGGCAGATATTTCTCGCGCTGCGCCTCACTGCCATAAGCATAAATAGGGTACATCACTAATGACGACTGGACGCTCATCATGGATCGATAGCCAGAATCTACCCGCTCCACTTCTCGGGCGATAAGACCATAAGACGTGTAGTCCACTCCGGGACAGCCATATCCATTAATCGTAGAACCCAATAGTCCCAACGCGCCCATTTCGCGAAAAATAGCCAGGTCGGTCTGCTCATTGCGAAAGGCATCACGCACCCGTGGCAGCAATTTTTCCTGCGCGTACTGGCGCGCGCTATCGCGCACCATGCGCTGTTGCTCAGTCAGCTGCTGCTCTAGCAAGAATGGATCCTGCCAGTTCAGCGCCTGCCATTTTATCTGCTTTGCCATTTTTAAAACCTTCCTGTTCCGCTTCTTCGTATCAGCCGCGACTGGCTTTCATGTAAAGAAATTCCAGCGCCAGCGAGGCGCCCGCCAAGGCGGTCACCTCTGCATGATCGTAGGCGGGTGCTACTTCAACCACATCAAAGCCAACAATATTCAAATCTGCGATGCCACGCAAGATTTGCAATGCTCTGGAGGTACTCAGTCCACCGACGACCGGCGTACCCGTACCCGGCGCAAAAGCCGGATCCAAGCAGTCGATATCGAAACTCAGATAGGCCGGCGTATCACCGACCCTAGCCTTGATAGCGTCGATAACCGCCTGCGCCGACTGTTCATTGACCTGGTCCGCGTTAATAACCTGAAACGCGTGATCGGCGTGATCGTACTCGGTCCGTATGCCAACCTGGACAGACCGAGAAGTATCAATGAGTCCCTCCTGCGGTGCTCGATAAAACATGCTGCCATGATCGTATTTTTCATGCGCAGAGTAAGTATCGGTATGGGCGTCAAAATGTATCAATGCCAGCTTGCCGTGCGCAGCGACGTGTCCGCGCAACAGCGCTAGCGTGACAAAGTGATCGCCGCCCAGGCTAACCAATGTTTTCCCCGCACCAGTAATGCGCGCTGCGTGGGCCTCAACCTGTAACAGCATGTCATCACTATCACCCGCAGAGAATCGTATGTCACCATAGTCAATTGCGCGCAGGCGCCTAGCCAGCTGAAAATCCCAGGGCCAGCGTTGCTCCTCCCAGCGCAAGTTGGCGCTGGCCTGACGAATACCATTGGGGCCGCTGCGTGCACCAGCGCGGCCACTCGTGGCCAGATCATAGGGGATGCCCATAACGACTGCGTCCAGAGAGGGTTGGTCGATGTCACGACTGAGGGGCAACCCCATAAAGCTAAAAACATTGGCGTAGGCGGAATCATCTGCCAAGGATACAGCGCTATCTATATCACCACTCACCGGGACCTCCTGATATCCTTGCGATTATACATGCGTCAAAAAAACTTAGTTTAGGCCTGATCTGCGCGCAGCGCTAATATGGCTGACTGTCTACGGTGCCGCAGACTAACACCACTGGCTCTGCTGTCTTAAGATGATCAGGCAGCGCCATTATAGCGCCCAACGTGAGAATCACAGAATGAATAATGACACCGACACCGCTCGTTTGCGCAAATTGGATCAGGATCAGGACCACCACCTACATCCCTTCACCAATTTGAGCAAACACAGCCAGCAAGGTGGCCGTACCATTTCCCCTGCAGAACATATCTACATCTATGATAGCGACGGCAATAAGATGCTAGACGGCATGTCTGCGCTGCAGGTATTGCAACGCTATCCGTGTTGCGCGAGCGCAAACATTATCAAATCGGCGGCAGACGACATCGCACCGTATTTCCAGCAACACCTGCAGACACTGAAGAATCACCCCATCGTGGGCGAGGTGCATGGTATTGGCATGCTGGGCGCAGTGGAATTGGTCAGGGACAAACACTCACGGGAGCGGTTAGCGCCGGATGCAGCAGGCGCCGTCTACTGCCGCGACAGAGCTAATGCGACAGGGCTGATGGTGCGTCAAAGCGGGGATACGATGATCACTGCGCCACCGCTGATCTGCAATCACAGTGAAATAGATTCTCTAGTGAATATGCTAAGCAAAACACTGGACCAGACTGCTGAACACTTCAACATTCGATAGTCACGGGAGCCTCGCAAGACACCTTGGCGCGGATAAACACGGAAACGCCACTGGGGCTCAACCGAGAATATCATCCGCGACAAAGTACTTAGGGTCTTCGATCACATTGACTTCCACGAGGCTGCCGGCCTTGCGCAGTAATTTCCGACACTCTTCGCTCAGATGTACCAGATGCAGCGTCTTGCCGACGCTAAGATAGCGCTCGGCAAGTGTGTCTATGGCCTCAAGACCGGAGTGGTCGGCCACCCGTGAACGCGCGAAATCGATGACTACATCATCATTGTCCTTGGACGGATCAAAGCGCTCCAAAAAAGAGGTCACCGATCCAAAAAATAGTGGGCCGGTAATCGCGTAGACCGTTGAACCCTTATGGTCTTCGCGTGCTTCCACCAGAATATGCTTGGCATGCTCCCAGGCAAAGACCAGTGCAGACACAATAACCCCCACAACAACGGCAATCGCAAGGTCAGTGGCCACAGTCACAGCGGACACCAGCACCAAGACCAGCGCATCGCTGCGCGGCACTTTGCGTATCACCCGGAAACTACTCCACTCAAAGGTGCCTATAACCACGATGAACATCACACCGATCAGAGCGGCCAGTGGAATTTTTTCAATCAGTGAAGACCCCACCAGAATAAAAAGTAGCAAACACAGTGCAGCAGTGATGCCCGATAGCCGACCACGACCACCCGAGTTCACATTAATCATGCTTTGGCCAATCATGGCACAGCCACCCATGCCACCAAACAGACCCGTCGCTGTATTGGCGATACCCTGCGCAACACACTCTTTGTTTCCGCGGCCCCTAGTTTCGGTGATTTCATCGACTAGGCGCAGTGTTAACAACGACTCAATCAAGCCAATCGATGCAAGAATAACCGCATAGGGAAAAATAATGATCAATGTATCGAAACTAAAGGGCACCGAGGGAATATGAAAGCTGGGCAGTCCGCCCTTTATCGAAGCCACATCACCGACCACTCGAGTTTCCAGATCTAACCCGAAAACCAATCCACTGACTACCAGAATAGCCACCAGAGACGACGGCAAAGCCCGCGTATAACGTGGCAGGAAATGAATAATCGCCATCGTCAGCGCGACCAGCCCCAGCAAGACATGCAGTTGCGAACCCTCTATCCAAGAGACATCAAGAATAGATCCCTGCATAAACGTATCCTGCAACCAGCCCGGTTCTCCGGCCACGCCGAACTGGCCCAGTTGCGCTAGAAAAATTACGATCGCCAAACCGTTCACAAAGCCGAGCATAACTGGGTAGGGCACCATGCGAATGAATTTTCCCAGCTTTAAGACCCCAGCACTAATCTGCAGGACCCCCATCAACACCACCGTCGCAAACAGGTACTCCACGCCGTGATCGGCCACTAACGCTACCATTACCACGGCAAGCGCACCGGTAGCGCCGGAAATCATGCCTGGACGGCCACCGAGACAAGCGGTGATCAAGCCCACCATAAACGCGGCATACAGGCCGACCAACGGCTGAACGCCGGCTACAAAGGCAAACGCCACCGCTTCCGGCACCAGCGCTAAAGCCACAGTCAACCCAGACAGGATGTCGTTTTTGGCGCTCGCGATTTTGCTCGGCTGAATCTCAAACATCTCTATTTCTCGTGAACAGGAAGCACCCACCCGCATGACGGGGCAAGGAGCTGGATCAAATAACTGGACCAATCGGCGAAGGTGTTCTTGTTATGCGACCACAGGAGGGGACGGCATTCTAGTGGATGGGCCTAGGCAGTACAATCGCAGTGAGGCTGACTGTGAAGATGTCACAATTTGCCTACTAGCATCTATAATCGGCTGACAAGTCCACAATTGGTACATCCCCCCATATTTAACGAGGAATGCAGAATGAGCGAACGCCAGGCACTCAATAAAAAGAATCTCGGAATAGCCGCTGGCCTGCCGTTGAAGGCCAGCGAAGGTAACATTGAAGAATTGCGCAACGATATTCAACGACTAATGGACATTGAGGCTATTAAGCAGCTTAAACACGCATACTTCCGCTGTGTAGACACCGCAAACCTCGAAGAGTTAGCCACCCTGTTTCACGACGACGTCACTGTGCATTTTCGCGGTGGTAACTACGAGTGGAAACTTCAGGGCAAGCATGAGTATGTCGCCAGCATCGGCCAGTCTTTCACCACCGAAGCCGTAGGGCAACACAACGCGCACCACCCGGAGATCCAAATCTTAAGTGACACCGAGGCCACAGCTCTTTGGTACCTCGCAGACAATATGTGGATTCTCAACCACAATTTCAAAACCCACGGCACCGCACTCTACTGGGATCGCTATCTAAAAGTGGATGGCAGGTGGCTGATCAAAGACACCAACTACGAGCGTATCTACGAGATCAATGACTTGCTGGAAGAGCGGCCCAAATTCAGCTCACATTATCTGGGCGTGCACGGCACTAAGCCACAGACCTAAAGTCGACTGAACCAAAGATATTCAGGCCACTTCAGTGGCCTCTTTTATTTGTACCCGAGGTTGAGATACTCGTGCAGACGCACTGCAGATTGTTGCCCGAATAAAATATCACAGGCCTCATGTAAGCCCGGAGCACCGGCGATATCTTCACGGCGCACAACCTGCTCTATTTTGGATCGACGACGCATAAAGTCCTCTAGTGTGACAATCATCTCCCGACGGGCAGCCAACTCAATTTCGCAACGCGTGTATTCTGCATTCTCAATTAACAGTGCGGCACTGCCTTCATCTTCGCGAATACGCTCAAGCAAACCAAAAGCACTTTCGGCATAGCGGCGCCAGAAGCGTTCGGACAATGGCTCCGAAGATGAAGGATCCGTCAGCGCATCCAAGTCCATCAGCTTTGCCTGCAACATGAATTCATCCCGCAGTTCCGCTCCAGGCTCGCCGTACCACCGATTGCCTGCCTGGGGCACAGCAACACCCAAGCGTTCGACCCACGCCGCCACCTCGTCCCCGACATTGAGGCAGTCGGTTAATTTGCCGCCGAAGATACTCAAGTGCCGGTGTGCTTCATCCACTTCGATAACATGCTTGCGTGACAGCTGCACCCAATCAGCCTCTCCACTCTCTCCCTTGATCGCCAGTGGCCGCACACTCGCCCGTTCGGCTATTATGCTCGCTCTGGTGAGCGGCTGATCAAGGTTCAATAATACGTTGGTATTTTCCAACAAAAAATCACGATCTTCATCGGTCACCTCGACGTCAGGAGAATAGACCTGAGTATCCGTTGTACCGATACACGTTTTCGGTCCCATAGGAATCAGAAAGAACATCCGCCCATCGCTGGCAAAGAACGTCAGCACCCTTGGGCTGTCGGTGATCTGATCAACAATCAGATGGACACCCTTTGAAAACAGATGGTGATACTGCGTCTGTTGGGCCTCGATACGGTTTTGCGCATCCACCCAAGGGCCACAGGCGTTTATAACAAGCTTTGAACGTATTTCGAACTGCGCTCCATTAGTCATTTCCCGCGCACGAGTCACCCATTGCCCTTCCTCTCGACGAGAGCTTACAGACTCCACATAATTAGCGGCAATGCATCCGAAATTTAAACTCTTGCGAATAAAGTTGAAGACGAAGCGGGCGTCATTGTCGTACAGATAACAGTCAGAGTATTCCAGACCACCCGTCGCTTTGCTGGTGTCAATCACAGGCTCTGCAGCCCTGATACCACGCGCGCTAAAGTAGCGTGGCGCCTGGGTGGCAAACCGCCCCATAAGCCAATACAACACACTACCAAGGTAAATGAAAAATGGCGGAAAGCGAAAACCGCGCTGGATAGTAGTTAGAAAGCGAATCTCTTTCACCGTGGATGGGTACGCGCGCATTAATCGGTTGCGCGATTTACACAGTTTGTTGACCAGAAAAAACTCTAGGCTCTCAAGGTACTTGATGCCGCCCCAGGCGAGGTTAGACGAGTTGGAACTCACACCGCCACCAAAATCGCCCCGGTCAATCAAGGCAACCCGTACACCTCTGCCCGCCAAAGATGCAGCGCTAACAGCGCCATTAACACCGCCTCCAACGATCAGCACGTCAAAGGGCTGCTCGGCGAGTTTTTTCACATTATTGTCGCGCAATGTGACTGGCATTTAGCTCAGCTCCATAGTCAAAGTTTTCGGAGATTCTCGCTGCAACCGAATCGACCCTATAATTTCCAGTAGCGCCGACAAAGAACAATAAAGTTTTTAGCACTGCCACTGAGGTTCTTGCCCGCGCGAAAATAAAGTCCCACCTGCTTGTCGATGCGACCGAAGGATACATCATCCATGATACGAAAATTGGCGCAACTGGGATGCTCCTCCAGCAACTTGCGGTCGATGAAGGTCACACCCATACCCTCTTCTACCATATAAATGCGCAGCGGCAGGCTACTCACTTCCCAAACGGTACTGAACTGATCACGCAGCCGCTGGATGGAGGGGCGCAGTTCCGGGTTGTCTAATGCTGAAGCAATCAGAGGTGTCAGCTTGAGCGCCCCTTCATCTCCATTAATCATTTCCGCATACTGCGGGTGCCTGGGACTCACCACCAAATGGCGCGAGTCTCCATAAAGAGGAAGTGTTTCAAACGCGACCATATCTTTTTGAAAAGGTCCAAGGCCCAACTCTGCATTGCCCGAGAGCACGGCGGAAATAATACTGCGGGATGGCATTTCTGCCACCTTCATTCGAGTATGGGGGTTTTCCTTATAGTACGCGCTTATTAATGCGGGTGCGTCAAAACGATTAACGGAGGCGCTCAGTGCCAAGCTCAAGGTCTCGGTCTTCCCCTGTTTAAGCTGCACAATATCTTCCAGCGTTTGCTGCTCATCTAACAAAACATCTACCGCATGGTCAAACAGACGTCGGCCCACGTCGGTCAGCCTGAGCTCTTTGCCGCGCTGCACCAAAGGGGCCTCCAGCTTGAATTCCAGCCCCGCCACTGCCTGACTCACGGCGGACTGACTGATATGTAAAGCGTCCGCCGCACGCCTGAAACCACCTTCTTCTATTACAGCCCGAAAGGCACGCAACTCGCTATTCTCTAATCTCATATTAGTTATTCTAATACATTAATAAGTATAATTAACTCTTCTAATTGACTTAGCCGGCCTATAATACGAAATATTACCAGTTTGGAGTAAACGCGCATGCCTTCTGAAGAACCCATTTTTTCAACTGATTTAGCCGGAATTATTGTCGGAGAAACGACAATATCGGACGTGCAGGGCGAAATCGGCCTGCTCAGTTATCGCGGTATCGACATAAATGATATGGTCGGAGTGCCTTTTCTGCATGTGGTCTGGATGGTGCTGTTCGGAGAATGGCCCGCCGAGCAGCAGAAAAGTCGGCTGAAGGCATTTATGTGCCGCCATTCTCACCTTAGCCGCACCGAAATCGACCTTTTGCAGCAGGTTCCAAACGGTATTCACCCAATGTTGATGCTGCAAGGGTTAGTGCCACTGCTCACTCTGCCTGAGGAAGAGACACTAGCGATCGGTCAGGACGCTGAACAGGGTCTGTTTCTGGCCGCGAAAATTTCTGCACTGGTCGCCGCCCGGCATCGCCTGTCCCAGAACAAAGTGATCCTGCAACCGGTGCCCGGAAAACTGTTTCATGAAAACTTCTTAACCATGTTACATGGCACTGCCCCGACCAAGGAACAAGTGCGGATGCTAGATGCTGCCCAGATATTGCAAATGGAACACAGTTACAACTGCGGGACCTTTGCTGGTCGCGTCTGCGCCAGCACCCTCGCACCGATCCAGTCTTGTATATCAGCCTCTATCGGTACGTTATTCGGCAAATTACACGGCGGAGCCGATCAGGCCGCGCTGGAAATGGCCATCGCAATCGGCAGCCCTAAGAAGGCTGATGCCTATGTCAAAGAGTGCCTCGCGAACAAAGTCAAAATCATGGGCATGGGCCACCGTGAATACCGCACTGTTGACCCCCGCGCCAAGATCCTCAAGCCGATGGCCGTAGAACTGTGCAAGGATGAAGAGAGCAAAAACCTACTGGCCACGCTGGTCGCGGTAGAGGAGGCCTGCCAGCGCGAATTTGCCAATAAGGACAAGGAAATCTGGGCCAATGTGGAGTTCTACAAGGGCGCGGTATTTCACAGCCTCGGTATTTCCACCCCTAATTTCACCGCAATGTTCGCCATGTCGCGTGTCTATGGCTATATCGCCCACTTCCTAGAATTCCGACGTGACAGTCGTCTCATTCGACCGCGCGCACGCTACACCGGTCCTACTGTTAGCCCACGAAAAAAATCCGCCGCCTAAGTCGACAGCGGTGCCGCTACTGCAGGCGGCACCTCACCGTCTGCGACACAATACGATGTCCTCGCAACCACTTGCGTATACCTTATGGTTGCTCGGGTTTAGTGTCATAATGCTTGCCACTGTCACCGAGCGCTTCTCCACGTTTTTGGATTGAACCGACCCTATGCGATTTGGCGTACTTAAATCTTTATGCCTTGTTCTCACCTGCCTTGCCCTGTTGGCCTGCGGCGGCCGCGAGTCCAATGTCGTTCAGGGCAATCGCAGTGGCATATTGCACTTCGGAAATGGCGCAGAACCTCAGGGCTTGGATCCTCATGTTGTGACCGGAATTCCAGAAAGCCTGATTATTAATGCGCTCTTCGAAGGACTTACCGTAAAAAACCCGCACACCCTGGAATCGGAGCCCGGTGTAGCACAACGCTGGGACATCAGCGACGATGGCCTCACGATTACATTTCACCTCAACCCTAAGGCCAAGTGGTCCAACGGCGACCCCATGAACGCGGAGGATTATGTCTGGTCATGGCGGCGCGCGCTGAATCCCGCTATGGGTAATCAGTACGGTTATATGCTTTATCCACTGAAAAACGCCGAAGAGTTTGCCACCGGAAAAATACAAGACTTCTCTGACGTCGGCGTCAAGGCTCTCGATGAACACACTCTACAGGTGCAACTCAACACACCCACGCCGTATTTCATACAACTCATGGATCATCACAGCACCTTCGCTTTGCACCGGCCTACCATCGAAAAGCACGGTAAAGCCACTGACCGCTTTACGCCTTGGACCAGGGTCGAGAATATCGTCAGTAATGGCGCTTTCCGCCTCAAGGACTGGCAACTAAACCGCCGCCTGAGTGTTGAAAAAAGTGACACGTATTGGGACCGAGACCGAGTGCAGCTTAACGGTATTGTGTTCTATCCCACAGAAAATATTGCCAGTGAAGAACGCATGTTTCGGGTGGAACAACTGCATTACACGCAGACCATTCCGCTAGAGAAAATCCCCGTGTATCGCGCAATGAAAGACAGCCCGTATGCCAACGCACCCTATCTCGGCACGTACTACTATCTTCTCAATATCAATGAACCACCACTGGATGACGTGCGTGTGCGGCAGGCACTTTCCATGGCACTGGATCGCGAGCGTCTCAACAATACCGTGCTACATAAAAGTAATGTGCCCGCCTACACTATTACGCCACCCGGCACACTCGGCTACCAGCCGCCCAAAGTGTTCGGCCACAATATAGAAGCCGCGCGAGAGCTACTGGCAGAGGCGGGTTATCCTGACGGTAAAGGATGGCCGGGACTAGAACTCACCTATAACACCAGTGAAAGTCATCTGAAGATCGCAGTGGCGTTGCAACAGATGTGGAAAGACGCACTCAACATCGACATCACGCTCACTAACCAAGAGTGGAAGGTCTACCTCGACTCAGTGGACCAGATGGATTTCCAGATGGCGCGGCGCGGATGGATAGGGGACTATGTTGACCCCAACAATTTCCTCGACCTGTTCCTGTGCGAGGGTGGCAACAACAGCACTGGTTTTTGCGACCCTGCCTATGACGATATGATCCAGCATCAAGCGCCTCAAGCCAAGTCGCGGGAGGAGCGCTATGCAATCTTCCATCAGGCAGAGACACGGCTGATGGAACAGATGCCAATTATTCCTATCTACACCTATACCAGTAACCACCTGATCCACCCCAGTGTGCGGGGCTTGCCACCCAACCTGATGGATTACGTAAACTTCAGATACATCTGGCTGGATAAAAATCAGGAAGTCGCTGAGTAATGTGGCGGTTTATCGTCTCTCGTCTATTACAGGCTATTCCAGTATTACTGGTGGTCATCACTGTGACCTTTTTCCTCATACGAATGGCTCCTGGCGGACCCTTCGACAGCGAAAAGGCCGTTATCCCAGAGGTTAAGGCAGCACTTGAAGCCCAATACCGATTAAACCTGACGCTGTTTGAGCAATACACTGCCTACCTAGGTGATCTATCTCATGGGGACCTAGGGCCCTCCTTTAAATACCCTGGGCGAAGCGTCAACGAGTTGATTGCGGCCGGCTTTCCCGTCACCGCAGAACTTGCACTATACGCGCTGTTGGTGGCACTCGTCATCGGCGGTGTGGCCGGGGTCGTGGCGTCACTGAAGCCCAATACTGCGCAGGACTATATCCCCATGTCCGTTGCCATGATCGGCATCTGCATGCCGTCACTTCTACTTGGACCGATCCTGATACTGGTCTTTGGCGTCTATCTAGATTGGCTGCCGGTTTCAGGCTGGGGCGACAGTCCGGGAGACAAGATATTGCCGGCGATTACGCTCGGGGCTGCCTATGCGGCCTACATCGCCAGACTCAGTCGGGCCGGCATGCTGGAAGTGATGTCGCAAGATTATATTCGCACCGCCCGTGCCAAGGGCCTCCCCGAGTGGCAGGTGGTCAGCCGTCACGCCCTGCGCGGCGGAATGATTCCGGTCGTGGCATTCCTGGGACCGGCCTTCGCAGGGTTGCTGTCAGGTTCCTTTGTGGTTGAAACCATCTTCCAGATACCCGGCCTCGGTCGTTTCTATGTGCAGGCCGCCTTCAATCGCGACTACACCATGATCCTGGGCTCTACGGTATTTCTGGCAACGCTCATCGTGGTTTTTAATCTGCTTTCCGACATACTGGCCGCTTGGATGAATCCGCGCCTGCGTAACCAGTTAAGGGCGCAGTAGTGATGACTGCACCGGCAATTAATAGTATCGCGCAAACGGAACAGGGGACCTCGCTATGGCGAGACGCTTGGCTGCGCCTGCGCCGCAATCGACTGGCCGTATTAGGACTCACGGTGTTATTGCTGTTCATTGTCATTGCTGCTGCCACCCCCTGGATTGCGCCTTATGATTATGCACAGCAGGACCTGGAACTAGGCGCTACGCCGCCGTCTGCAGCACACTGGTTGGGTACAGATATTTTCGGCCGCGACCTGCTCACACAAATTATGTTCGGTGGCCGCATATCCTTGGCGGTAGGGTTTATTGCCACGGCCGTGGCTTTGTTGATTGGCGTAACTTGGGGCGCCATTGCCGGCTACATGGGCGGTCGCGTGGACACCGTAATGATGCGTCTGGTAGACATCATCTATGCCCTGCCTTTTATGATTTTTATTATCTTGTTGATGGTGGTATTTGGCCGGAATATGCTGCTACTGTTTCTCGCGATCGGCGCCGTAGAGTGGCTGACCATGGCGCGCATCATGCGCTCACAGGTGCAGTCTCTGCGCCAACAAGAGTTCGTGGAAGCAGCGATCTCGCTGGGGCTACCGACCGCCACCATTATTCGCCGCCATCTAATACCCAATGCCCTAGGGCCTATTATCGTTTACACCACGCTGACCATTCCCAGCGTCATGTTGTTGGAAGCCTTTCTCAGTTTCTTAGGCTTGGGCGTGCAGCCCCCAGAGACCTCATGGGGACTACTCATTTCGTATGGCGCAGAATCTATGGAGGAGTATCCCTGGCTGTTATTGTTTCCTGGTCTCGCTCTGACGCTGACACTGTTTTCGCTTAATTTCCTCGGCGACGGACTGCGCGACGCGCTGGACGTGCGCGGCGCAAAGGACTGATCCGGTGCTTGAAGTACACAATCTAACCGTCAGTTTTGTCACTCGCATGGGGACCAACAAGGCCGTAGACAATGTCAGCTTCACCGTAGACTCCGGAAAGATCACTGCCATTATTGGTGAATCAGGCTCGGGGAAGTCCGTGGCCTGCTGCAGTCTACTAGGACTTATTCCGCAACCGCCCGGGCGCATCGATAGCGGTCGCGCACTGTTTCAAGGCCAGGACCTGTTGCAGCTCAGCGAAGCCCAACTGCGGAAAATACGTGGTCGTGACATCGCCATGGTATTTCAGGACCCCATGACCTGCCTTAACCCCTACATGACCGTTGGCGATCAGCTAATGGAGCCGCTGTTGTATCACAAAAAAGTATCCCGCGCCGACGCCCGCCAGCGCGCACTCGAACTGCTGGAAGAAGTCGGTATTCGAGACTGTGCCTCTATCATCGACCACTATCCACACCAGTTCTCTGGCGGAATGCGCCAACGGGTCATGATCGCCATGGCGCTGATCAATGAGCCGAAGTTGTTGATCGCAGACGAGCCGACCACGGCTTTAGATGTCACCATACAAGCACAAATACTTGAGCTGTTGGCGGACCTACAGAAACAGCGAGAGATTGGCATTGTCTTTATCAGTCACGATCTGGCAGTGATCGCCGACATCGCAGATCAGATTGTCGTCATGCAAGAGGGTAAGGTGGTAGAAACTGGAAGCTGCCGAGATATCTTCCATAACGCCCAGCATCCTTACACTCAAAAGCTGTTGGGGGCGATTCCCAGAGGTGGCAAGCAAACTACACTGCCACCCTCAGCACCACTGCTTCAGATCCGAAATTTGTGTACCTGGTTTCAACAGGGCAACGCACCGGTAAAGGCCGTTGACGACGTGAGTTTCGATATCTATCGTGGTGAAGTTCTGGGTCTGGTAGGAGAGTCAGGCAGTGGAAAGTCCACCATCGGGCGCTCAATTTTGCGCCTCATTAAAACCACCTCCGGGCAGGTCACCTTTGATGGAATCGACGTCACTGAATTACGCCCCAGCGATCTTAAAAGCCTGCGGCGCAGAATGCAGTTTATTTTTCAGGACCCGTTCGCCTCACTGAATCCACGTATGACAGTGTATGAGACCCTGGCTGAACCACTTTTACTGCACGGCATGGAAAGTCGTGGCACCGTCGCGGCCAGCGTGCTCCGCTTGATGGACGATGTGGGCCTAGCTCGCGCCTTCGCACGCAAGTACCCCCATGAGTTTTCCGGCGGCCAGCGCCAGCGCATTGCCATTGGCCGCGCTCTGGCCACACGTCCTGAGTTTGTAGTGGCCGACGAACCGGTTTCCGCTCTGGATGTCACCATTCAGGCGCAAATACTGGAACTGATGCGGGAGCTGGGACGAGAATATGGGCTCACCATGCTCTTTATCTCGCATGACTTGGCAGTAGTGCGTCAACTCGCCGACCGCATTGTAGTGCTGCAGTCGGGAAAAGTCGTTGAGCAGGCCAGCGCTTGGGATTTGTTCGAACACCCGCAACAGGCATATACCCGCCAGTTGTTAGAGTC
>CAJXTK010000044.1 GCA_913061115.1 uncultured Haliea sp.
GAGATCATGCCTAGTCTCGTGGGCTCGGAGATGTGTATAAGAGACAGGGTAAAAACAAAGATGGATTGCTGTTTCATCAACGCCGCCATGCGCACCGCATTGCGGGCATACTCCATAAAGATTAAGAAGGTGGCGCCGTAGTTGATGAAACCACCATGCAGAGTAATTCCATTCATGATCGCTGCCATGGCAAACTCCCGTACGCCATAGTAAATATAGTTGCCGCTGGCATCCTGCGCGCTTACACCCTTCGATCCACTCCACAAGGTCAGATTGGATGCGGCCAGATCTGCAGAGCCGCCTAGGAGCTCTGGCAACAGCGGACCGTAGGCATTCAGGCAGTTCTGGGAGGCCTTGCGCGAGGCGATAGTCGCGCCTTCCTTCTGACATTGTGCAATATACGCTGTGGCCTGCTGCGAAAAGTCTTGGGGCAACTCACCCGCGAGCCGGCGGCGCAGTTCTATCGCCAGCTCAGGATGTGTAACGGCATAAGCCGCCATCGTCTCTTCCCATTCTTGTTCACGAGCAGCGCCCGATTCATGTGCATCCCAGCCGGCATAAATATCGGCGGGAATCTCGAAAGGTCCATATTTCCAACCCAGAACCTGGCGTGTCGCAGCCACTTCATCCTCACCCAATGCCGAACCATGAGCAGACTCTGTTCCCTGCTTGTTGGGTGAGCCCTTGCCGATAATGGTCTTGCAGCAAATCAGCGTCGGCTTGTCATTCTGGGCGCGAGCCGCCTCGATCGCAGACCGAATTTCAGAGGCATTATGTCCATCGACCCCCGCGACGACGTGCCAACCATAGGCTGCAAAACGGGCGGGAGTGTCATCAGTAAACCAACCCTGTACCTCGCCATCAATGGAAATACCGTTGTCATCATAAAAGGCAATCAGTTTGCCCAGACCCAGCGTCCCAGCCAAGGAACTGGCTTCATGGGAAATGCCCTCCATCAGGCAACCATCGCCCACAAACACATAGGTATCGTGATCAACCACGGTATGTTCCGGTTGATTGAACTGGGCTGCCAAAACTTTTTCCGCCAAGGCCATACCTACTGCATTCGCCAGGCCCTGGCCCAGCGGGCCCGTCGTGGTCTCTACACCTGGGGTGTAGCCATATTCCGGGTGTCCAGGCGTCTTACTGTGCATTTGGCGAAAATTTTGTATTTCGGAAATGGGTAGTTCATAGCCGCAAAGGTGCAACAGCGAGTAGAGCAACATCGAGCCGTGGCCATTGGACAGCACAAAGCGGTCGCGGCCAGGCCAGGCGGGGTTTGACGGGTTGTGCCGTAGAAAGTCATTCCACAGTACCTCGGCGATATCCGCCATGCCCATGGGGGCGCCGGGGTGGCCACTTTTCGCCTTCTGGACCGCGTCCATACTAAGAGCGCGAATGGCATTGGCAAGTTCTATGCGGGGGGACGACATCAGGTTCTCCGAAGAGGTAATAGGTAGGAAACGGGGCGCTATTTTCGCGTAAGCGGGCGCGAACGGCAAACAAATAGGCAGATATTTGGCGCATAACCGCAATTTCATTGACATGAGAAGCACCAAAAACTATATCAAAATATTTTGATATAGTTTTGCTGGCCTGCTAGACTCTCCAAATGAGTTTGTCTAACATCGCCAAATCGATGACATCACAGTCAGACCAGCCGCCGTCTGCTCTGCAACTAGCCACGCTTACCCGCCTGTGCAAAGCCAGCGGCGATTCTTTGCGCCTGCTAGTGCTCAGGGTGCTGCGCAAAGATTCGTTCGGGGTCTCCGAGCTGTGCTCTATCTTCGACATTCGCCAGCCCGCCCTCAGTCACCACTTGAAGGTTCTTTCCAGTGCCGGCCTAGTGGCGGCAAGGCGCGAGGCCAACTCTATCTTTTACCGCCGCAGCGAAATAGGGCAACATCCCGATCTGGAAGCGCTACAACACAGCATTTTCGAAGCGGTGGATAAAATTGATCTGCCGCTAGATGTTCAGGAAAGGCTCTTGGCCATGCACCGGCAGCGCGAGGAAAACTCCAGCACCTTTTTCCAGCTCAATGCGCACAAGTTTCACCAACAGCAGGATTTGATCGCCAGCTATGAGCAATATGCTGATATTGCCATCCAGGTGCTTGAAGACGCCCCGTTAAAGCACCATCGCATGGCGCTGGAAGTCGGGCCTGGGGATGGTTCCTTCCTGCTCGAACTCGCACCCTTGTTTGAGCGCGTAGTGGCGCTGGACAATGCCCCAAGCATGCTGGAACAGGCAAGAGGCAGGTCCGCTTCGGCCGGCTTGCAGAACATAGACTTTATTCTCGATGACACCCGTAGCCCTATTTTGGCTAATCTGCAGTTCGACTGCGCGATCATTAATATGGTGTTGCACCACACGCCAGCACCGGGGGAAGTTCTGCGCGACGTAGCTTCATGCCTCGCACCCGGCGGTGTAGTTCTTATTACCGAGCTGTGCAATCACGATCAGGGCTGGGCACGGGAGAATTGTGGCGACTTATGGCTTGGGTTTGACCCCAGAGAGCTGGCGCAGTGGGCAACGGATGCAGGACTCAGGGACATCACCAGCGTTCATCTAGCCCAACGTAACGGTTTTCAAGTACAAGTACGGTTATTTGGCCGACTTTAACGAATTTATTTATAAGGATAAGACGATGAGCGAATACAAAATTTTTACCTCCGAATCAGTGTCGGAAGGACATCCGGACAAAATGGCTGACCAGATATCAGATGCTGTCCTGGACTACCTCCTCAAGCGCGATAAAAACGCGCGCGTCGCGGTGGAGACCATGGTCAAGACGGGCATGTGTATAGTAGCAGGCGAGGTCACCACATCGGCCAATATGGACCTGGAAGAGACCATTCGCCAAACCATACTCGACATTGGCTACGACAGCTCTGACGTGGGTTTCGACGGCGCCTCCTGTGCAGTACTCAACGCCATTGGCAAGCAGTCCCGGGATATCGCGATGGGTGTTGACGAAAGCAAAAGCCATGAGCAGGGGGCTGGAGATCAGGGCCTGATGTTCGGCTATGCCACCAATGAAACTGATGTGCTGATGCCTGCACCCATTTATTATGCCCATCGCCTTGTGGAGCGTCAGGCAGAATTGCGCAAGAACGGCAAACTGAACTGGCTGCGCCCAGACGCCAAAAGCCAAATTACGTTGCGCTATGAAGACGGCAAGCCGGTCGCCATTGACGCAGTAGTATTATCGACCCAGCACGACGAAAAAGTCAGCCAGAAAGAAATTCACAAACAAATCCTGAAGCATGTCATTAAGGATGTTCTGCCCGCAGAATGGTTGCACAAGGGCACCCAATACCACATCAATCCTACTGGCCAGTTCATCATCGGCGGCCCCGTCGGTGACTGTGGCTTAACCGGACGCAAAATTATTGTGGATACATACGGCGGCATGGCGCGTCACGGTGGCGGCGCATTTTCCGGCAAAGACCCGTCCAAGGTGGACCGTTCGGCAGCCTATGCGGGGCGCTATGTGGCGAAGAATATTGTAGCAGCGGGTCTTGCGGATCGCTGCGAGATTCAGGTGTCCTATGCGATTGGTGTCGCGGAACCCACATCTATCGCCATTGACACGTTCGGCACTGGCAAAATTTCTGATGATCGCATAGCAGAGCTGGTCCGCGAGCACTTTGACCTGCGTCCCAAGGGCCTGATTGCGATGCTTAACCTGAAGCGTCCTATTTACCAAAAAACAGCAGCCTATGGTCACTTCGGGCGAGAAGATAAGGATTTTACTTGGGAGAAAACGAATAAAGCGAAGGCGCTGAAAAAAGCCGCGCGTTAATGAAAAACCGCTGATCGGCGCTCAGTTGCGCCGGACAGCAAAAAAACTGACTACCCCCATTAACATTTAGACAAGCAATGGGCTCCAAGCCCAAAGGAAGACAAAGATGAGCACAGCACAAAAATTGCAGACGACTGAAGACTACAAGGTTGCCGACATCTCACTGGCCCAGTGGGGCCGTCGCGAGCTGGAGATTGCAGAAAGCGAAATGCCAGCGCTGATGGCGATGCGGGCTAAGTATTCAGCCAGCAAGCCTCTCGCCGGAGCAAAAGTTCTAGGCTGCATCCATATGACGATCCAGACTGGGGTATTGATTGAAACACTGATGCTATTAGGTGCCGAAGTGCGCTGGTCTTCGTGTAACATTTTCTCTACACAGGACCACGCTGCGGCCGCTATAGCCGCCGGGGGAATTCCTGTATTCGCCTGGAAAGGTGAAACTGAGGAAGAGTATGAATGGTGTCTTGAGCAGACCGTTCTCAAAGACGGCAAGCCATGGGACGCTAACATGATACTGGACGATGGCGGCGATCTCACCTCTTTACTGCATGACAAGTATCCCGCCATGCTGGACAAAATACACGGCGTTACCGAAGAAACCACCACAGGTGTGCACCGCCTGTTAGAAATGCTGGAGCGGGGCACACTGAAAGTTCCGGCTATCAACGTGAACGACTCCGTGACCAAGTCTAAGAATGACAATAAGTATGGCTGCCGCCACAGCCTCAATGACGCTATCAAGCGCGGCACCGATCACCTGATGGCCGGCAAAAAAGCACTGGTCATCGGCTATGGGGACGTTGGCAAGGGCTCAGCACAATCCCTGCGCCAGGAGGGTATGATTGTAAAAATTACCGAGATCGATCCTATCTGTGCCATGCAGGCCTGCATGGACGGTTTTGAGATTGTTTCGCCTTTCATCGACGGCATCAATGATGGCACTGAGTCGTGCATCGACCGCGACCTATTAGGCACCACTGATCTGGTCGTCACGACGACTGGCAACTACAAGGTCTGTGATTCGAACATGCTGAAAGCGCTTAAAAAGAACTGCGTCGTCAGTAATATCGGCCACTTCGACAACGAAATTGATACCGCTTACATGCGCAGTAACTGGGAATGGGAAGAGGTTAAGCCGCAGGTCCACAAAGTCTATCGCGACAAAGCAGCTAATGATTACCTGATCCTGTTATCCGAAGGACGCCTGGTGAACCTTGGCAACGCTACGGGTCACCCGTCACGCATTATGGACGGCTCTTTCGCGAATCAAGTGCTGGCGCAAATTTATTTGTACGAGCGTAAATTCGCGGATCTAGAATCAGACATGAAGAACTCTGCGTTAACTGTTGAAGTTCTGCCCAAGAAACTCGACGAGGAAGTGGCGGCACACATGATCGGTGGTTTTGGTGCAGTGCTCACCCGGCTCACGCCGGAACAGGCTGATTATATCAAGGTCAGCCAGGACGGGCCGTACAAGCCTGAAACCTACAAGTACTAGGAAACGGTTACCCATGGCTGCGCAAAAACCGCGTATGAGTTGCGAGTTCTTTCCGCCCAAAACAGGGGCGGGCATTGACAGACTTCTGACCGAGGTTACGCCTGCTCTTGATGCACTAGGTCCAGAGTTCTTCTCGGTGACCTACGGCGCAGGCGGCAGCACGCGCGACACCACAGTTGGACTCGTGTCCTCTATCAGGGAAGCGGGCATCGATGTCGCACCTCACCTCAGCTTCGGGGGTGATGACGAGAGTACTGTTGCGGCGCTACTTGAAACGTATCAAGGCGCAGGTATTAAACGTTTGGTCGCGCTGCGCGGTGATGTTCCCTCAGGGACCGGCGGTCCAGCACAGCTTATTTACGCCAGCGAGTTAGTGGCGTTTATACGTGAGTGCACGGGAGATCATTTCCATATCGAAGTCGGGGCTTATCCGGAAATACATCCGGAAGCTAAAAGCTACGACACCGACATCGCTTTTCTCAAAACCAAATTCGATGCTGGCGCTGACAGCGCCATTACCCAATACTTCTTCAACGTCGAATCGTACTTTTACTTTCTAGACCAGTGCGCGGCTATTGGAATCGACAAGCCTATCTATGCTGGCGTTATGCCAATAATCAACTTTTCTAATCTGATTCGCTTTTCCGCCAATTGTGGCTCGGAAATTCCTCGATGGATTTGCCGACGCATTGAAGCCTATGGTGATAACCAGGAGAGCATCGCCAAATTTGGCGTCGAGGTTGTCACTCAACTTTGTCAGACATTGCTGGACAATGGCGCTCCAGGCATCCATTTCTACACCATGAACCAGGTGGAACCGACGCAAGAAATCTATAATAATCTAGGCCTGTAGCACTAGGACTCGACAACTATGCGTACAGCGCGTATTTACACCAGTCACAAACTGCACAGTAATACCGTTGTTGTGCTGGAGCCGGAACCAAGCCGACATTTAGCACGTGTTCTGCGTTTGGGGGTCGGTGATAGCTTGACCCTTTTTGATGGCAGGGGGGGCGAATATCTCAGCAGCATTACTGCCGTCGACAAAAAAAATGTACAGGTTCTAACAGGCGCCCACCTGCAACATGAATGCGAGTCCTCTCTGAACATTCATCTGGGTATCGCTATATCGCGCGGCGAACGCATGGACTGGATCGTACAAAAATCTACCGAGCTAGGCATCAGTTCTCTGACGCCATTATCGACAAAGCACACTGGCGTTAAGTTGGCCGGCGATCGTGCAGACAAAAAAATTCATCATTGGCAACAAATTGCTGTCAGTGCCTGCGAGCAATGCGGACGCAATCGCACACCGGCCATTTATCCTCTAGAGACACTCGACAACTGGCTAGCGTCTACTGTTGCCGAGTGCAAATATGTACTGCACCACCGAGCGGACGCCTATGCCGCGCAACGCGAGCCCCCTACCAGTATTGCTTTATTAATCGGCCCAGAAGGTGGCCTAGATGAAAGTGAAATCGCCGCGGCAGAGCAAGCCGGCTACTCATCGCTGAAGCTGGGACCCCGTGTGCTGCGCACTGAGACCGCACCGCTGGCGGCTATCGCGATACTGCAGGGCAGGTGGGGAGACATGGGGCTAGGCTAGCGTGCACGCAACCACTGCGCGTGGGTCCATTCCAGAAAATGACCAACAGCATGAGCAGTATGGTCTGTTCGCACCGAATGGAAGATCTCGAAAGCGTGCTGCGCTCCAGGGAGTTCGGCATAAGCAACCGGCTGTTTAGATACAGCCTGCAGCGCAGAGACAAAGGCCCGCGCCTCTTCCACCCATACTAATGTATCATGCGTCCCCTGGATCACCATCATCGGCGGAGCATCTGCCGAAACATGACTGAGTGGCGAAGCACTATTCCACACTTGTGGGTTGTCCTCCTTTGAGCACTGCATAACACGATCGGCGAGCAGCTTATCCATGGACATCTCTGGCCGAATACCGCCTCGATCGAGGAAATCATAGACGCCGTAAAACGGCACAGCCGCTTGCACCGAAGTGTCAACTGTTTCGAAGCCGGGCTGCCAATCAGCGCGGTTGGGCGTCAATGCCGCCAACGAGCTGAGATGGCCGCCAGCGGATCCGCCGGTAATCGCAATGAAATCGGGATCGCCGCCGTAATCACTGATGTGTTCCTTTACCCATGCAATGGCCTTCTTCACATCGATAATATGCGCGGGAAAAGCCGCCTTGGGGCTCAAACGATAGTTGATCGCTACACACAGCCAGCCACGCTGTGCCATGTGGTACATCAGCGGTTTGGCCTGCTGTTCCTTTTCTCCGATAATCCATGCTCCGCCATGCACTTGAAGTAGCACTGGAAACCCGCCTTCGCGCGGTTCATGGGGACGATAGATGTCCAGTAAGTTGCGCTTGCCAGCGTCCCCGTATGCGATATTACTGTCCACACGAACCGCATCGCGCTTGAAATGGAAAGGTTTGAGCCAGTGACGTGTCAGGATATCATCGGACAAAACATGCTGACGCTCGCATGGTATATCAGCTCTGTAGTTCTCTCCGAGAGACTTGCGTAAAGCCGGGCGAAGATGGTTTGGCGTATCCATAGACTGACAATGTAGATAGACAAGTCCCAACCAGGTCAGCGCAAAAATACCCAGCCCGGTCTGCGCCAGAGGATCGGACAAGCCCCCCGTCCACGCCAGTAGCGCGGTGAGCGCAACTTGCCACAATAGATGAATCAACGCTAACTCACCGCACAGCCAGGCACTCAAGAAATAGAGGGGCACCAACCAGTATATGCGCCGCGCCTGCACGATTGCGGTAAAGACGCAATAAGCGCTCAATAACGCCAGAAAAAAGTAAATGCCTGCTAGGCTCACGTCGCTCTCCAAAAACAGATAGTCATTTCGAGGGTCTAGTCTAAGGGAATTTCACTCCAATGTGGCGCTCTCGCAACAATCTTCCTGCTTGCACCCACCACAAGCTTTGCGTAAGTTAGCAGACCCTCGGAACACATGAGATAGATAATGGCCGTCAAACTAGGCGTCGTAATGGATCCCATCAGCGACATCAACTATAAGAAAGACACCACGATGGCCATGCTGTGGGCGGCCCAAGATCGGGGCTGGGAGTTATTCTATATGGAGCAGACCCACATCTATCTCGAGCAGGGTGTTGCGCGCGCCCGCATGGCCCCGTTGAACGTCTTTCGTGATCAGGATCATTGGTTTAACCTTGATCAATCCGAGGATGGAGACCTCGCGGAGCTCGACGTGATCCTGATGCGCAAGGACCCCCCTTTCGATAACGAATACATCTATAGTACGTATATCCTCGAAGCAGCGGAACGCCTGGGGACTCTTGTGGTAAACCGCTGCCAAAGCCTGCGCGACTGCAATGAGAAGGTATTCGCTACCCAGTTCCCCCACTGTTGCCCTCCAGTGCTGGTCAGCGCAGACATGTCGCGGCTCAAGGCGTTCCACCGGCAGCATGAAGACACTATATTCAAACCCCTAGACGGTATGGGTGGCAGTGCCATTTTTAGGGTAAAACCGGACGACCCCAATATCAGCGTGATCCTCGAGATGCTCACACGGAATGGTTGCGAGACCATCATGGCTCAAAAATTTATTCCACAGATTGAGAAAGGTGATAAACGCATACTAATGATCAATGGAGAACCGGTACCCTATTGTCTGGCGCGTGTGCCACTAGCGGGCGAGACCCGAGGCAATCTGGCTGCGGGGGGGACTGGCCAGCCGCAACCGCTTTCAGAGCGTGACCAGTGGATTGCTGCACAGGTTGGGCCCAGTCTGCGCGAGAAGGGTCTTCTATTTGTCGGCCTTGACGTCATTGGCGACTACCTCACAGAAATCAACGTCACCAGCCCCACCTGCATTCGGGAAATTGACGCTGGCTATAGTCTGGACATTGGCGGACAACTAATGGATTGTATTATCGAAGCATTAGCTAAAAGGCGCTAATTGGCCCATGTATTACCTGGAAACAGGACATGATAAGCACACTCGATTTAGAAATGCCCTCGCCCTAGCATTGGCAGTGCACGCCGCCTTAATCCTGACTATTTCCTTCAGCGCCAGCACCCCAATGGCGTACTCAACGCCGCAAATTGAAGTGACGCTTGCCAACCGGCCCAGCGCAACATCCCCGCAAGACGCCCGCCAAATTGCGCAGGCCAATCAGGAGGGTAGTGGTGATGAAGCCGAAATTAGTCAAATCAGCCGTCGCAATATCCTTCCTTTCGTTCAACACACCCAGCAGCAACTATTGATACAAGTACAACAGGAGCAGCTCGCGCAGCAGCGTGATGTGCTGACCACCACCGCCAGAGCCGTTCACACACAGACAAGAGAGCCAACAGAACACGCACAGCAAGAATTCAGTTTGCAAGGGATTAGCCCAGAAGTCGATCGCCTCAGCGAGGAACTCGCCAGTCTGCAAGCGGAACTGGATCACCAAACAAGCAATTATGCCGATGGACCACGCGTAAGGCGTTTGAGTGCTGCCTCGGCTAAAAAATCTGCAGACGCCGCCTATCTGCTGGACTGGCAACAACGTCTAGAAACCGTTGGAAACCATTATTATCCGCAAGCGTCCGTTCGCTATGGTATCTATGGCAGTCTTCGCATGCTTGTCGTCATTCAACAGGATGGTAGCCTAGAAGACATTCAGATCTTATCTTCTTCCGGTTATGCAGTGCTGGATGAAGCCGCTATCACCATTGTGCGAAGGGCTGCGCCCTATTCTCCCTTTCCACCTGAACTTAGAGCTATCGCAGACAAACTGGAAATCGTTCGGACATGGCATTTCCGAGAAAACCCGTTAAGCTCACCCTAGAATTCCACCATTCTGGTTGCTCCCTTTTTTCACACACAAGAGACACGTTCATCCATGCATAGAAGATTTGCCACCAACATCGCTAAAAGCGGTGATTGCCTACGAAATCATTTTCTGCTGGCTATGCCTCAACTGTCGGAAGGTATTTTTTCGCAAAGTATCACCTATATTTGCGAGCATGGAGAAGGCGGTGCCATGGGCATTGTCATCAACCGGCCTCTGGATCTATCAGTAAGCGCGATTTTCGAACACCTAGGAATCAGTACCCACCGTGATTTCTCTCATCTACAGGTGTTGGCGGGTGGCCCGGTAGACATGGATCATGGGTTTGTATTGCACCGTCACTGCGATAAGACATGGGAAGCCAGCATGAAGGTCACCGCCGAAATTACCCTCACCACCTCTCGTGACATTCTGCGCGCTATCGCCACTAACGACGGGCCAAGGGATCATCTGATTGCCCTAGGCTACGCCGGCTGGGCTGCTGGTCAGTTAGAGCAGGAACTGGCAGAAAACAGTTGGCTAACCCTGCCCGGAGACAGCGAGATCATTTTTTCCACGGCATGCGACAAGCGTTTGAGTGCCGCTGCAGCACTGATGGGAATAGACATGAACCTGATTTCCAGTCAGGCGGGGCACGCCTGATTGCACAATCAACCAGAACATTCTCAATGAGAAAATCTCACCGCACAGTAATGGCATTTGATTACGGCCTGAGTCAGATCGGTGTAGCGATAGGGAACTGCATGCTCGGGACCACACAGCCGCTTGCCGGGCTCCGAGCGAAAGATGGTCAGCCCGAATGGCAGCTCCTTGAAGACCTGATAAAGGAATGGCGCCCAGACGTTTTGGTAGTAGGCGAGCCATTAAATATGGACGGAACTGCAAGCGAATTAAGCGCGCGAGCCAATAAATTCGGGCGACGTTTACACGGACGGCTGGGGCTGGAAGTGGCAATGGTCGATGAGCGACTCAGTAGCTTTGAGGCGAAGCACAACAGCCGCGAACAAGGTCATCGGGGAGACTACAAACGGCAACCTGTGGACAGCCTTGCCGCAGAGCTTATCCTGCGCACCTGGCTAGCGGAAAACACTGAGCAATAGCCTAGCCGTTGGTTAGCGTCGGTGGAAACGGCCTTCCTCCTCGTGGTCATCGACGGCAAGCCCCAACCCATCGCCTGACCCAAACTCGCCTCTCTCGTGCATTTTGATTTTCAGGCGCACATCGTTGGCAGAATCGGCGAAGCGTAAGGCTTCCTCCTTGTCTATTAACCCATCCTTGTAAGCCTTCACCAGCGCCTGGTCGAGCGTCTGCATGCCGAGCTCAGTTGACTTGGCCATCAACTCCTTAATCAAGTGCACCTCACCTTTGCGAATATATTCCGCGATCAAAGGCGAGTTGAGCAACACCTCAACGACTGGAGTGCGCCCCTTACCGTCCTTGCGCGGCAGTAACTGCTGAGCCACCATTGCCTTCAGGTTCAAGGACAGGTCCATCCATACCTGATTGAACATTTCAGGCGGGAAGAAACTCTGGATTCTATCCAGCGCCTGGTTGGCATTGTTTGCATGCAGCGTGCAGAGGCAGAGGTGGCCGGTCTCGGCAAAGGTCAAAGCCTGTCGCATGGTTTCAGCCGTCCGCACCTCACCAATCAATATGACGTCAGGTGCTTGTCGCAGGGTGTTTTTCAGGGCCACGTCAAAAGACTCCGTGTCCATACCGACTTCTCGCTGGGTAATGATGCAGCCAGCGTGCTCATGAATATATTCAATGGGGTCTTCAATGCTAATAATGTGTCCGCGACTATTGTGGTTACGATAACCGACTACCGCCGCGAGGGAAGTGGATTTACCTGTGCCCGTGGCGCCCACAAAAATAACCAGACCACGTTTAGTCATGGCCAGCTCCTTGATAATGGGCGGCAGGCCCAATTCATCAACAGTCGGTATTTCGGACTGAATGCGCCGGACTACCAAGCCATATTTCCCACGTTGCACAAAAGCGCTGGCTCGAAACCGACCCAGACTTTCGGAGCTCATGGCGTAATTACATTCATGATGCTTTTGAAAATCTTCCTGCTGATCTTTTCGCAAAGTCGACAATACAAGCTCGCGCGTCTCCTGCTCAGTAAGTGGCGCGTCAAACATAGGATGGATTTCACCATCAACCTTGATGCTGGGCGGAGCGCCCGCGGTAATGAACCCATCAGATGCACCCTCCTTCACCATTCGTCCTAGCAAGTCTTCGATGTTCATATTAACGCTCCCCTGTGAGTTACAAGCAGATTAGAGGCCTAAAAGTTCTCCGGCATCCTGGCTTTTTCGCGCGCCACTTCGCGGGTGATGAGGCGCTTTCCTACCATTTGCTCTAAACACTGGTCCATAGTTTGCATGCCTAATGCGCTGCCCGTCTGGATAGCGGAATACATCTGCGCCACCTTGTCCTCACGAATCAAGTTCCGTATTGCGGAGGTGCCACGCATAATTTCATGGGCCGCTATCCGTCCGCCGGTGGCTTTTTTTAGTAGCGTTTGTGATACCACCGCTTGCAGTGATTCCGACAACATGGAGCGCACCATAGACTTTTCCGCAGCAGGAAAAACATCAATCACTCTGTCAATCGTCTTAGCTGCGGAGGTGGTATGCAGCGTGCCAAACACCAGATGCCCGGTTTCCGCTGCCGTCAACGCTAGGCGTATGGTTTCCAGATCACGCATCTCTCCCACCAGCACAATATCGGGGTCTTCCCGCAGCGCTGACCGCAATGCTTCAGCAAAACCCAGAGTATGGCGATGCACTTCGCGCTGATTTACAAGGCACTTCTTACTTTCATGTACAAATTCAATAGGGTCTTCGATAGTGAGGATATGTTCGTATTTATTATCGTTGATAAAATCCACCATGGCCGCCATGGTAGTGGACTTGCCCGAACCGGTGGGCCCAGTCACCAGCACCAGACCGCGAGGCATCATCGCAATATCCCGAAAAACCTGCCCCATTCCGAGATCTTCCATGGACAAAACCTTGGAGGGGATGGTGCGAAACACACCTGCGGCGCCTCTGTTCTGGTTGAACGCATTGACTCTAAAGCGCGCGATGCCAGGCACTTCAAAGGAAAAGTCTGTCTCGAGAAACTCTTCGTAGTCCTTGCGCTGCTTGTCGTTCATGATATCGTAAATGAGTTCGTGAACCTGTTTGTGGTCCATAGGCGGCAGATTGACGCGGCGAATGTCGCCGTCAACACGGATCATTGGCGGCAGACCCGCTGAGAGGTGCAGATCCGATGCGCCCTGCTTGGTACTAAAGGCCAGTAATTCTGTTATATCCATTTGTATCCTCAACTGTCGACAGTGTTCGACGACTCCCTAGTCCGACGGTGCCTCTTGGATGCGAGCCACTGCCACGTTATTTTATTCTCGTGTCCCGCAAGCCTCTAATCCGCTAACATGTGCGTCATGGACGAACAATTGCTTTCTGACAATATAGCAAATCTGCTCCAAAGAGTAAGGCGCAGCGCGGGGAAAAACCAGCATCACAATAGTGATATTCTTGTGATTGCTGCCAGCAAAGGCCATCTCGCAGAGGATATTCGGACCGCCCATACCTGTGGCCTCAGGCATTTTGGCGAAAGCTACCTACAGGAAGCCCTGCAAAAAATGGCCGCGCTGGAAGACCTTAATCTGGCGTGGCATTTTATCGGCCCAATGCAATCCAACAAAACCGGCCCTATCGCCCAACATTTCGACTGGGTGCACAGTGTCGATCGCATAAAAATCGCTCGGCGCCTCAACGAACAGCGACCACAGCACCTCGTACCCTTACAGGTCTGTTTACAGGTGAATATATCGGGGGAAACCAGTAAATCCGGGACAACGATTGAAGAGTTACCGGAGTTAGCCAGCGCCGTCCTCGAATTGCCAAACCTCCGACTACGCGGCCTGATGGCAATACCTGCAGCCAATACTGATACAGACCAGCAACGCGAGGTCTTCGGTCGGATGCGAGAGGCTCTGGCACGCCTAAGGACGCTGGCTCCTGATATCGACACGCTATCTATGGGTATGTCTGCGGACGTGGAGAACGCTATCATTGAGGGCGCCACTGCAATTCGTGTCGGCACCGCTATTTTTGGCCCTCGCAACAGGTGATTTTGCTATTGAGCGGCGTGTATACTGTCCGATTGTTCTCTTAGGTAACCACATGAAAGGCACAGCCTTGGATACACCACACATTGCATTTGTCGGCGCGGGCAATATGGCCAGCAGTATTATCGGCGGCCTGATCGCAAGCGGCCATTCGACAACCTGTATCACGGCAGCGGATCCCTTTCCTGCGAGCCTTGAACGTCTGCGCAACAGCGCCCCCGTTGCCGTTTACAACGATAACGCTGAAGCAGCGCGCTCTGCCGATATTGTCATACTGGCCGTAAAACCGCAGATCATGGCAGCGGCAACTGACAGTATCGCGGCCGTAGTCAGAGCCAACAATGCGGTGGTTATTTCCATCGCTGCTGGCGTGACGATTGCCAGCATGCAAGCAAGACTGGGGTCAGAAGCTGCTATCGTGCGCTGCATGCCCAATACGCCTGCGCTGCTGCAGCACGGGGCCAGCGGATTGTTTGGCAATGATAATTGTTCCGCACAGCAACGCGACTTCGCTCAGCGGGTACTGTCTGCAGTGGGGATTACATGCTGGGTAGATTCTGAACAAGAACTCGACGCAATCACCGCACTGTCTGGAAGCGGCCCGGCCTATTTCTTTTTGTTCATCGAGGCCATGATTGATGCCGGCAAGGCGTTGGGACTGGACGCGGATATTGCCACCAAACTAGCGCTGCAAACCAGTTTGGGCGCGTCACACATGGCTCTGCAAAGCGATGTGGATCTGGCGGAATTGCGACGCAGGGTCACCAGCCCTGGCGGCACTACCGAATGTGCCGTTCAAAGTTTTGAACAAAGCGGCCTGCGCAAAATCGTGGCAGCAGCCATGCACGCCGCCGCCGACCGGGCCGCGGAAATGGCACGAGAAATGGGCTAACTGGAGAAGATTATCTGTGACCGCCATGAATGAAATTATCGTTTACCTCATACAGACACTGCTCAGTCTGTTCCTGCTCGCAATGCTGTTGCGTTTTTTGCTGCAACTTGTGCGCGCCGACTTTTATAACCCCATTTCCCAGTTTGTAGCCAAAATGACCAACCCCCTTGTATTGCCATTGCGCAAGATAATACCCAGTTATGCTAGCCTCGACCTCGCATCACTGCTGCTTGCGCTGCTGTTGCAATTGGCGGGGGTTGTCTCCATTTTGCTGCTTAACGGTATTGCCCTACCCGGCACCCTGCAGTTACTTATTTGGTCTGCCCTAGGCATTATCGGCCTGCTGGTGAACATTTATTTCTTCGCCCTGCTGGCAATGATTATTCTCAGCTGGGTAGCCTCGGGCAGCAAAAATCCGGCCATCTATTTGTTGTATCAGATCACTGAGCCGGTGATGGCCCCTTTGCGAAAAATATTACCCTCTATCGGCGGCTTGGATTTTTCCCCCATTTTGGTTTTCATTGCGATTAACATAATACAGATCGCCCTGCGCCATATCGCAAATAGCGTAGGATTGTACCCCGGACTGGTATTTGGCCTGTGACGCGCTGATGGTGAACGAATTAATCAATAGCGACTCCGTAGGTATCGTTGCACCACAGGTTGCTTACTTCGATGAGCCACTGCAGCTGATCTGTGGACGTGACTTGCCTAGCTACGAGCTGGTTTATGAAACCTATGGCGAGCTCAACCAGCAACGCTCCAACGGCGTACTGATCTGCCATGCTCTCAGTGGGAACCACCATGCTGCCGGATACCACAGCACGGACTCCAAGAAAGCCGGCTGGTGGAACGAGTGTATTGGCCCAGGGAAGCCAATCGATACTAACCACTTTTTTGTCGTCAGCCTCAACAATTTGGGTGGTTGCCATGGCTCCACCGGGCCCAATACCATCAACCCGTCAACAGGACAGCTATGGGGACCTGACTTCCCCCCCATGCGGACCACGGACTGGGTGCAGAGCCAAGCTAAACTGGCAGATTATCTCGGTATCGATTGCTGGGCAGCTGTCGTGGGTGGCAGCCTCGGCGGCATGCAGGCTATGCGATGGTCTCTAGAATTTCCTGAGCGCATTCGGCACTGTATCGTCATCGCCGCGGCGCTGAAGCTCAGCGCCCAAAACCTGGCTTTCAACGAGGTGGCCCGTCAAGCTATCGAGTCTGATCCGGATTTTTTCGGTGGTGCCTATCAGGATCACGAAAAAGTACCCGCCCGCGGTCTGGCGCTGGCACGTATGATCGGCCACATCACCTATCTATCAGACGATGCCATGGCGAACAAGTTTGGGCGTGATTTGCGATCTGGAAGTTTGGACCGCGGAGACACTGCCGGCGCCGAGTTTCAAGTGCAAACTTACCTACGTTACCAGGGCAGTCAATTCTCCGGCAACTTCGATGCCAATACCTATATCCTGATGACGCATGCCCTGGATTACTTCGATCTGACCTTGCAATACGACAACGACCCCGTCGCCGCCTTCCGTAATGCACAATGCAGTTTTTTTGTGGTTTCTTTTTCCACTGACTGGCGCTTCTCTCCTGTACGCTCGCGGGAAATAGTCAATGCCCTGATTGCTGCAGACCGGCCTGTTAGTTATGCAGAAATTGAGGCTAATGAGGGCCACGATGCATTTTTGATGCCCATTCCACGCTACCTCGATGTATTTCGCGCCTACATGCAGCGCGTCGCGGAAATCGACTGATGCGCCTCGACTTATCCCATATTCAGCGCTGGATCGCACCGGGCTCTCGGGTATTAGACCTCGGCTGCGGCGACGGCGTGTTTTTAGAATTCCTGCGCGACCAAAGACAGGTCCGCGGTACCGGTTTGGAAATCGACCAGGACTATATCACCGCAGCGATCTCTCGTGGACTCAACGTCGTGGAACAGAACATGGACGAGGGCTTGTCGAACTTTCCCGACCACAGTTTTGATACCGTGGTGCTGGCGCTTGCTCTACAGGCGGTGAATTATCCGGATCGCGTGCTGGAAGAGATGCTGCGCATCGGCCGCGAGGGTATTGTGACTTTCCCAAATTTCGGCCACTGGCGCTGTCGCTTGATGCTCGGTATTCGCGGGCATATGCCGGTGTCAGGTTTCATGCCGCATACCTGGTACAACACGCCCAACATCCACTTCTGCACCGTGAACGACTTCGAAGATCTGTGCCGGGACAAGGGTATCCGTATTCTGGCCAGAAATACGGTGGGCAATACCCGCCGCCCGCCCATACTGTCCAGGAAATGGCCCAACTTATTCGCTACCACAGCGATCTACCGTATTACACGCTGACATGCGCTTATCCGTCCTCATGCTCACGACACTCTTCTGGCTGGCAATGCTTCCCGGTCAGACTCTGGCGCAACAGATGGAAAAATTCGGGCGTTTTGAGCTCTATTATAGTGTGGTCAACACCACCTTTCTGGACCCGAAAATCGCCTCGACTTACGGTATCGCCCGCGGGGAAAAACGCGCGATTATTAACTTAGCCGTGCGCGAGAACCTGGCGGATGGCAGCACTTCTCGTGCGATGAAATTACAGGGTCGCACCTGGGACCTAATACAGAGTCAGACACTCGAGTTCACGGAAGTGCGCGAAGGGGATGCAATTTATTACATCGCTAAATTCCAATTTATCAATGAAGAGTGGCGCTTTTTCGAGATGGATTTTCGGCCTACAGGGGCGGATCAGACCTACACGTTTAAATTTAAACACCAGCTTTACATCAATTGATGAGCAATCCAGATGATAACCAGGTTGTAGTGCTAGCCAGCGGCAACGCCGGCAAATTGCGCGAACTGGATAAGGTTCTGGCTCCCCTCGATGTATCACTCCAGCCGCAGGCACAGTTCAATGTGCCCGACGCAGAAGAAACAGGCTTAAGCTTTGTTGAGAATGCGATCATCAAAGCGCGGGCGGCCGCGCAACACACTGGTTTGCCCGCGATCGCAGACGATTCCGGCATTGAGGTTGACCACCTAAACGGTGCTCCAGGCATTTACTCTGCGCGATATTCAGGGGCAGGTGATGAGGCCAACAATGTCTTACTATTACAAGAGCTTGGGGAAATACCCGAGGAACAGCGCAGCGCTCGATTTCAATGTGTCCTGGTTTACATGCGGCATGCTATGGACCCCGTGCCCCTGATTTGTCAGGGGAGTTGGGAAGGCTTTATTTTATCGGAGCCTAGAGGGGAAGATGGGTTCGGTTACGACCCGCTATTCTACCTCCCCGATTACCAATGCAGTTCTGCACAACTGGACCCTTCCATAAAAAATCGCATCAGTCACCGCGCGAAGGCTAGCAGGCTTTTATTCGACGCCCTGCGTCAGCACTGATGCCGCTCCCTCCACTGGGACTGTATATTCACCTGTCTCTTATACACATCTCCGAGCCCACGAGACTAGG
>CAJXTK010000045.1 GCA_913061115.1 uncultured Haliea sp.
TGCCTAGTCTCGTGGGCTCGGAGATGTGTATAAGAGACAGATAATCCTGCTGTCCTTTCCAGACGCGCGGTTTCGCCAACTCCGTCATCGGCTCAAATGCAGACTTGGTCTCGTAAAAACGGAACCCGTAATTGAGCAGAGCGGCGGTATCATTTTTGCGCGCCTTTGTGCTATTAGTACCCATCACCACCGAGATCAGGCGCATGCCCTTGCGCTCTGCAGACGCAACCAAACAATAACCAGCTTCTTTAGTATGGCCTGTCTTGAGACCATCCACAGAATCATCGACCAGCATCAAGGTATTGCGATTGTACTGTCGAATATCGTTATACGTGAACTCGGGTTCCCTATAGATTTTGTACTGCTCGGGATGGTCGATGATCATGGCCTTGGCCAGAATGGCCAAATCCCGCGCCGTCGTCATATGCGCAGGATCCGGTAAGCCATGGGAATTCACGTATTGGGTGTTGACCATACCCAGCCTGTTGGCATTGATGTTCATCATCTCGGCAAACACGGCTTCACTGCCGGCGATATGCTCCGCGACAGCCAAGGTGGCATCGTTACCTGAGGATATAATGATGCCGCGCTGTAAATCGGCAATGGACACATCCATGCCAGGCTGTATCCACATCAGGGAAGAACCGTTGAATAGCGGATTCTGCGACCAGGCGTTCTCGCTGATCCTCACCATATCGGTCTCACTGACACGTCCTGCCCCGATTTCTTCAGCCAACACGTAGGCAGTCATCATCTTGGTTAGGCTTGCCGGAGGCAAAATTTCGTCCGCGTTGTGCTCGACCAGCACCGCGCCACTGGCAGCATCAACCAAAAGATACGCCTTGGCCGCCAGTTGCGGTGGTGCGGGCACAGGGTTGCCTGCCTGCACACCGAATGAGGACACTGTCAGTAACAATACCAAGACTAATCGAATCATAATGTTAGAAAACCTTGGGGAAATTTTGTAGAGGCCGATGGTAACTCATGGAGGGAGGGAGAGAAAGAAACCATGCCGATGAAGGCTACCTAGGGCAACGGCTGCCCGGCATCATACCCGCTATCCTGCAATTGTTGTTGCACCGCTAACAGATGGCTTTTGTCATCCACTGGACCCACCCGTACCCGGTAGAGCAATGTGCCGTCCGATTCGACCACGCTCACAAAAACCTCTGCGGTCAATAACGGCTTTAACGCTTCTACCAGAGTTTGCGCACTGGCCTCTCTACCGAAGGCCCCAAGTTGAAGATAACGATAATTACCGTAGAGGGGATCACGACGATCCTCGACACCGACAACCTCCATCACCTCAACCTCTACTTGCGCAGTGCCCTGCTCCATATAGCCGAGTTTTACAGCGGCGGCGTAGGACAGATCTATAATACGATCAGAGTGGAAGGGTCCTCGATCGTTGACCCGCACTACGATGCTCTTGCCATTGTCCAGATTGGTCACACGCGCGTAGCTCGGAATAGGAAGAGTCTTATGGGCGGCACTGGGCTGATATAAGTCATACAGCTCACCGTTGGACGTTTTATGTCCACTAAACTTTGCCCCGTACCAGGAAGCGGTACCCTGCTCGCGGTAATCACGATAATCCTCCAACACATTGTAGGTAACACCATCGATGACATAGGGGCTCACGTTACCGAACCTCAGGATTGGATCCGCCTGCGGTATCGCATCGAAAACCTCATCCTGACTGATAGGTCGAAGCGGAGCGGAATCTTGTTCGACGTGGTAGCGTTCAGAGACAGAAACATCAGCGTTGTTTTGTGTTACGGGCGGTGACTGAGACGGCGGCGTGGAACAAGCCGCGAGAAAAAAAGGAAGACCGACGATGGCCGCGATAGACGGGTGAAGGCTCACCGCACCACTCGGGCAGCCAGTGCCTGACTGAGCTGATAGACACACATCGCATACATGGCACTATGGTTATAGCGCGTGATGACATAAAAATTGTGCAAACCGAGCCAGTACTCGTAGCCCTCTTTTTGCTCAAATTTCATGGCCGTTGCCAGCGCCTCTGGATCCAGCTTTATTTTCGCCACCACACCGTCTGCCGCAAACTGCGCCACCGTGCGTGTCGGGTGCAAATCCTTGCGGTTTTTAACAAAGATTGTCTCCGGTGTGTTTTTCGCCGCTGTGGCGGCAGACACTACAACCTCGCCGGTGCGCCACCCGTGTTCCTTAAAATAGTTGGCGACACTGCCGATGGCGTCGACGGGGTTGTTCCATATATCAACTATGTCGTCATTGTCAAAATCGATAGCATAGTTGCGGTAACTGCTAGGCATAAACTGACCATAGCCCATTGCCCCGGCATATGACCCCATCAAACTCATCGGGTCAATACCCTGATCCCGCGACAGAATCAAAACGTTTTTCAGCTCGCTGGTAAAAAAAGGCGAGCGCGGCGGATAGTCAAATGCCAGCGTCGAAAGCGCGTCGATCACCCGGTAGCTCCCGGCTACCCGCCCGTAGGATGTTTCTACTCCAATAATAGCCACGATAATTTCTGCTGGCACACCGAACTCGCGTTCAGCACGGCCTAGCTCCACACGATATCGGTTAAAAAACTCAACCCCCTGATCTTCGCGTTTATCATTGAGAAAGATAGCCCGATACTCATACCAGGGCTTGGTCTTCTCCGCCGGTCGGGCAATAGCTTTTAATATGGAGTCCTTGCGCTCAGCCTGTGCAAAAACCATCATAAGTTGTTCGCGGTCAAAGCCCTCCTCCACGACCAACTGATCAATCACCACCTGAGCAGACAGATTGGTATCGTAGTTATCCGCAGCGCAAGACAAAGCCGTCCACAGACAGGACACAACAAGTATAATTTTCAGACGTAAAAGCATAAGCTAAAACTCAATCTCTTCAGACAAAGGGTGGATAAAATATTGCCGCATCACGCTGCGCTCACATAGCACCACTGCGACTTTCCGTACTAATCGCCATGAGAACACCAAAACCTGCGAGTAGCGTGACCACAGAGGTTCCACCGGCACTTACCAATGGCAGTGGAACACCTACCACCGGCAACAAGCCGGCAACCATTCCCATATTAACAAAGATATACACGAAAAACGTCAATGTCAGGCTTCCTGCCATCATACGACCAAAACTGGTTTGCGCGTGCACGCCAATCCAGAAGCCGCGCAGCAAAATCAGCAGGTAAATCCCCATAAGCAGTATTATACCCTGCAACCCGTGCTCCTCTGCCAGCACCGCGATAATGAAATCCGTGTGGCTCTCCGGCAGGAAGTCCAACCGTGACTGGGTGCTTTGTAGCCAACCCTTACCCTGCCAGCCGCCCGAGCCGATGGCTGTCTTGGACTGGATAATATTCCATCCCGCTCCCAGCTTGTCGCTGTCAGGGTTAAGCATAGTAAGAATGCGTTGTTTCTGATAGTCCTTAAGCCCATACATCCAGACCGGCCATGCCGATGCTGCCGCAAGCACCACCGCACCCAAAATATAGCGCCAGCGAAGGCCTGCCATAAACAGAACGAACAGACCACTGGCGGCGATCAACAGCGAAGTACCCAGATCTGGCTGCATAACGATCAACATGGCGGGCAACCCCAACAAAATCAATGAGCCGCCTATAGAAAATAATCCCAGCGGCAGAGCCCGTCCAGCCAAAAACCAGGCGACGACCAACGGCACCACGAGTTTCATAATCTCCGAGGGCTGAAAGCGAAAGCCCCCGACCTCCAACCAACGCTGGGCGCCCTTTGCACCTACCCCCACGAACACCACAGCTGCCAGTATTGTTAACCCTACAAGATATAGCCACGGCGCCAAGCGTGCATAGCGTTGCAAGCTGATTTGCGCCGCCAAAATCATAATCACATAGCCAAGGGCGAAGTAGCTCCCCTGACGAATAACCGCTGCTGCGCTCTGGCCCGAGGCACTGTATAGCACCACCAGACCGTAAAACGTTAACAGCAGGAGCAGCAGTAACAAGGGCACATCAATGTGAACGCGCCTGACCATGCTGGGCCGCCTGGCCATGTCATGGGAACCCTGATGCGGCAGCTGCCGAACATAATCACCCATCAGCCGGGCTCGATCGATAGCCAGGCATCAATTACCTCGCGCGCTATTGGTGATGCTGCGGAGCTTCCTCCACCATTCTCTACGATAATACCCACAGCAATGGTCGGCGCCTCGATGGGAGCAAACGCGATAAACAACCCATGGTGTCGATGCCGCTCCGAGACGTCAGCCTCGTTATACACGGCATTTTGCGCGATGCCAATAACCTGGGCGGTACCGGTCTTTCCCGCCATTTCATAGGCTATCCCTTGGGCCAGAGCTTTCGCCGTGCCATTGCGACCATGCACAACTTCGCGCATGCCATCAAATATCGCGTCCCAGTACTCGGCCGGCGCCACCAGCGGATCTAATGACGTTACCGGCAATGGTTCTCCGTCTATCGCCATCACCAGATGCGGAATCCGGCGCTGTCCTTTACTTGCCATGACACCGGTAGCAACCGCCAATTGCAGAGGCGACGCCAGCATATACCCCTGACCGATACCCGCGCTGATGGTTTCACCTGGATACCACGGCTGGTTCATTGCGCCCCGCTTCCAGCGTGTTGACGGCAATATTCCGGCGCGCTCATTAGTGGTATCAACGCCCGTTCGCTCTCCGAAACCAAAAGGGTGCAGATACTCGGCCATACGGTCTATCGTCAAGCGGCGGGCGAGATCATAAAAATACACATCACAGGATTCAGAAATGGCCATTTTCATATTGACCAGAGGCGCATGTCCCGTGCCTCTTATCCGCAAGATCCAATCCCGATAACGGTGCGAGTCACCCGGGAGACTGTACCAGCCAGGATCAGCCACAGTTGACTCAGGTGTCACCAACCCCGACTGAAGCCCAGCCATCGCCATAAAAGGCTTGATAGTGGAACCGGGAGGATAGGAGCCCTGAATGGCCCGGTTGAACAGGGGAACATCCAGTGAGTCGCGCAGCGCGTTATAGTCCTCATAGCTGATGCCATTAACAAATAAGTTAGTATCAAATCCCGGGGTGGATACCAGTGCCAGTACCTCGCCAGACAGAGGATTGATTGCAACTACTGCGCCGCGCCGATCACCGAGGGCATCAAAAGCGGCAAGTTGTACGCGGTAGTCAAGGGACAGCGTCAGGTCTTTGCCCGTCACCGGGAGGAATCGCTCGAGCACACGCAATACTCGCCCGTGGGCGTTGCTTTCAACATTCTGGTAACCCACATCCCCGTGCAGGATGTCTTCATAGAACTTCTCGACGCCCACTTTGCCCACATAAAAGGTGCCGCGGTAGTCGGTCTCGTCCAGCGCCTGCACTTCCTCTTCACTGATACGCCCGACATAGCCAAGGGCGTGGGAAAACAACTCTCCATAGGGATAGTGACGAAGCAACCGGGCCTCTACGACCACGCCTGGCAGACGAAAGCGGTTGACTGCGAGCAGAGCACGCTCATTTTCCGTCAGGCGAAAGCGCAAAGGCACTGGTTCATAAGGCCGGCTGCGGTTGACCTTTTTGTGGAAATTTTCTAAATCGCGCTCTGAAACCGGTAACAGTGTCTGCAACTCTGACAGAGCGACGTCTAAATCTCCCACCCGCTCGCGCACCACAGAGAGAACGTAACTGGGCCGGTTGTCCGCCAGTAGAACACCATTGCGATCATAAATAAGACCGCGTTTGGGTGGCAGCGGCTGCAACTGCACGCGATTGCGCTCAGACTGTGTGCGGTAGACCTCATATGCTGTGATCTGTAATGCGTAATAGCGCATAAGGATGAGACCCAGCAACACCATCACCAAACAGACCGCAATAATAGTGCGACTGCCAAAGATGCGGGACTCAAGCTGCGAATCTTTTAAATCAAATTGGGGTAGCATTTAAATGGCTTGCCGAACCTGCACTGCGTTAAGGGGGTTATCACTATCCGCGATGATACGGGTGGTTGACGGTGATTGTCCAAGCCCGATACAACTGCTCTGCCAACAGCACTCTCACCAGCGGATGCGGCAACGTTAGATCACTGAGCGACCAACATTGATCAGCGCGCGCTAGGCAGCCCGGGGAAAGCCCATCGGGCCCACCAATCAAAATACTGTAATTATCTCCCGACATTTGCCACACCGCCAGTTGCCCTGCCAGCTGGGCGGTGGAGATACGTTTGCCCTCCACATCTAAGGCGATTACTCGCTCCGCCGCCGGAATAGTCTTTAATATTTGATCGCCCTCTGCCACGCATGCCTGATCCCCAGCAGTGTCTTTACCTCTGCGGGCCAAGGGGATCTCTCGCCACAGCGATTTTAATTCGCGTGGCATGCGTTTGCTATATTCCTCAATACCCTGAATGACCCATGCTGGCATCCGAGTCCCCACCGCGACGACACTGATTCGCATCAGTCGATGACTTCAGGGCTCGCCCACAAGCGCTCCAGATCGTAAAAATCCCGCATCTCGGGCAGCATAACGTGGACGACCACATGACTGAAATCCACCAGCACCCAATCACCCGCATCGTCACCCTCCATGCCGAGGGGCTGGATGTCTCGCTTCTTGGCTTCCACTGAAACATGGCTAGCTAGCGATTTCACATGACGGCTGGAGGTACCACTTGTGATGACCAGATAATCCGTCACATCCGTCAGATCCCTGACATCCAGCGTTACCGTATTGACCGACTTGAGGTCATCCAGCGCCTCGACGACAAACCGCGCGAATTTTTCAGGTTCCATAGGGCTGATTAATTTTGACATTCATATAAAACGATCCAATTATTTAACAATAAAGTGTGTGCGTTTGAATATAATCCAATACCGACTGCGGCATCAGGTAGCGGGCTGAACGACCGGAAGCCAGCAAATCCCGTATCTCGGTAGAAGATATCGCCAGTGGGCGCAACTCCTCAATGGCAATCCCTCCACAGGGACGCTGCCGCAATAGCTCTGAACTCTCCAACTGGTGCGTTTTCAACCACTGCGCCAGCTCCCCTGCGCGCGGCAGCTGCCAACCCGGTCGCGCGATAATGACGATATGGGCCCAGTCCAGCAGCTCTTGCCAGCGGTGCCAAGTCGCAATATCCTGCACTGCATCACAACCGAGCACCATACAAAGGCCTCGCTGTGCGCCCAACTCACCCCGTAACTCGATCAGGCTGTCTATGGTATAGGACTTACCGGGCCGTTGCATTTCTCTGGCATCGCAAACTAGGCGAGGCTCTCCACTTACGGCCAGTTCTACCATCGCTGCGCGTCGCTCGGCGCTGCATTCGGGAGCATCACGGTGGGGCGGCGACGCACTGGGCATCAGGCGCAACTGCTCCAGCTGCAGCCTTTCCACCAGCTCCAGGGCTGAGCGCAGATGGCCATAATGCACAGGATTGAACGTGCCACCGAAGACCCCGACCAACGGGGACAAAACCGGGAAAGAGGGAAGAGACGCACTCAAGTGCGAAGCTGCCCCTCGCCAAACACTACGAACTTTTGCGTAGTGAGTCCTTCCAGACCCACGGGTCCTCGGGCATGTAGTTTGTCAGTGGAGATGCCGATCTCCGCACCCAGGCCGTACTCGAAGCCATCCGCTAAACGCGTGGATGCATTGACCATCACCGAACTAGAATCCACTTCCCGCAAAAAACGCAGGGCCCGTCCGTGATCCCGCGTAACGATACTGTCGGTGTGCTGAGAGCTGTAAGTGTTGATGTGCTCAATCGCCTGATCAAGCCCATCCACCACCCGCACCGCCAGAATCGGGGCCAAGTATTCTTCGTGCCAGTCCAGCTCGCTGGCCACTTTGATATCCGGTAATACCTGTCGCGCAGCAGAGCAACCGCGTAATTCTACTCCTGCCTCAGCATAGGCTTGTGCAAGCCGCGGCAAAATCTCGGCCGCCTTGGATGCCGCAATCAGCAGTGTTTCCATCGTATTACAGGTACCATAACGCTGCGTCTTGGCATTGAAGGCAATACTGACAGCCATATCATCGTCGGCACCGTCGTCAATATAAACGTGACACACGCCGTCTAGGTGCTTGATGACCGGCACTTTAGCGTCTCGACTAATGCGTTCGATAAGACCCTTGCCGCCCCGGGGAATGATCACATCCACATACTGGGGCATCGTAATTAGCTGCCCCACTGCCGTCCGGTCTGCCACGGCCACAACCTGCACCGCAGCGGCGGGCAATCCGGCGATCTGCAAACCCTGCATCAGACATTGAGCGATAGCCGTATTAGAGGCCAAACACTCAGAACCTCCGCGCAGGATCGCAGCATTGCCGGATTTGAGGCACAGGCTCGCCGCCTCCACCGTCACATTGGGCCGCGATTCATAGATGATCCCGATCACCCCCAAGGGTACGCGCATACGCCCCACTTGGATGCCACTCTCCATGCTTCTCATTTCCGAAATACTACCCACTGGGTCTGGCAGCGCGGCGACCTGACGCAAGCCTTCCAACATCGCATCAATGCGCGCGGGTGTCAGCTCCAGGCGGTCCAGTAATGGCGCATCCAATGCCTTTGCACGGCCCTGCTCCATGTCTACTGCATTGGCCCGGGCCAGTGCAGCGCGTGCGCCGTCCAGGGCGTCGTGCATAGCCAGCAGCGCACGATTACGCACAGCCGGCGGCGAAGCCGCGACAACATGCGATGCCGCACGCGCGGCAACGCCCAACTCTTGCATATACAGATCAACATCCATCACGAACCAACTCTTCCTAACGCAAAGCGGCGATTATACCTGATCAACGCTGGGGATGTGCTAGGCTCACTGCTGAATTTCTCGCAGGTAAAACCATGACAGCAAAACCGACTCTGGAGTTCTTCTACGACTGCTCTAGCCCTTGGACCTACTTCGCATTCACGCGAATTATCCCAATGATGGAGCAGTTAGCATTACCGATACGCTGGCGTCCGATTCTGGTCGGCGGCGTTTTTAATGCCGTCAATCAGGAGGTCTACAAAGCGCGCGAGGCGATGTTCAGCAGTGGCGGCAGTCCGCGCCTCAACTACTACATGAAGGATATGCAAGACTGGGCGCGACTCTGCGGTGTGCGCGCGGAGATGCCCGAGGGTCACCCGATCAACAGTGTAAAAGCGATGCGTGGCGCTTTTTATGCGGAGCAACAGGGCCTGATGGTGCCCTACTCTCGAGCTGTTTTTGAGGCTTATTGGGATAGCGGATCTCCCAATATCGCTGATGATCAAGTGCTGGGTGCGATTTGCGCGCGCGTGGGCCTGGACTCCGAGGGCTTCTTCAGCGCCATTACCAACCAGCATTACAAAGACCTGCTGCGCCAGAACACCGACGAACTTATCGCACGGGGCGGCTACGGTTCTCCGACCCTGTTTATCGATGGCGATGACATGTATTTTGGAAATGATCGCCTAGAATTAGTTGGATCTCGTCTGAAACAGCGGGTGGACGCCCAATAAGCCTGACGTCACTCATCCGACTGTACCTGCGATCTCAACACGTACAGGGCACAAAAAAGCGGGCATTGTGCCCGCTTTTTTATCTACAACCAAGTCACTTACAGCGCTTGAGCATTCTCCGCCAAATAGGCTGCAACACCATCAGGTGAGGCATTCATACCCTTGTCACCCTTGTTCCAGCCGGCCGGGCATACTTCACCATGTTCGTCGGTGAACTGTAATGCCTCCACCAGACGAATCAACTCATCAATGTTTCTCCCTAGTGGCAGATCATTCACCAACTGAGAGCGTACATTGCCCTCTCGATCGATAATAAAGGCCCCACGGAAAGCCACGCCATCAGCTGCTTCCACATCATAAGCACGACAGATATCGTGGTTAATATCGGCGGCCATGGTATAGGTCACTGCGCCAATACCGCCGTCGTTGACCGCCGTATTGCGCCAGGCATTATGCGTAAACTGAGAATCAATGGACACAGCCACGACCTCTACCTCCAGATCACGGAATTTATCCATACGATGATTCAACGCGATCAGCTCTGAAGGACACACAAAGGTGAAGTCCAACGGGTAGAAAAAAACGAGGCCGTACTTTCCTGCCATCGCCTCGGAGCGCTTGTAGGAATCAACAATTTCCCCCGTACCAAGTACTGCCGCCACATCAAAATCAGGTGCCAACTTACCAACTAAAACGCCCATGTATCTAAACTCCCTTACTCGTCCATTGAGTCACATCACCTCCCAATGAGGCAGCGCACTCGACGCGGGATGATACACAGGCCCGTTTATATCGCCTATTTAATTGTAGGTATCGTTTCCATAGCGAAAGACTATCGCCGGATAGCCCTATTCAGGCAACTGCGTGGCGCCCTGTTCTGTGATCAATGTTTGTAACTCTCCGCTTTCGTGCATCTCAGTGACGATATCACAGCCCCCAACTAGCTCACCATTAACCCACAATTGCGGAAAGGTAGGCCAGTTACCGTAGCCCGGGAGCGTGGCTCGAATATCAGGATTGGTCAAGATGTCTACATAGGCGAAGCGTTCTCCGCAGGCCATCAAAGCCTCCACGGTGCGGGCCGAAAATCCGCACTGGGGCTGATTTGGGGAACCTTTCATGTAGAGCAAAATTTGGTTGTTCTGCAGCTGTTCTTTGATTGTCTCGATAGTATCCATCAACTGTCCTGCCTCGCTATAGCCTCAAAAGGGTTTGTGTTTAGTGGGTGATTTTACCCTATTATTAACACAAATGGTTCCTGTCTGTTCAAGTCGATTGCCAATCCTTCATCATATGTCTATAGTTATTCTTTCTGAGGCAGCTCCCGCTGCCTTTTTGCGTTTTTGGGAGAGTCGGAGCCATGTCGGCACTGATGCAGACTTACGCTCGCTTGCCTGTGACATTCAGTCACGGAGAAGGCGTGTACGTTTATGATACCGAGGGGCGACGGTATCTCGACGGGATTTCGGGCATTGCTGTCAACGGACTGGGCCATGCGCACCCGGCGGTTACCGCCGCCATTAGGGAGCAGGCCGACAAACTGGTGCACACCTCTAACCTGTATCGCATTGAAGCACAGGAGCAACTGGGCACGGTCCTGACACAGCTGGCAGGCATGGACAATTGCTTCTTCGGCAATTCCGGAGCCGAGGCCAATGAAGCGGCGATAAAACTCGCACGTCTTTACGGCCACAATCGTGGGATTAAAAAACCCGCTATCGTGGTGCTCGAAGGCGCCTTTCATGGCCGGACACTAGCGACGCTCAGCGCAACTGGCAATCGCAAGATTCAGGCGGGCTTTGAACCACTGGTGACGGGTTTCGTTCGTGCACCGTGCAACGATATAGACGCCCTGCAACAGATTGCGGCAAACAATCCCGATGTCGTGGCATTCCTTGCAGAACCTATTCAGGGCGAAGGCGGCGTCAAACGGCTGGATCCAGAGTACCTTCAGGCGGCTCGACTAATCTGTGATGAACAGGGCTGGCTGCTCATGCTTGATGAAGTACAGACCGGTAACGGCCGCACCGGCACCTATTTTGCATATCAAGGTCTAGATCTGGTGCCCGATGTGGTTACCACTGCCAAGGGACTGGGCAACGGGGTGCCCATTGGAACTTGTCTGGCGCGTGGTGCCGCGGCGCAGGTATTGGGCGCTGGCCAGCACGGCTCGACCTTTGGCGGCAACCCGCTGGTATGCTCGGTCGGACTGGCTGTCGTTAACGCCATTGTGCAAGATCAATTGTGCGCCAATGCAGTCGCCATGGGACAGCTGATCACCGAGACCCTGCTCGACAGGCTAGGCAGCGCCAAGCAATTCAAAGAAATTCGCGGCCAAGGACTGATGCTGGGCATCGAGCTGCACAAAAATTGTGGCGAACTGGTAAGGCACGGCTTAGACGCAGGCTTGCTGATCAACGTCACCGACGCTAAAACAGTCCGATTACTGCCGCCATTGGTGATCAATGAACAAGAATCGCGCGAACTGGCCAATGGCGTCGCCGATCTGATTCTCAACTTTGACTGAACTCACGATAACACCTAGGTAAAAGGCAGTACTGACCATGTCAGACATTCGGCACTTTTTAACACTTTTGGATTTTAGCCCGCAGGAGTTGCAGCAACTCATTCTGCGAAGCATTGAAATGAAACAGGCATACCGCGCGGGCAAGGACCAGCGCGCATTTCCGGGCAGCGTACTGGCGATGTTTTTTGCCAAATCGTCAACCCGCACCCGGGTATCGTTTGAGGCGGGCATGGCTCAACTGGGGGGGCATGCCATGTTCCTATCGGCTCAGGACACCCAATTGGGGCGCGGAGAACCGATTGAAGACAGCGCCCAGGCAATCTCTTCAATGGTCGACATCGTCATGGTCCGCACCTTTGGACACGACATTGTAGAGCGATTTGCGGCGCACTCTTCTGTGCCCGTCATCAACGCCCTGACTGACGACTACCACCCTTGCCAACTGCTGGCGGATATGCAGACGTGGACTGAGCACCGTGGCAGCATCGCCGGCAAGACTGCGTGCTGGGTGGGGGATGGCAATAACATGTGCCAGTCTTACATCAATGCAGCACGGCAGTTCGATTTTGAGCTGCGCATCGCTTGCCCCCCGGGGTTCGAGCCTGACAGTGCGTTACTCAAAGCCAATAGTGACCGGGTCATCGTTGAGCATGATCCAGCGACCGCCGCGCGCGGCGCAGATCTGGTGGTGACTGACGTTTGGGCCTCCATGGGCCAGGAAAGTGAGCACCGCGAGCGCGCCCGGTTATTCGCTCGCTATCAGGTCAACAGCGAACTGATGAGCCTAGCCGCCAGTGATGCCCTCTACATGCACTGCCTGCCCGCCCACCGCGGAGAAGAAATCAGCGCACAATTGATGGATGCCCCCGACACCGTGATCTGGGATGAGGCGGAGAATCGTCTGCATGCGCAAAAAGCCCTAATGGAAATGCTGTTGTTGTCTAATCGCGGCTAAAATTTGCGCAAGCCTGAGCCTGTCCATGACGCTAGGTTATCCGGATTGACAACAACCCTCTCCCTCAAATATCCAGAGGAAATATCGAATATGTTTTTTATAACAATTAATTCGATAAGCACATAGCATCCGTTAAGAGCCTCCTACAGCGAGCTCTCCATAGACAACTCAAGGCCTCTACTGTTAGTAGTTACATACGCGCAGAACTATCAACATCTTATCCACAAATTAAACCCAGCCTAATTCACTTGCATTGCACCTAGAGGCGCTTTATCTTGTACCTGAGCAAAACATTTACCCCTACATGTGGGTATGGCAGCTAAAAAGCCAATAAAGAATGCAGCGGATTAACCTCTAAAATAGGGCTCTTCTTCTGCTGTTGCCACAGGGAGTTTGTCCCGTTAAAGGGCAGGCTATGCAGTTGTATAAGTTTTGCCATGTAGACACTTATAAAAAAAATCAGACGCAGGCACTAATGCCAAGAATTTCGGAGAGAACATGCAAACAGAGATCAACCAGGGCGACACTTCCGCTGAAGTCATTACACCACCAAAGGAATCTTCCATCGTTAGCGGCGCTATTGCCGCCACTGCGCCGGGTAAATTGCGGGTGATTAAGCGTAACGGTACCGTGGTGCCCTTCGAGGCCAGCAAGATATCCGTCGCTATCACCAAGGCATTTCTCGCAGTAGAAGGTGGCACGGCAGCCGCATCCAGCCGCATCCATGAAACGGTCGTCAAGCTGACCGAATTGGTGATGGCGACATTCCAGCGCCGCATGCCCTCCGGCGGAACCATTCACATCGAAGACGTACAGGATCAGGTAGAACTATCCCTGATGCGCTCCGGGGAACATAAAATTGCCCGAGACTACGTCATCTACCGGGAGCAACAGGCGCAAAAACGTGCCGCCAAAATCGCCCTGTCCCCCGCCACCCAGGCCGCAGCGGGAAATATCACTGTGGTACAGGCCGATGGCCACCGCGCACCATTAGATATCGACCGCCTGCACACTATCGTCACCGAGGCCTGCTTCGAACTGTCGGATGTCAGTGAAACCGACATTCTGGATGAGGCCTTGAGGAATCTCTACGACGGCGTCAGCCAAGCCGAACTGAGTACGTCTCTGGTCATCACCGCCCGCACCATGATCGAACAGGAGCCCAACTATTCTTTCGTCGCAGCCCGCCTGCTCTGTGACAATTTGCGATCTGAAGCTTTGAGCTTTCTAGGCGTGGCCAACAGCGCCACCCAGGAAGATATGGGCGCTCTGTACTCTGTAGCACTGGCGGCGTACATAAAAAAAGGGATCACACTGGAGTTGCTGGCGCCCAACCTGCAGGAATACGACCTCGCCAGACTCGGCAAGGCACTGCTGCCCGAGCGTGATTTACAGTTCACCTACCTCGGCTTACAAACCCTGTATGACCGCTACTTTATTCATAGCGACAACACCCGCATCGAGTTGCCACAAGTCTTTTTCATGCGCGTAGCCATGGGGCTCGCCGTTGAAGAGGATGATCGTAACGACAGAGCCATCGAGTTCTACCAACTACTGTCATCATTTGATTACATGAGCTCCACACCAACGCTGTTTAATGCGGGCACATTGCGCCCACAGTTGTCCTCCTGCTACCTTACAACGGTACCGGACAACCTGTATGGCATATACGGCGCGATACAGGACAACGCCATGCTATCCAAATTTGCCGGTGGACTGGGCAATGACTGGACGCCAGTGCGCGCATTGGGTGCTTACATCAAGGGCACCAATGGCAAATCTCAAGGTGTGGTGCCCTTTCTCAAAGTCGTCAATGATACGGCGGTCGCGGTAAACCAAGGTGGCAAGCGCAAGGGGGCCGTGTGCGCTTATCTGGAGACATGGCACCTGGACATCGAGGAGTTTGTCGAACTGCGCAAAAACACGGGCGACGATCGCCGTCGTACGCACGACATGAATACCGCCAACTGGATACCCGATCTTTTCATGAAGCGGGTCTTCGACGGTGATAACTGGACCCTGTTCTCACCCAATGATGCGCCGGACCTGCACGATCTTTACGGCAAAGCCTTCGAGGAGCGCTACGGCCAATACGAGGAGATGGCGCGCAAAGGCGAAATCAAGCTTTTTAAGACCCTCAAAGCGGAAAATCTGTGGCGCAAGATGCTGGGCATGCTGTTCGAGACTGGCCACCCCTGGATGACCTTCAAAGATCCCTGCAACCTGCGCTCACCGCAGCAACACGTTGGCGTTGTGCACTCTTCCAACCTGTGCACCGAGATCACACTCAACACCAATAAAGACGAGATCGCGGTGTGTAACCTGGGCTCAGTCAACCTGCCCCGGCATATTGACGAGAATGGACTCAATCTGGAAAAACTGCAGCAAACCGTGCGCACGGCGGTCCGTATGCTGGATAACGTGATCAACATCAACTACTACTCGGTACCCCAGGCCGAAGTATCCAACATGCGCCATCGTCCTATAGGTCTGGGCCTTATGGGTTTCCAAGACGCGCTTTACAAGAAGCATCTGGCCTATGGCTCGGATGATGCGGTTGAATTCGCAGATCGCTCTATGGAAGCCATCAGCTATTATGCTATTGCAGCGTCTAGTGAACTGGCAGCGGAGCGTGGTTCTTACTCTAGTTATGAAGGCTCGCTTTGGAGTCAGGGCATATTCCCGCTTGATTCGCTGGACAAGCTGATAGATGAGCGCGGCCAAAAGTATATCCAAGTCGACAAAAGCTACACCCTCGACTGGGACTCACTGCGTGCGACCGTCAAGATTCAGGGTATGCGCAACTCCAACGTAATGGCAATCGCCCCTACAGCAACTATCGCTAACATTACCGGCGTTTCTCAATCTATCGAACCGACCTACCAGAACCTGTATGTCAAATCCAATCTGTCGGGCGAATTCACTGTCGTGAACCCCTATTTGGTACGTGACTTAAAGGGGTGCGGACTGTGGGATAAGGTCATGGTCAACGACCTAAAATACTACGACGGTAGCGTGCAGGCCATCGACCGCATACCATCAGACCTAAAGGCAATTTATTCGACAGCGTTCGAAGTAGAGCCGCGTTGGCTGGTGGAATCGGCCAGCCGCCGCCAGAAATGGATAGACCAAGCTCAATCACTGAATCTGTACATCAATAATGCCAATGGTAAGAAGCTGGATGTCACTTACCGTATGGCTTGGTTCAGTGGCTTGAAAACGACATATTATTTACGTTCGTTGGCAGCGTCCGGCACAGAGAAGTCCACCATCGATACTGGCACACTCAATTCAGTGTCCAGTGAATTTGCAGGCGGGCCTGCCCCTGTCCCTGCGGCGTGCTCGATAGACGAGCCGGACTGTGAGGCTTGCCAGTAGGCAAGAGACAATAAATCATTGACCACATCAAACAAAAAAGACCAGGAAGTAAAAGAAATGTTAAATTGGGAAGATTACCATAAAGAAGAAACGACGCCTGCTAGCTCCGCAGTATTGAGCATGCCGACCACACCTGAGCAGTCTGCAGAAGAGCCTGCTGTTGCTTCTGCCGCAGCTCCTACGCCAAAACTCGAAAGTGTAGCCAGCAGCACAGACCCTATGGCCAAAGCCATCGAGGCGGTCGAGCACATTGATATTGCTGCAGGCCTCGAGGAACTTGAAATGGGCGCGGCCAGAGTTTCGGTAGACGAAAAAGCCATGATCAACTGCCGCGCCGACCTCAACCAGCTGGTGCCATTCAAGTATGATTGGGCCTGGCAGAAATACATCGACGGTTGCGCCAATCACTGGATGCCGCAAGAGGTCAACATGACCGCTGACGTGGCTACCTGGAAGAACCCCGAAGGCCTGACCGATGACGAGCGTCGTATCGTTATGCGCAATCTAGGATATTTCTCTACCGCAGATTCTCTGGTGGCAAACAATTTAGTGCTGGCGATTTACCGGCTGATCACCAATCCCGAGTGTCGCCAGTACATACTGCGCCAGGCATTTGAGGAAGCCATCCACACCCACGCCTATCAGTACTGCATTGAGTCACTAGGAATGGATGAGGCCGAAGTTTTCAACATGTATCGTGAAGTACCCTCTGTCGCCAAAAAAGCGGCCTGGAGCCTCAGCCATACGCACGAGCTGAGTGACCCCAACTTCAACACCGGCACCCCAGAAACGGATCAGACTTTGCTGCGCAATCTGATTGGATTCTATGCCGTCACTGAGGGTATTTTCTTCTACTGTGGCTTTACCCAGATTCTCTCTATGGGCCGCCGTAATAAGATGATGGGCGTAGCAGAACAGTTCCAGTACATCCTACGCGATGAGTCAATGCACCTGAACTTTGGTATCGATGTGATCAATCAGATCAAGCTCGAAAATCCGCAGTTGTGGACACCTGAGTTCCAACAGGAAGCCATCCAGATGATTCTGGAAGGCACGCAGTTAGAGATTGAATACGCCCGTGACACCATGCCCCGCGGTGTGCTGGGCATGAATGCAGCGATGATGGAAGAATACCTGCACTTCATCGCTAACCGACGCCTGTCACAGCTGGGTTTGCCAGAGCAGTACGCAGGCGCGCAAAACCCTTTCCCATGGATGTCTGAAATTATGGATTTGCGCAAAGAGAAAAACTTTTTCGAGACGCGGGTCATTGAATACCAGACAGGCGGCGCACTGACCTGGGATTAAGATACGCAGGCGGTCACTCTGGCAGTCAGGTGACCGCCATACAAAAAGTAGATGTTGAGCAACAACTTTCACTGAGGAATATCGCATGGCACGCAGTGATAAAAACCCGTCCGAAACAGAAGCCATCCTGATAGCATTAGATCAACTTAGCCAGACCATTGATGTTATGACCAGCGTGGTAGGACGTCTGCGCAATCATATGCAACAGCAGGAGGCCGCGGCTTCAGATCAGACCAAAGATTTACAGATCGAGATGCAATCGGATCGCATATTGCATTAAGAGTATCGGACTCAGGCCGCACGAGACCGATGGACGGCTACCCCAGGCTAAACTGCTACGAAGCCACTAAACTGCCATGACAGTTGAGATCGGCGTCTATCGCCAGCCACGGCAGACCCAAGCTATCCAGCCAATGCAGCGCCTCGCCAGCCGGCTTTAACATGGCGATAGTTGCCGAGCTGCCCGCCACAAGGCACTGCTCCGCTAACACACTAACAGCAACAAGACCCTGGACGGGCCAACCTGTGCGCGGATGCAAAATATGGCCGTAACGTTTGCCGTCAATGTGCCTGTCTCTTATACACATCTGACGCTGCCGACGAATAGAGAGGTGTAGA
>CAJXTK010000046.1 GCA_913061115.1 uncultured Haliea sp.
TCTACACCTCTCTATTCGTCGGCAGCGTCAGATGTGTATAAGAGACAGGATAAATCCATAATAAGAACAAGGGTACAGCGGCGAACGCGCCGTAGATGAATGTGTAATTGGAACCCACGACTAATTGTGTAAATGCCGCGCGGGCAGCGTGAAATGCCAGAGCGACGAATATCCCCCCTATCAACGCGTGCTTGAACGGCACCCGGCAATTGGGAACAGCGGCGTAAATCAGGCTGAAACCTGCCGTACTCAGTAATAGCGGCGTGCTCTCCAACAGGAAAGCTTTAGCCCCAAAGATGTCGAGGTTTTCCAGCGCGTTGGCGAAGGATGACAGGTAGGTGCTTATGCCCAGCGCCAGACCAATGGTGATGGGTGCCAGGGTCAATACAGCCCAATACAACAGAAAGCTGGATAGAGCGCTACGGTTCTCCCTAGCATGCCAAATCATGTTGAACGCGTGCTCAATATTGCGCAGCATCAGGATAGCCGTAACGAGTAGAAAGACAATGCCAGGTCCGGTAAGGTTTTTCGCTTGCTGGGAGAAACCGTTGAGGTAATTTTCGATATCAGAGCCGCTTTCAGGCAACAGGTGTGTGAACAAGATCGTTTGCATCTGGTCCTCGGCGCCCTGAAAAGCTGGAATGGCCGACGCGATTGTATAGAGGACCGTTAACAGCGGCACCAGCGCAAACAGGCTCATATAGGTTAGTGCGGCTGCATTTTCAGAGCAACGATCCGCTACAAACCGACTCGCGAAATAGCGTATGCGGCCCCATAGTTCGGAAAATAATAGTATGCGAGATGTCATATGAGCATTATTGCATGACTCGAGGGGCGCCTGCACGAATCAGTATGCTCGATTGTGTAAGTTGTCTGGGCGAAATCTGTCGATGTTTTGGTATACTTGCCCGCAATTTTGTCGCGGTCATAGGAAATCAACCATGAGTTTAGTTACGCTTTATCATAATCCACGTTGTTCCAAATCGCGTAATACTCTTGCGTTGCTGAAGGAAAATAGCGTAAACCCGGAGGTGGTACTCTATTTAGACACCCCACCGGACATTAGAGAACTAAAAGCGCTATTAAAGAAACTTGGCCTGACAGCAGCTCAGTTGGTGCGACGCGGCGAGGATGCGTATAAAGCTTCCGGCTTGAACAAGGACTCCGATGACGAGGAAATACTAGCAGCCATGGCCAAATATCCGAAGCTGATTGAACGGCCCATCGTGGTCAAAGGAAGTCGGGCCGTGCTGGGTCGTCCCCCTGAGAATGTTCTGGAGCTTATCAAGTGAGTGCAGAGCCCTATGTGCTGGTGCTTTACTATTCCCGGCAGGGTGCCACAGCGACGATGGCACAGCATATAGCACGCGGTATTGAACGGGTGTCAGGTGTGGCTGCCCGACTGCGCACTGTCCCAGCTGTGTCTGCAACGTGCGAGAAAAGTGAAGACGATATTCCCTCAGACGGCCCGCTCTACTGCGAACTGGAAGATCTGCGTGACTGTGCTGGAATGGTTATGGGCAGTCCCACTCGGTTTGGTAATATGGCTGCGCCGCTGAAGTATTTTATCGATCAAACCTCAACGCTGTGGTTAAGCGGCACTATGATTGACAAGCCGGCTGCTGTTTTCACTTCCAGCTCAAGTATGCACGGGGGGCAGGAGTCGACCTTGCTCAGCATGCTGTTACCGCTGTTACATCACGGCATGATCGTTGCGGGCCTTCCCTACAGTGAAACGGGCTTAATGAGCACGACCTCAGGAGGAACACCTTATGGGGCTTCGCACTGGGCGGGCAATGACAATATGCGGGCAGTGGACGAGGTTGAGGCGGGGTTGTGTCGTGCGCTAGGGCAGCGCGTAGCGCGCCTGGTAACGGGAGAGCGGCGATGAGTGCCTCTTTTGCGTTGCGGTTGACATGGCTGAGTTGGCTGACGCTGTTCTTACAGCAGGCTGCTGATGCGTGGGCGTATCAGGCGCCGTGGTTTATCTGGACACTGAAATTATTGCCTTTGCTGATTTTTTTGCCGGGCATGCTTAAGGATAATTTACGCAGCTATATCTGGCTGTGTTTCGTTTGCCTAGGGTATTTCATGATACTGGTGCAGCGTATTTTCGCGCAGCCGGATAGTCTGTTGGTCGTGATTGGGCTGGTTGCCGTTGTGATACTGTTTACAGCTGCAATGCTGTATGTGCGCTGGCGCGCCAGAGAGCTGCGTGCGATGAGCGAATCTTAAATAAATACTGGAGCTTAGAATATGAGTAAACCCTCACTTTTGCGCCGTTTTTTTTCCGGGATTTGGCGGGGGTTGACGCGCATCAGACTGGCAATCTCGAATATCCTTTTCCTCGCCATGATTGCGTTTATCTATTTTGTTTATATTGGCGGTGCACCCGAGCCACTGCCAGAAAAAGCAGCCCTGCTATTGAATATAGGCGGCACTGTGGTGGACCAGAAATCAGAGATCAATCCTTTGCAGGCGCTATTGGAAGCCCCGTCTCCTGAAAATCATGAGGTATTGCTTAGAGATATCATAGAAGCGATTGATTACGCAGCAGAAGACCCAGCCATTAATTCCTTGGTAATGGAGCTTGACTCTCTGGGACGTCTCGGCATTAGTAAAACCCAAGAGATTGTTGATGCGCTACAAAATTTTCGCGAGAGCGGCAAACCTATGGTTGCGATCGGTGATTACTACACCCAAGATCAGTACTTGCTGGCCAGTCATGCCGATACGGTTATAGCGCATCCTTTAGGGGGGGTAGCTTTAGAGGGATACAGCAGTTATCAAAACTATTTTCGAGAGGCGCTGAAAAAAATATCGGTCAATGTGCATGTTTTCCGGGCGGGAGATCAAAAGTCTGCAGTGGAGCCGTTCATGCGTGACGATATGTCGCCCGCTCAGAAAGAACTGACCAGCCGATGGCTGAATAATTTATGGGGGCAGTATACGACAATTGTGGAAACGCAACGGACACTTAAGCCTGGAGCGGTCGATAACTATGTAAACAACTTTGCGCAGATGCTGCAAAATCATGGTGGGGATGCGGCACAGACGGCTCTTCAGTCGGGGCTGGTAGATCGCCTGCTCACCCGCAGTGAGGGTAACGACTACCTTGTTGAAGTGGTCGGGGCTAGCGATGACGATGGCCTCTACGAGGCGGTGGTATTTGAGCGCTATGTGGCGCGAAAGCGTCCACTGTCACTGGGTACTCCTGACGGCGATCGCGTTGCGGTAATAACTGCAGTGGGAACCATAATGCCCGGGAAACAACCGCCCGGATCCATTGGGGGTGATTCTTTGGCGCAATTGATTCGCGGTACCGTTGATGCCGATGGGGTTAAGGCCATAGTGTTGCGGATTAATAGTGGCGGCGGCAGCATGTTTGCATCGGAGGTTATTCGAGAACAGATGCTCTATGCAAAGAGTATGGGTTTACCTGTTGTTGTGTCGATGGGTGCCGTTGCTGCGTCTGGAGGTTATTATATTGCTGCCGACGCTGATGAAATTTGGGCGACCCCATCCACGATTACTGGCAGCATCGGCGTCTTCGCTGCGTTCCCCACCTTTGAGGAGTTGCTACAGCGCGTGGGCATATCCACAGACGGTGTAGGCACGACAGCCTTAGCCGGTTCAATGAGGGCTGATCGGCCACTCAACCCGCAGTTAGTCGATGCCCTTACCAGTGGCGTAAAGTTTGCGTACAAAAGTTTTGTGCAGATTGTCGCACAGGGTCGCGATATGACTGTCGCTGAGGTTGATCCCTTAGCCGAAGGTCGCGTTTGGAGCGCTGCCGACGCGTTAAAGACAGGCCTGGTTGATAACCTCGGCAGCCTCGATGATGCCATCGCTGCCGCAGCAACCAGAGCCGGCTTGGAAAAGTACAAGGTGCACTATGTGGAGAGGCCCCTGTCTCCTCGGGATATGGTACTGAAGAAACTGGCCAACAGTGTCGGAAGCTTGCATATGTTCACGCGTTCTGCCGCCAGTTCTGCTTTATCTGGTTTGTTGGGTCCCATGCGCGAAGCTGCCCAGGAGTTGGGTGCCATGCAAGATCCAGGGTATCTTTATGTGCGCTGCGTGGCCTGTTCCCTGGCGCACTAGCACAGTGATATCTGTCAGGACTGAGTCAGCGTCTCATGCGCGATATTTTTGCTGGCTCGCCAGCTCGCGAGGTCTTCCAGAATCATATACAGGCAAGGTACTAGCAGCAGGGTTATCACTGTCGCAAATACGATGCCATATGCGAGAGATATGGCCATGGGCACCATGGATTCGGCCTGGGTGGTGCGCTCCGTTAGCATCGGTAAAAGACCAAAAAAAGTCGTCAGCGAGGTCAATAGGATAGCCCGAAAGCGTCTCGCCCCTGCCTCTACCACTGCGGCATAGCGCTCAGCGCCGTTTGCGACGGCCTTGTTGACGAAGTCCACTAGTATGAGACTGTCGTTGACGACCACGCCACTTAGCGCAATCACACCCATGAGCGACATCATGCTCATCGGATATCCCATTACCCAATGGCCGAAGATCGCACCGATCATGCCGAAGGGTATAACACCCATGATAATTAAAGGCTGCAAGTAAGACTTGGTGGGAATCGCCAGTAGCGCATAAATACCGAACAGCGCTAAAGAAAAGCCTACGATCATACTCGCGGCCATTTTAGCCTCTTCGTCGGCAGCACCCGAGATGTTGTAACTTAGCCCTGGATATTTTTTCTGCAGGGCAGGTATCAGATTTTTTTCGATGTCCTTGATGATTTTGTCCGGCTCGACGATACGCTTATTGACTTCTGCGGTTAGCTCCGCAGCTCGCTGGTAGTTGATACGTGTGGCTTTCACTAAGCCCTGTTTGACCTGCAGGTCAGCTACCGTGTCGAAAGGTACCTCATCCCCTGTAGGTGTTCGGATGAACATATTGCTCAAACTACTGACGTTTTCACGGTCTGTTTTAGGATAACGCACCATCACCTTGATCTCATCGATACCGCGTTGGACGCGCTGGGCCTCCGCGCCATAAAACGCGTGTCGTACCTGCGTCCCCAAGTCAAAGCGAGTAATACCCAGAGCCTCCGCCTCAGGCAAAATATCGAGATGAAACTCATCAGACGTATCACTAACGCCGTTACGGATATCGTACAATCCAGTGTAGAGTCTCAACGCTTCTTCAAAATCATCGGACGCCTTTTGCAGCGTATCAAAGTTGTTATGCATTAGGTCGAATGCAATGGACGGACCAAAGCTGGGGCCCTCTGCACTGGTGATAGAGAACACTTCTGCGCCGTGTATTTTCCCGACTTCTGAGCGCCAGAGTTCTTCGATTTCGCGGGTTGAGATGGTTCGCTGATCTTCTTTAGTCAACTCAACATCAATGCGGCCGTTAATGCGCTCGAAACCATAGGTCGCCATGTGTTCGAGTAAACGCTCATCAGTAGCACTATCGCGCCGGTATTGCTCTTCTATTGTTGTAAAGGCATCGGCGATTTGAGTGACCGCCTGCAGTGTTTGCTCCTCAGGAGCGCCTGGGGACATCCGTAATTCGACCTGTAAGAATTCTCCCGGAGTGTCAGGTGCTAATACAGTGCGCACGGAGCCACCTGCTATCAATCCCGCGGATAACACCAGCAGCATTAGAAAAAAGGCCAATGTCATATAGCGGTTGTCGACGCAACGCAGCATGAAAGGTTTATAGCGCCGTTGTACAAAACGGGTTAAATGTCTATTCACAGCCTCTTGGACATGGTCAATCTTTAATAGGATAGGGTTAGTGGTGGGCTTAGAGTGCGCCAGATGAGCCGGCAGAATCCACTTTGATTCGACCAGTGAAAAGCACAGGCACATAATGACAACCCAACCACAGGCGGCGGGAAAGGCGCCAAACACCCCATCTATAAACAACGCGGGTATAAAAGCCATGATGGTCGTTAAGACGCCAAATGTAGCAGGGGTAGATACGCGATAGACGCCATTGATGACGTTTGTGACGCTGTGGCCGAACTCTTCCGTCTCTGTGTAAGCACTTTCACCCATAATAATGGCATCATCGACCACGATGCCCAGCACCAGTATGAAGCCAAATATGCTGACCATATTGAGTGATTGACCGATAAAGGTGGTGTTAATCAATGCCATGGCACCGAGAAAGCACACGGGTATTCCCAGCATGACCCAGAATGCTAACTTTATTTCCAAAAACAGGGCGAGAATGATAAACACGAGTAGCGCACCCATTGCCAGGTTTTTCACCATCATGCCCAGCCGACCTTTGAGGTAATAGGTCGTGTCATACCAGATATCAAGCTTTACCCCGTCAGGCAGATCACTGGCTTTTTGTGCCGCATAGGCCTTTACGGCATCGGCCGTTTCGATAATGTCCTGTGTGCCCATGGAGAAAGCGTTAACGCCCAATGAATAAGTGCCATCGAACGCAGCAAAACCTGCAGAGTCTACGAAACCATCGTCAACGGTAGCTATGTCTCCTAGCATCAGACGAGTACCGTCTGGCCAGGTTTTTACAACGATACTTTCAAAATCCTGTTGCACGTAGGCTTGGCCCATAGTTCGCAACATGATTTCGCCATTATCAGTTCGTACCGAACCCGCAGGCAGGTCCAGCGACGAGGCAGCGATAATGTTGGCAATGTCCCCCAGACTGAGATGGTATTCGCGCAGCAGTTGTTCGGAAACTTCGATGCCGATTTCATAGTCCCGAGCGCCGACCACACTGGCAGCAGAGATCGCAGGGTAGGTTAATAACTCACGTCGGATTTGATCAGCAAGAGCCTTCATTCCGCGTTCATTAATATTGCCTGACAGTTGCAGAGTGAGCGCTGGGAATAGAAGCTCAGGCTGGCTGATGACAGGTTTTTCCGCTTGCTCTGGAAAGTGTTGTATTCCGTCGACCCTGCTCTGGATGTCGGCCATTAATTTGGATAGGTCGATGCCCTCCTGAGGCTCAATCATCATAAAGGCACTAGACTCGAACGAGTCTGACTCCACGCGCTTTATACCATCGATGTCGTTAATCGCTTCTTCGATTTTAAGGACAACACCCTGCTCGACCTCTTCCGGCGCCGAACCGGGATAGGCTACGGAGATAAAAATGATTTCAATATCGAAGGCGGGGAACATCGCGCGCTGGATGTTAAAAGCCGACCCTAGACCTACGGTCATGATGATCAACATGAGGAGATTCGCTGCCACCGGGTTTTGTGCAAACCAGGCGATGACCCCTTTCCTAGGCTGCTGAGACATTAGTTGCCGTAGCTGTCGTTGGTTAGAAGCTCAGCGGCAGCAGTGGCCTCGATGATTTCTGGCTCCGGCTGCTTTTCGGGTCTGCCCGCTTGGTCCACCATGTTACTCGGTATTTGTGACTCTATGCGAACTTGGGCGCCTTCGAATGAGTTGTCCAGCGTTGTCAGTGAGACCAGTTCCCCATCATTCAGGCCGGCGCTGACATAAACAAAGTCACCCCCGGTGCGCAGCAACGTCACGCTGCGAGTTCGCAGAAGCCCAGTCTCATCGATGACCCACACGTTATTACCTGCACGGATAACGTAGCGGGGTAGTCGGACGATATCGAACAGCTCTTTGCCCTCGATGCGGGCATTGACAAACGTGCCGATCCGCAGTGGCTCGGCGTGTGGATATTGAAGGCCGTAAGGATCTTTGATGCGCACCACACTAAAAAGTACCCGCGAACGCGCATCGAAAACACCTTCAGTGTGATGCAGGTAGGCGCTCCAGTGTTTTACTTGACCGCCCACCTCAGTATACAAGTCGACTGGCGAGCCATTTTGCATGGTGCCAAGTTCAGGCAATTCTAGATACTCCAATTTGTTTTGCGGTATTGGTAGGCGTATCTGGGCATATTCCACTGAGAAGATGTCTGCTAGTGGCGTTCCAGCAGCGACAAACTGACCTAACTCGCTGTGTTTTGTTCGAATTAATGCGTCATAAGGCGCTCTTATACTGGTGCGCTCCAGATTATCGCTGGCAGTGTTGAGATCGGCCTGTGCGGCCAGCATCTGTGCAAGGGCTTGGTCCAGCTGCGGTTTGCGCAGGTAGAGATCTTTTGATGCTTGAGTGCGTTGCTTACCCCTTGGTGTTTTCTTCCATTCCTGCTCTGCAACTTTTGCGCGGCCTGTTTCTTGCGCTAGGTTGCTCTGTGCAGATTTGACCGACGCTTCGGCGCGCAACAGGCTAGTTTTGTAATTTCGTGGGTCAATCCGCAACAAAACATCATCTTTGGATACGAACCCGCCGACGATAAAAGAAGGAGAAACCTCGATAATACGTCCGTTAACCTCTGACATAACCGATGTCTCCTGCAGTGGCGTAACAGTGCCCTGAGCCTGAATCGGAATACGAAGGTTCTGCTTCACAACTTCTGTCACGTCAACCGTAACAATCGTTCTGACAGGCTCCTCAATAATCGTTGCGGGTCTTTTCAGATAAAGTATCGTTGTGATCATGACGGAACCCGCCAGCATGACAATCGAAAAAAAGACTTGTTTGTTTCTGGAGACCACTGTGTAGCTACCAATTAGAGTCCGTTGACAGAGGACGCTGAAACGCGCCAGTACGGACATTGCAAAAATGAACGGGTCTATTTAACCATAATTCAGATATTTATGAGTGTGAAATACTTGTAATTAAACGGTTTAACCAGATATGCCTGATGCGCGAGATGGGGATGGTATAGTACCTGTGACTTGGACAATAAAGAGATGCACATTATGGCAACATTGTTTGACAATCCGGCCGCACTGTTGGGCGCGGTCGGACAACATCTGGGTTACAGCGGCTGGGAGACAATAAGCCAGCAGCGCATCAACCAGTTTGCTGATGCCACCGGAGACCATCAGTGGATTCACGTGAACCCTGAAAAAGCGGCAGAGGGTCCTTTTGGTACAACCATCGCACACGGCTATCTCACGCTGTCTATGGCGAATCTTTTTTTGCCACAGATTATGCAGGTAGACAATACGTCCATGGGGGTTAACTACGGCTGCGAAAAAGTACGTTTTCCTGCCGCGGTGCCTGTGGGAAGTCGGATACGGGGTGGAGGTGAAATCATTAGTGCTGAAGAGGTAAAGGGGAGTGTGCAGGTTGTTGTGCGTATGACAATTGAGATCGAGAGCGGCGAACGGCCCGCATGTGTCATTGACACAATCAGTCGATTTTTCCCCTAACCTGGAGCCACGGTGTTTATTAAGGCCGTCACTGACCGCAGACTTTTTCACAGGAGACACTATCAGTGCTGGAAACAAGTGATCTTATAGAGCCAGTCTATCCTGCCGCCACAGTGGTTCTGATGCGTGATTGCAAGGAGGGTATCGAAGTGCTATTGGTGCAGCGTAACAAAGCGGTGCAGCACATGGGTGGAATGTGGGTATTTCCGGGAGGCAAGGTGGACGAAGCCGATTATCCCGGCGACAGAAACGAGTATCAGGCGGCGGTAAACGCTGCCATTCGTGAGACTAGGGAAGAGGCGGGTCTGAGTGTCACCGCGGATCAGTTGGTGTACCTGTCACACTGGACGACGCCCGAAGGCGCGAAAAAACGTTTTGCGACCTGGTTTTTCCTGGCGATATTAGACGACGAGCAGGAAGTCCAGGTCGATGGAGGTGAGATCGCCCGTCACCGTTGGGCCGAGCCTAGTGCGGCTTTGGCAGAGTCGCAAGATTTGGGACACCCGCTACGTTTGATGCCGCCGAGTTATGTAAGCCTTTCTGACATTGCCGACTGTCAAACTTGCGCAGAGGCGCAACGCAGAGTTGCTGAACGTGATGCCATCATCTATGCGCCGCGCATTGCTTTTGTTGAAGGTGGCATCTGTTTTTTATACGCAGGCGATGCTGGTTATAGCGACTCTAACCTTGACGTAAAAGGTAGGCGCCACCGCCTTTATATGATCAATGATCAGTTGGAGTACATCCGGCAACTCTAAGGCCGACTGGAGAAAAAGGGCATGACCAAGGGACCTATCAACTTAGCGATAAGCCGACGCAGCTTGTTAACCGGGCTTGCTGCTACTGCCGCCGCCACCGTCGCAGCGGGGTCTGCTGCGTTGCCGCGTTCGGCTGTGAAAACATGGGACATGAGTACCGACGTATTGGTCATTGGGTCGGGTTCAGCGGGTGTTTGTGCCGCTATTGAGGCGCGTCAGGCGGGAGCCGAGGTGATGCTCATTGAATCCCTGTCGCAATTTGGTGGGTCGTCTGCAATGTCCGGCGGTGTAGTGTATGCGGGCGGTGGTACAGCCTTACAAAAAGCGCTCAAAGTCGATGACAGTGTTGAAGAAATGTACCGTTTTGTTGCTTTAGCGGGGGACGCTAATCCCCCGCTGGATAAAATTGCTTTGTACTGCGAGGAAAGCCCTGCGCATTTCGATTGGCTGGTAGCGCAGGGTATCCCTTATTCCGAGAAGTTGACGCTTGCGAAGGGTCTCCCCATGGGTGATGAATCGTTGTATTTTTCTGGAACGGAGCAGGCATGGCCAGCGCGAGAATTAGCAAAGCCAGCGCTGCGCGGCCATGTGCCAGGAGTTGATGGCATGAATGGTGGTCGGCGTCTGATGGAGGCTCTACTGTCCCGGGCCTATACACTGGGCGTGAGCCTGCGCGCTAGTGTTTCTGCTGACCGGCTTGTGATCGAGAGCGACGGTCGGATCGCCGGCGTTATCGTCACTGTTGCAGGAGAGTCGCTTGCCATACAGGCCAAGCGTGGCGTTGTGCTTGCCTGTGGCGGATTTATTCACAATCGGGAGATGCTTAAGCTTTACGCACCAAAGCTCTATGAGTGTTCTGTGCCTTGGGGAAACGTGGATGATCAGGGCGATGGTATCAATATGGGTATTGCGGTTGGTGCCGCAGCATTGCGCATGCATGAGGGGTTTGCAATCGCTCCGATATACCCCCCGGAAAATGTCTTGTCAGGTATCGTGGTGAATGCCTCGGGGCAGCGGTTTATCTCTGAGGAGTCTTACCATGGCGTGTTGGGCGACGCTATTACTTACCATCAAAAGGGGCAGGCCTGGCTCATCACTGATCAGCGCAGTGGGTATAACTTTCATCAGGACAATTTTTTACCGGTCGCAGAAGGCTCCAGCATTGACGTTATCGCCGCGCAGTTGGGCTTTCCTTTAGGTGCGTTGCAACAGACGGTTAATTACTACAACCAACATGCGATCAATGGGGACGATCCCATGTTCCGAAAAAGTAAGACTTACCTGCGGCCGCTGCAAGGTGCGCCCTATAAAGCGTGGGACCTGTCGGTGGCGGACGCTTTTTTCCCAGCACACACTTTTGGTGGTTTGCATACGAACCTTGATGGGCAAGTTCTGAGTAGTTTTGGAGACATTATTCCCGGTCTATATGCGGCTGGACGCAATACAGCGGGTATACCGACTGCGCCTTATATTGCCAGCGGGCTGTCGGTAGGTGACTGCACTTTTTTTGGACGCAGGGCAGGTCGAGCAGTCGCCGCCCTAGACGGAGGTTTGTCGTGAATCACTTATGCGCTGTGGTTTTGCTCTCTTATGGTCTGATGATGTTATCGACTCAGGCTGCGGCACAGGAACTGCGGCTTGCCGGCGATGCTGACAGGGGCAGGCTTGAGTTTGGCACCTGCCGCACCTGCCATTACGCTGAAGCGATCATGGGCCACAATAACGGTCCAAGCCTGCATAGAATATTTGGTAAAGTTGCTGGCAAGCAGGAGGGTTTTAACTATTACTCGGAGGTGTTTCAGACGGCCCAGTTTGTGTGGACGCCAGAACTGATGTTTGCGTGGTTAGAAAACCCTATGGCGATGTTTCCGGGTTCCTCAATGATGAGTGCAGGTGTACCGGACCCGCAGAAGCGAGCCGATTTGATTGAGTTTCTCAAGCAAGCCTCTGTGCGCGACCCCTGACTCATTGAGCCAATGCGCTATTTCTTGACGATCACCGAACTGCCGTGCCCAAACAATCCTTGATTGGCGGTAATGCCGACTTTTGCGCCTTGAACCTGCCTGTCTCCCGCCTGCCCGCGTAACTGCCAAGTCAGCTCACAGATCTGGGACAGGGCCTGAGCCGGCACCGCCTCGCCGAAACAGGCTAAGCCGCCGGAGACGTTGATCGGGATTTTGCCACCAAGCGCAGTGTCACCGGCGCGCAACAGGGCTGCGGCTTCACCTCGTGGAGCCAATTGTAAATCCTCAATCCAGTCCAGTTCTAATGCGGTGGAGAGGTCGTAGACCTCGGCCAGGCTGATATCTTCCGGACCTATACCTGCCTCTTCGTAAGCCTTAAGGGGTATGGTGGAACGGTAGGCATGCGCTTCCACACCTGCAGCCGCTGCAGAGTCAGTGGCGATGTCGGGCATCTCTAATACCCCGCTGGCAAAGGTCGGTGTCACCGTAGAGATAGCCGCTACGCGCGGTGCGTTCCCTTTGCCTATTTTGCGTGCATATTCCAGGCTGGATACGATCAGGGCTGCGCCGCCGTCGCTGGTGGCGCAAATATCCATCAGCCGCAGAGGGTCGGCAACCATGGCTGAAGCCGCGACATCCTCGGCGGTAAAGCATTTACGATAGCGCGCCCGCGGATTTTTGCTGCCCACTAACGAGTTCTTGACCTTGACCGCAGCAAAATCCTGCAGAGTATCGCCGTAGAGATCCATGCGGCGTCGGGCATAGAGCGCAAAATAGGTCGGATTGGTGATGCCGAGGTAGAAACGTACCCAATCAGGATCTTCGGGTCGGTAACCGCCCGCGGGTGCCAGAAATCCTTTTGGAGTGGTGTCCGCGCCTACAACGAGAGCGACTTCACACTCGCCTGACAAAATTTTGTTGCGTGCTGCCGCTAGCGCTTGGGATCCCGATGCGCAGGCTGCATAGGATGTGTTGACCTCTGCCCCCTGCCAGCCCAGCGCCTGTGCGAAAGTGGCGCCGGCCACAAAGCCGGGATAGCCGCAGCGTATTGTGGCGCCGCCAGAGACAAACTTGACGTCCTGCCATGGCACGCCTGCATCTGCCAGCGCTTCGCGCGCCGCCGCCACACCGTATTGCACGAAGTTGTGACCCCATTTACCCCAGGGGTGCATGCCGGCGCCCAGAATTGCGATTTCATTGGACATAATATTGTGCTCCAGATTCAGCAGGCGGCTATTGCGCCAGCGGTTGCCACTTCCAGGTGACTTTGATGTCGTCGTCTGTTTCGTGCAGTGGTTGCAGTACCAGCTCCATCGGCATGCCGACCTTTAGATCATCCACAGTGAGTCCCTCAATGACTTGACCCAGAATCACCATTTGCTCTGTTTCGAGCTGCACTCCAGCAATCGCGTAGGGCACAAAGGGTTCCTGTGCCACAAACGGCGCAGGAGGTTTATAGCAGGCATTGGTATAGCTCCAGACTTTACCCGTCCGACTGAGCTCGACTTCGCAAAAATCTGTACTTTCACACTCCGGATTTCTACAGTAGTCGCTTTGCTTGGGGAAAAAATACGTGCCACAATCCTGGCATTGGGTGCCTATAAGGTGCGGTTTCGCTTCCATGGTATGCCAACCCTCAATGGCAGGTACAAGGGGCTTTGAGCTCATATGTTAACTCCCTATAAAAACGGTGGCTAGAGTACTACCCGGCGGTAGATACAGGCAAGGGTCTATTCTCATGAAACTGGAGTAGGCGAAGTGAGTCTGCCATGGTAGACCTGCTAGAGAGTAGACAGCCGATAGAGGGCTCTACTATACTCACAGTGCTGGGGAAATTTGGTTCCCAACCTAGTAATTCTATTACACTCGAGGTGCACATTAATGAATACTGCAAAATCCTATGGCAAATACAAAATGGTTGCGCTATCGATTGCCGCTGTCGCGATCCTCAGCGGCTGCAACACCGTCGCGGGTGTTGGTAAAGATGTTCAGGCGGCAGGGGAATCAACAACGAAAGCGGCAGACAAAGTCAGCGACAAGATGTAGCCGCTGCCCCACTCGGGCGCCAACTTAGAATGCGTTAGTTAGCCTTAATACTCGCTAACGCATTTACTGCACAGTTAAAAATGCAAATTTCTTGGGTCCTCTCTGAATTCAGGGAATTAAGCAGAAGACCCACGCTAGACACTTTTAGCGAGGATATGTTTGCCTCGTGACTTTGCGCAGATTGTTTCCTGTTAATCTCGTTTATTTGCTTGTGCAGTTTTGCCGCTATACCTCGTGTGGGATGAAGGTTTTGCCTGAAAATATCGGCGCTATTTAATGACCATATTGATGAGACTAACTAGTCGGGAGTGACTATGCGTACATATGCAATGACAGGTGGTGCCACAGGTATCGGCGCGGAATTAAGGCAGCAATTGCAGGCCGCGGGACACAAGGTGATTTCGGTAGACATCAAAAAGGGCGATATCATCGCTGACCTGTCCACAACCGAAGGTCGTGAGGTTGCCATCGATGGGGTACAGCGGTTGGCACCGGAGGGGTTGGATGGATTTATTCCTTGCGCGGGCCTGCCTCCGGTAGCCAAACCGTTATCTCTGATTGCGCAAGTCAATTACTTTGCTGTGGTGGCCACGGTTGAAGGGCTGCGCGGTCTATTGGAGAAGAAAAAGGGTAGCGTGTTATTCGTCTCATCGAACTCTGCCCCTATGGTTGCGGCCGATGATTCCTTTGTTCAGATTTGTTTGGCGGGTGACGAAGCAGCGGCTTGCGCCGAGATCGACGGGCGTGACGGACACACAGCATATGCCGGCTCCAAACGAGCGGTGACTATCTGGATGCGACGCCACGCAGTGGAATATGCTGCGGCCGGAGTGCGCATGAATGCAGTGGCACCAGGCATCACAATGACACCCCTGACCGACCTCGTGTTCGCGGATGCTGAATTGGGCCAAGTGATGAAAGAGTTTGGTGATTCAGTTCCTGTGGGCCGCACCGCTCAGCCAGTCGATATTGCCAATGTGATGCGTTTTATGCTCAGCGATGAGGCCAGTTATCTCTGCGGTTCCGTGTTTTTTGTCGACGGTGGCTCTGACGCCATGATGCGCGCAGACGATTTCTAAAGTACGATTACGGCTCAGTGTGAGGTAGCGCTGCTCTGCTCTGTTTGATCTGTTCTAATGCTGGCCGCGATAATTTTGCTGAGTTGCAGTAGCAGCTTACTGTATGCCTCTGCGACCTGGTCCGGCTCTGATGTTCCGGAAGATAGAGGCAGTATGAGTTGGCTGATGCGACGTTTTATAGACTCGCCATTGGCCGGGCGATATATCAGCCACTCTGCCTTTAGACTGGCTTCATCCTCGTTTACATCCAGCTGCAGTAGGTTAACCTTGACGCCATAGTCTGGTGCGCGTTTCGGGTTCCAGGGAAAAAAGCGCATGTTTTGCGTCTGTAAAAGCCCAGAGAGATTCAGTGCTAGCACACGCTGTATTCCATCTTCAAGGGGCTCACCCCACATGTCCAAGCCGGCCACATGCAAGGTATTTGCATCGCGGTTATACACTAGATTTTGGCGTATCAAGTATTCGGGCACCACGATGGGGCCAACACCTACCGCGGGTGTGTCGCCATTTGTTGCTGGAAATTCGTGGGCAGACAGCACGTAGTAGCTGTTGGGCGGGCTGCTGCCGCAGCCGGTGAGCGTTAGGCCTAGAGCCATTAGCCATAATAGCGGCAGGAATTTTCTGCTCATTGTTCGCCTCCTTTTTTGCCGATGATTACTGACTCGGGTTGTTCTTGCAATGTGCTGGCCAGCGATTGTAATGATCTTCCAGTACGCGCCATTTCCGCTAACGTATTATTTAACTGGTACAGAATCGCCGAATCCGGGGATACCAGTTCATCGATACCTGTCATGCCCTGCTGAAACGTTATGATGGCGGCATTTAGTGCGGTTAGGTTGCTTTCTAGTAGCGCTGATAGTTGTGGCAGTTCTTTGTTTGCATTGCTAACAGTGACCGACGTTTCATCCAGCAGTGTGTCCAGTTTGGGCACAGATGTGGCCAGTTGTTCCTGCAGTTGGACACTCAGTTCGCGCAGTGATGTTAATGTACTATTGGCGTTGCCGGGCAGCGCCTGAAAATCTTTGCTGCTGACCAGAGAGTCGATACTGCTGCTGATGTTATCTATCTGTGTATTCAGTTTTGAAAAATCGATATTTTGTAGTGTTTTGGTAAAGCGTTCGAGATCGGTTTCGATAGTGGGGATCTGCAGATAAGGCGAGTTAATTTTCACCAAATGCGCCGCAGTTTTCGGATGAAAATCAAGTTCAATATACAGTAGGCCTGTCAGTAGGCTTTGCGTATTCAGTTGCGCACGCAGACCACTTTTGATCAATTCTTCTGTGAGATTAACGTCTGGGTCTCCTTCTTGTCGAATATTGTTTTTATTAAAATTCGCCTCAACGATCATGGTTGCGCTGGCCGTGTCAGTATCAAGAACTAAATCAATATCAGTTACTTCTCCAACTTTTACTCCGCGCAGGGCGAGCGGAGCCCCGACGCTGAGACCCTTTACCGAGCCATCAAATACCATAACCACTGTTTCTTTGGTGCCAAAGCCCGAGCCCATCAATAAGAGCACGGTGGCGACAGCAATCAGGATTGCGCCTAAAACAAAGGCACCAATAGCGACGGTATGCGGTTTTTCACTCATGGCGTATCCTTTATGTCGGCAGCGGCGCTGCGTGTCAGAAATTGTCTCACCACTGGCTCTTCATTAAAATCACGCAGCTGCGCAGGGTTGCCATAGGCAATCATGGTTTTGCTAACATTATCAAGATAAACCGAATTGTTAGCGATTGCGAAAATGCTGGGTAATTCGTGGGTCACGATCACCACGGTCGCGCCCATGGATTCCTTGATTTGTAGAATCAATTCGTCAAGGAGGCGCGAGCTAATCGGATCTAGCCCTGCTGAGGGCTCATCAAAGAATAAGATTTCAGGATCCAATGCGATGGCGCGGGCCAGAGCAGCTCTTTTTTGCATGCCTCCGCTAATTTCTGAGGGATAGTACGACTGGTATCCCGCGAGACCTACCAGCGCTAACTTGTAGGCCACGATATCGGAAATCTCTGCCGCGGTATAAGATGTATAGAGTTCTAACGGCAGAGTAATGTTTTCTGCCAGAGTCATCGCACTGAACAACCCCCCGGACTGATAAGTGATGCCCCAGCGTTGTCGCATGGCGCCTTGCTCGTGTTCATCTGACTGAAAAAAGCTAGCACCGCCATATAAGATGTCGCCGCGAACTGGCGTTATTAAACCAAGCATGTGTTTAAGTAGAGTACTTTTGCCGCAGCCGCTGCCACCCATGATGACGAAGATATCGCCTCGATTAATGGTAAAAGAAAGGTCATGCTGGATCACTGTTTGGCCGTAAGCCATGGTGAGGTCAACGACCTCAATCTGTCCTTTCTTTGAATCTGTCATATGCTTAGCTGCTGAAATATGATGTTGATCGCGGCGTCAGCGACGATCAGATAAATGAGAGCAGTTACAACAGCATTGGTTGCGGCCTGGCCAACGGCTGCGGAGCTGCGGCCGGAGTTGATCCCGGCGCGACAACCCGCTATGGCAATTAGTATAGCGAAGACCAATGCTTTCAAGAGGCCCACCGCGACATCAATGAAAGACAGCGCGGCCTCACCTTGGACGATGTATTGGATCGGCGAAACCCCTAAGCTGCCTGCTACAATGCCTCCGCCCAAAATGCCTAGGATATCCGCATAGATGGTCAGCAGCGGCATAATAATAATCCTGTCTCTTATACACATCTCCGAGCCCACGAGACTAGGCATGATCTC
>CAJXTK010000047.1 GCA_913061115.1 uncultured Haliea sp.
TACACCTCTCTATTCGTCGGCAGCGTCAGATGTGTATAAGAGACAGCTGTAAAATAATCAAAAATCCGTATGACAATAAAGCGCTGCTGACAATGTCTGGTGTGCTCCAGCTAACGGCAGTCAATATAACTAGAACGTACTTCTAAGGTCATTTACCCAATGAAAGTCTTTTCCATCGCAACTCGTATTTTTTTAATGGCCGTCTTCTTGAATGCCTGTGGCGGTGGCGGTGGCGGTGATGGTTCTTTCACTCCGGCCGCGACTGGAAACGAGGTAAACACTCAGAGTGACACCTCCCCCGGCGAGAAAATGCTGTCTTTTGAGGACGACATTAATCCTATCTTACAAGGTAGATGTGTGGGCTGTCATAACGACAGACCTGACGCGGTGGCACCGCTTTCCCTGGCAGGGGTTGAGAACGCAAGCACATTCAAGTCGGCAGTCTACTTTTCGATTGAGGGCGGTACAATGCCACCTGCTGGCTCGCCGCAGCTCTCAACGCGTGAGCGCGATATGCTACTGGCTTGGTCGGGTGACAAACCCTACACGCCCGGTAACGAGATTCTTCGTATACCACTCGTGAATGCACAGGCGTGGGATACACATTCCAAAAACAGAGATGTGTTTTCTGATCGTCGCCCGGTCGCAGTGGATTGCGAACTCGGCATCGGCTGGGTGATCGAGGACGATGTATTAGAGATACGCTCAGATTCCTGCAACTACGCTTCCCTCAGCCAAGACAGCCTGCTTGACCTAGAAGCCGGGACCACACTTGAATTGAATTTGAGTCACAGCGCATTGACCGCGAGTGAACCCGCAAGTGCATTCCTCGCATTATCGATAGGTATGACTTCTGTCTGGGAAACAGAAATAGCGATTCCCAGTGAGAGCGGCGTTATAAAAGCGACCATCGTATTACCCGTTGCGGTCCAGCGCGGAGACGCCATTGCTTTTACCCAGACGAACCACGGCAGTAACACCTATACATTCCACTCGCTCAACGCTTTAATTAACAGCGACGAACAACTGGAATTCTGTCCAACCTATGGCAGCACTTGGGACGCGATTTACTCGGAGGCACTGGTAACCTGCGCCAACTCGTTGTGCCACAGCGTGGACGTAAAGGCGGGAGGCCTAGACCTTACAAAAGCCAACGCATATGCCAACCTAGTGGACGTGCCGTCGCAAGGCTCGTCGTTTCTTCGTGTGAACCCTAAAAAGCCCTCACAAAGCTCTCTTTTCAGGAAGCTATCCGCAGCAACCCATCAGGGTAGTTACCCTGAAGCGCAAATGCCTCCTGGCGGAACCCCTCTTGCGGCCTCAAAGCTGGAAGCTATCCAAATATGGATATCGCAGGGCGCACCAGAAGACGGCTCTGTCGGCGACACGCTGGGCTTGCAAGAAGATTATATCGAAGAGCTACTCGGGGTCTGTCTCCCAGAGCCAGATGCAACCGTAATCAAACCCTTGGAACCGCCTGAGCCGGGCAAAGGGGTGCAGTCCTCCATGCCTTGGCACTCTGCACCGGCGGAAGCAGAGCGGGAAGTCTGCTTTGCTGTCTATGAGGATTTTCGCGATCAGATCCCAGCAGAGTTTATGGATGAGACCGGTAATTACTTCTACATCAAGGGCGGAAAAAATCGTCAAGCGGCCTATACGCACCACAATTTAGTTTATCAGTCTCCGGTGGGCGTCGACCAAATTCATGATCCTGAATTCGGTGAGTGGACCTGTGGTGCCATCAGTAGCCATCCAGATGCGGCCCTGGTTCAGGGACAAACGTGTGAACCCACCGACTTAGATTCCTGTGGCGAGTATTCGAAATGCCGTGCCGAACTCAAAAATAGTATTGCTTGCAATGGATACGGCCCTCAGGCCAAAGGGTTTGGCGGCATCGTGAATGGCGGAGCGACTCTAGGTTTGGGAACCGGCATTGAAAAACCAGGCTACTATAAGCCCTATCCAGCATACGGTATCTTTTACTGGAATTCCCACGTCTTTAACCTGTCTACTGAAGATGGCATGCACGCCGTATGGCGCAATTTCGATTTCGCCACGGATCGTCGGTTCGAAGCAAAAGGCATCAATGATACCCGTAATATTTTTATCGCCACCGGCGTGGCTCCGTTTACGAGGGAGGCCAAGTGTGCAGATTATGTCTTCAATCAAGGCGATGGACTGCTGGCGTTCACCACGCATAACCATAAACGGGGTGAAAACTGGATTACGACAATCAAGGATACCGGAGAGATTATTTACGAATCTTATACCTATGACGACCCTGCGTACGTCGTGTACGAGCCTCCTATAACGTTTAATAGCGCCGACCCAGCCAAACGAACCGTTGAGAACTGCGCCGTCTACAATAATGGGGTTAACGCTGACGGTTCGCCCAATATCGAATTGGTTGTGAGACTTTCCCAAAGGCCTCCCAATGCCCGCTCTTGCAGGCCCACCGCCTGTGTACGAGGCAAGGTAGCTGCGCCTTGCAATGGCAAGGGCGATAATGCCAGCTGTGATTCCGAGCCGGACCTCGGGGATGGGTGGTGCGATGCCTGCGCAATCAGTGGTGCCTTCTCCAGCGATGATGAGATGTTCATTCCCATAGGTTCTAAACTGCCAAATTACGACGCGCAGATGAGCCAGCCTGCTCCAGTGCGGGCAGAGGTCACCATCACCAGCCCCACTGAAGGCGAAACTTTTTCGCCCGGTGACACTGTTCCCCTTGAGTTCATGTTTGATAATTTTGAACTGGCGCCACCCGAGGAAGCGCACGGACATGCCGATTCAGCTATGCCGGCTGACGGGTCCAACGCAGAACATACTGGTGAAGACTCATTAATGCATGCTGGCGAATCAGACTCAGGTCATGATGATGTGCGCATTGGACATTACCATCTCTACTTGGACACAAATGATGACGCTGCGGAGCATATCACGGCATTTTCAGACTCTCTGGAGTTTGTTCTGCCCGCAAACATTGCGCCCGGCACTCACATCCTCCGGATTAGCCTCAGAGCGACTGACCACCATCCGATTGGTGTTGAGGACAGCGTAACCATACTGGTGGACTAACTAGCAAAAACTCCTAGGAGAGTAGAGTGCACGGCAGGCTAGCGTGATTCGGGTGCCGTTTGGTGCCCTACTCCTAGCCAACCAGGCTCCAGCCCCCGTCGACCACAACCACTTGACCCGTAATAAACGGCGCGTCACACGCAAGAAATCCTACCGTGCGCGCGATATCCAGTGGCTCCCCCAACCGTTTTAGCGGCGTGTGTTCTATCGCCTTATCTCGCATGGACGCGTCATACGTGTCATTTTCTTCTGGCCATAATATGGCACCTGGCGCTATCCCATTGACACGAATGCTCGGCGCCAGTTCTACCGCGAGGCTGCGTGTGAGCGATGCCATGCCAGCTTTGGCCGCGGTGTAGGCACTATAGTGGCGCAGTGGGCGATGAATGTTCACGTCTGTTAGATTGATGATACTTGCACCGCCAGATTGCATCGCTGGCAACAGGCCCTGAATCAGGAAATAGGGTCCTCGCAGGTTGGCCTCTAACAGGTCATCAAATTGCTTCGTTGTGCAGTCTTCGATAGGGGTTGGCATGAAGCCAGAGGCGTTATTCACCAGTAAATCAATCGAAGAATATCGGTCACAAAGTGCTTCTGTGAAAGTACAAAGTTGCTCCTGGTCGCGAAGGTCTGCCTGAAATAATTGGCATGAGTTGATACGAGCACTAATCAGTTCATCGGCAAGCACATTCGCACTGTCAACGGAGTTGCAATAATGCAACGCAATATCGAAGCCCAACTCATGCAGGTGTATCGCTATTGCACGCCCAATCCGTCTGGCACCACCTGTGACTACCGCAACTTTATTCACAGTACGTTGCTGTGCGCCACCAACGGGCGCATCAACCTTATGGCCCCTGCGCCGATCAACTCACCACCGAATCAGGCACCCATAGGCCATGAAACCCTACGGGAACACGCACCGGCAGTTGCACTTTGGCAATGGGTCCGGCTGAGACTTTGGTGGCGTCAAACAAACAAAATGCACTGGTTTGTGCGTTTTTGTCGTACACGTAACTGGCCAGATAACCTTCATCCTCTAAGCCGCCTGATTCGCGCGCAGGAATAAAGATGGCTTCAGCCGGCGTCAACGAAGGGCCCGGCAAATAACTGTCATCTGCACCGGTCTTGAGGTCATATTTGCGAATACCGCCTTCGGATTGCCCTATCCGCTCCGGCGTATCATTTTTCTCATCAACCACCAAGCTATAGCCGTAACGGTAATCCTTGGTCCAGTAATTGCGGTTTACCGTGGGAAATTCCATCGCATGGTCATGAATACGCTGCACGGATGCCTTACCTGTCTTCATATTCATCGAGAAACGCGAGAGATGTGCAGGATGGAAAAAGTCGTGCGAATTTTTCACCCAGAGATTGTCGTAACGAGCGGCATCGACAATCACATCATCACCTTGCTCGTAGGAGTTCATAATATGAAAAATAAAACAGGTAGGAACATCGAACCATTTAACATCCGCATTGGTGCCATTGCGCGGCATAACGCCAAATCGGCTAGGAGCATCGTCATCCCATTTAAAGGGCAGACCGCTGCCAGAGATCGCCATCGTCCAGGAAAACCTGACCGGCATTTCCATAAACACGACATAGTTATCGGTCACAGCGAAATCGTGAACCATACTAGGACCCGTCATCTCGATCGGCTCGACTTGTAACATATTGCCCGCCGCATCAGCGCGCATATACGTTAAATACGGCTGCACAACGTTATAACCAAAGAACAGCAACTCACCCGTCACTGGGTCAATCCTCGGATGTGCGGTCATGTTGCCCGGCAATTTACCGTCGTAGTTGAAGGCGCCCTTGGTCGATAGGTCATCGGGATTTACCAGATAGGGGTAGCCAAACTCACCCAGGGACATCAGCTCTCCGCCGTGATAGAGCATTGAAACGGCGCTGGTGGTGTCCTCCGGTTTAGGCGTACCGAAGCCGCCAGTCTCTTTTCGATAGACGGGCGTATTGACGTAGCGATTGCGGTACCACTTAGCCTCCCCACCCTCCAGACGCACGCCGTGCATCATGCCATCACCACCAAAAAAGTGATCGCTGATGCCGTTGGAGGAATTAGTGCCATTGCGCACATACAGGCCGCTGAGTTCAGGGGGAATGTTGCCCTCAATTTTGAGATTTGTTTCGGTGACCTCTTCCGATACCGGCCTGAAGTTACCTTGCTGCCAAAACTTGACTGACGGCTCTTCTTCACTGCAACCACCCAAGACTGACGATGCAGCAACGCCTAATGCGCCTAGTCCGGTATATCCGAGAAAATCTCTGCGCTTCATACTCATTCCTCTTGCGTAGCTAGATTCTATCATCTAAAAGAGTCTACACTTTACTACTGCAAGCGAATAGGCTTAAGACCGGTTGAGCCCGCGAGTTCAACCCGCTAAGGATAGTGGGTCAGTTTGTCGTTCTCAGGTAATTGCGCTATGCGCATAAGTAGACCGGAGTGTAACTCTGCATACCCACCGCGCATGTGGTAACCGCGCAAGAGTCTTAGAATAGGCTCAATATTAATAAAGGCAGGAGTCGTTCGATATGATGATGTATAGGCGCCACGCAACTACACTCGTCGCGCAGAGGAGGGCAACTTTGTTATCGATATTCCGGGCTCGCTGCCCTTCCCCTGCACATTGCCTTAATAACAAAGGAGTTTAACGTGTCAATTTTAGATAATTTCAGACTAGACGGAAAAGTCGCTGTCATCACGGGTGCCGGCAAAGGCATTGGTGCCGCTATTGCAAAAGCCTTTGCGGAGTCGGGTGCCGATGTGGTGATCGGTGCGCGAACACAGGCAGACCTTGAAAGTGTGGCAAAAGAGGTTGCAACCATGGGTCAGCGCGCACTAGTCGTGCCAACCGATGTACTGGACTTTGCGCAACTGCAAAATCTAGCGGATCGCGCGATGCAGGAATTTGGACGTATCGATATCGTGGTCAACAATGCGGGCGGCTTTCCACCCAAGCCCGTGTCACAAACCACCGCGCGTGACTTCGAGAATGCCTTTCGCTTTAACGTGAGCACCGCTTATGAAATGTCGCGTATTTGTGCGCCGTTGATGGTCGAATCGACTGGCGGCGGCTGCATACTCAACATCTCCTCCATTGCAGGCCACAAGCCCACACCGTGCTTTGCTGCCTATGGCACCGCCAAGGGAGCGCTGTCATTGTTGACTCAGGAATTGGCACAGGAATTTGCACCCAAGGTGCGCGTCAATGCCATCGCCGTAGGTTCCACCAAAACGGATGCACTCAACACAGTGCTGACACCGGAAATAGAGAAAATGATGGTGGATCTGACCCCGATGGCACGCCTGGGAGAGGTAGAAGATATTGCACTGGGCGCCCTATACCTGTGCACGCCGGCAGCGAGTTACGTCACCGGTGAAATTCTCGGCGTGAACGGCGGTCTTGAACGGCTAAACATGCAAATGCCGCGAGCCTGGGGCGGCGTTGGCTGACGCTGACCGACATCGACCACTGATCACTTAAATCTGGCCACATTAGACCTTTTTATCGCCTGAAAAAGACGTAGACTCAATGCAAGCTATCAGCATTGGAGCCACACACCATGTCTACACTGTCTCATACACCCCGTAATGTACCGATACACCCTCGCAATAGGGAATACGATATCGGCCAGTCTCTGAAGCACGACTGGTATGATAATCACCCGTTCAAGACCGCCTGGTTCAACGCGATGTCGATCACCTTTCCGTTGGGCGAGAAGTTCTTTATCGACAGTGTGCGTTATTATGCCGACCAGATCGATGACCCCAAACTGAACGAAGACATTCGCGGTTTTTGTGGACAGGAAGGCTTTCACCGTCGCCAACACCAACGTTATAACCAAACACTGTGCGAACAGCGCGGCTATGATTTGCAAGTCATGGAGGGACGCCTAGAGAAAAATATTCAACGAGCCTATAAGTTCCTGTCTCCCATGGAGCGCCTTGCCTCGACCGCGGCCTTTGAACACATCACGGCTATCCTCGCCGAAACCGCTCTCAGCGAGGATGACCCCATGATTGGCAATACGGACAGTGCCATGCAAGCGCTATGGCAGTGGCATGCAGCCGAAGAAATGGAGCATAAGTCAGTGGCTTTCGATGTCTACAAAGCGGTAGGCGGCACCGAGAAAATGCGCAAGCGGGCCATGCGCCAGTCGACCCTTTTCCTGATGGTGGATGTGATGGCGGGACTGACACACATGCTTCGAAAGGATAAAAAACTGTGGAGCCCACGACTGTGGTCACAGGGCTGGAAATTTCTGTTTTCCAAAGAGGGGATACTGCGCCGGGTATGGCCAGCCTACAAAGAGTACTATCAGGACGGCTTCCATCCCTGGGACCGCGACACCAGGCTACTTCTGGAATCCTGGAAACTCACCGAGGATCAGCCACAGGCCGCATAGTTTTAACCCTGCTGACTATTGCACCGACGGCCTAAAGGCTCAGGAAAACTGGCTGATAATATCGTCGGAGTAACGCTTCACGCTGTCAATTTTCTTATCCACCTCGTCCGTGTCCCCATGATAGAACGGCCACGGCATGGTTAAAATATGCGTGACGCCGGCGTCTTCCAAACGCTTGTATCCATCGTAATCCCAAGCATCTGATGGGGTTGCCATAATTTCAAAGGGCAGATGCTCACGTCCATATTCTGCGCGCCAAACTTTAATCCTGTCAATGGACTCGATGATGTCATCACTGGTCTGCAAATCTGTCACCCAACCGTCACCGAGCCGAGCAGCGCGGCGCATCGCAGGTGCTGAAATACCACCTATCCAGATTGGTACATATTCAGTCGGCGCGGGATTCATCTCCAGCGCATCAAATTGATAGTACTGTCCGTGATACTCCACATACTCACCGCTCCAGAGCAGGCGCAGAATTTCTAACATTTCGTCCGTACGCTTACCTCGAGTCTTAAAATCAGCATCCATCAGCGCAAACTCGTCGCCGGACCAACCCACTCCAATGGCCGCGGTGACTCGATTATTGGAAATGATTGCGGCAGTGCTGATCGCCTTTGCAACAAGAAAGGGGTTACGCATAGGCAGCACAAAAATATTGTTGGTAAAACGCAGCTTTGTAGTGATAGCGGCAAGCGCACCAATCATGACCCAAGGATCAGGCCAGTCGGTAAACGGTGGCCAACGACGGCTTCCATCGTCGGTATAAGGATACGGCGTATCAATCGTCTTGGGATTCACCACATGGTCCGAAAAGGACATTGCATGCCATCCGTGAGTGTCCGCAACAGGCGCCAGTTGTGTCAGGTGTGTCACACTGCTGAACGAGGTGGAAAGAACAAACTTCATTGTTGTGCGCACTCCCTTAAGGTATCGGCTGTTTTAGTCATGGTCATCGCTTTTCCGGATAAAGATTATCGTCACTGTATAACGCACGCAATAGCTGACGAGAGCAGCCATTGGTATATTGTGGGATCCGTTCAACATGACAAACGCAAGCAGGATATCTGTAACGAGCGTTATTCCTTATGAGCACGCTAGAGTTCGACGGGGCTCCTGACATCAATCTGTCGACCACGAAGAATCACACTACTGCTAAGGGTTAACAGTATGTGGCCCTAAATCCTACGATTCAGACGGCTTCAGCTCCAGACCCTCGAGGCCGCCTTCATCGCGCCACTCCTGAAGGAGACGAAAGAACTCTACTGAGCCCCCACCATAAAAACCGTCTTGCGCGTTTCGGTCACCCGCCCTACCCTCATTGTTGTAGTAGCCTGGGGTGCAGTTTTCAAGAAAATCGCCGGCATCACGTGCCTTGTCTATGCAGTGCTGAACCCACCTCGTCTCACTCTGTTCCGTCACCTCGACCTCAACGCACCCCTTGTCAGAAGCCGCTTTAATAATATATGTAAGGTGTTTTGCCTGTTCGTCGAGCAGGTGCGGGTAGCTCGCAGTAAATCCCGCCTGTGAATTACTCATAATGAAGCAGTTAGGGAATCCATTGACGTGCATACCGTGAAGGCTGCGCACACCGCCCGCCCAAGCCTCCGTAAGGCTGGTGCCATCACGCCCCATCAACTGGATATCAGCGCGATGCGAATAGTCCGTACCCACCTCAAAACCGGTGGCGTAGATGAGGCAATCCAATTCATATTCCTGGCCTTGAACCTCGACACCTTTTGCCGTGATCCGGTCGACGCCTCTGCCCTGAGTATCCACCAGCGTCACACTGGGACGATTAAATGTTTCAAGATACTCGTTATGGAAGCAGGGCCGCTTGCAGAACTGGCGATAATAAGGCTTTAGGGCTTCTGCCGTTTGCGGATCTTTCACAATGGAGTCTACCCTGGCGCGGATTTCTTCCATCTTCTCAAAATCGGCCAGCTCCACCGCTCGCTCGATACCGGCAGGGGACAGATCTCCCGTCGGATTCTGCTCCATCGCAAACAGCAATTTCCCAATGAGGTCGGTCCAGCCATCACCCACCAGATCTTCTGACTGGGGCACACCGGAGACCAGTGCATTGAAATTATCCATGCGGTGTTGTTGCCAGCCGGGCTGAAGACTCTGTGCCCACTGGGGATCAGTGGGAGGGCTATTCTTAACATCGATCGAAGAGGGCGTGCGCTGAAAAACATACAGTTGCTTGGCCGACTCTCCCAACATCGGCACACACTGGACCGATGTGGCACCGGTGCCAATGATGCCGACACGCTTATCCGCCAGATCGGCAAGACCGCCCGTCGCATCGCCGCCAGTATATTGATAGTCCCACCGACTGGCATGAAATGAATGTCCCTGAAAACTTTCAATGCCCGGAAGACCAGGAAGTTTCGGACGATTCAAGGGGCCGGTGGCCAGACACAAGTAGCGTGCCTTCATACAGTCCTTGCGATTCGTCGAAACAATCCAACAGGACTCGCTCTCATCCCAGCGCAGTGTTTCAACCCGCGTTTGAAAACAGGCGTCGCGATACAGGTCGAATTTTTGGGCAATAGCTTGGCTGTGAGCCAGAATCTCGGTGCCGAAAGCATACTTCTCTTGCGGGACGTAGCCCAATTCTTCCAGTAGCGGCAAATACGTGTAGGACTCAATATCACAGGCGATTCCAGGGTAACGATTCCAATACCACGTTCCGCCAAAGTCGGCGGCTGGGTCGATGATGCGAATATCTTCTACACCTGCTTGTCGCAGGCGGGCGCCCGCCAGCAGGCCGCCAAAACCGCCGCCGACAATTAACACCTCAACCTGGTCGGTTAGAGGCTCTCGGTCAACAATGGGCCCCGAGTAGGGGTCTTCTAAAAAGTGTTTGTAGGCGCCCGAAATATCAATGTACTGATCGTTGCCCTGCTCGCGCAAACGCTTATCGCGTTCGCGACGATACTTGTCTCGCATCACATCAGGGTCAAAGTCAGCACCGTTTAACGCCTGCGTCGTATTATTTCCACCGGTCTGGTCGCCCTCTTTGGTCTGCATCTATCAGTGCCTCTCTTATTTGTGATGTTAGAAATTATTACACCGTAAGCGCTGGCTTGCCACTAATCGAAGGCGCTAATCGTCTTTATCGCTGATACTGGCTAGACCCGCGCCGCTGTCATACGCTGACTGTCGGTTTTGCATGCCTTCTCTGGCCTGCTTTGTCGCGATAACAGACTGAAAAACTTCCTGCTCATAGCCCATGGCCTCGGTTAAAGTCGAATCGTCACTCGCTGCCAAAATTCGCTTAAGGCCTGCTACCGCAGTGGGTGATTTTTCTGCCAGTGTCATCGCCAGCTCTAAAGACGCGGCCACAGCCTGCCCAGTCTGCACCACCGAGTTGACTGCCCCCAGATCGCATAGCCGCTGCGCAGACATCGACCTTCCTGTCAGCACCATCTCTGCTGCGGTTGCGCGGCCCGCCAACTGCGCCAGACGACTACTGCCGCCGATACCCGTCGTCAACCCCATATTGATTTCCGGTTGAGCGAACTGAGACTGTTGTTCCGCAATTCTCAGATCACACGCCCAGCCCAATTCAGCGCCACCACCAGAGCAATCACCAGAAATGGCGGCAATACTAATGATGCCCTCATGGCACAGCTCATTCAGCGCAGTGAACCAGCCGGCACCGGAGCCCGTTTGCTCAAGCCCGTCAATGCCATTCAATAAATCTTGCAACCAGGCGTGTTGCAGCCAGTGTCCTTCTAGGCTGGATGCCAAGATAAGTACTCTTGCGCCTGACTCGCGACAATGCCTTAGCTGTTCGGCGAGCTCATCAATTGCCGCCCAACAAATCTGGTTGGCGCGCTCAGGATCGCTGAAGGTGAGAATCGCAACCTTCGGCCCAGCCCAGTCTGTAGTAATGACATGCGTCACGGTGCAGGGCGCCGGTCAGCTTGGGAAACGATCAAACTTGGGTAACTCTTCTGGTAGGCAATGAAAGCTCTGCTTCTCGATACAATAGAACGCCATATCCGGCGCGCCGTATTGCGTGGGATCATCCATAGTACCCACCTTTAAGATCACCATGTCTGGCAAGCTCGGCGGCATACTGGCTAGTGAGGTACCGCAGTCGGGACAAAATTGCCGTTTTACCGGCGCCTCTAGGTCACTGCGCTCAAAGTCCTTCGGCGCTTCCGAAGTATAACGAAAACCACTCATCGGCATCGCCAGAGCCACATTAGCACCGCCACCAGAAATATACTGACACTCCCGGCAGTGACAAAGACCACGCATTAAAGGCTCACCCTCAGCTTCATAGCGAATTTTTTTGCAGTAACAACCACCCGTAATTCTCATAACATCAGTCCTTTGTAACAGACCACAGCTTTAGGTCGTTTCTCAATTCAATGACCTGAAGATCATACTACCTTTTTTCGGGAGAGGTAAAATACCTGTAGGGCGGTCAATGCCACTGGCGATGGCATCAAAGGATAGTGTTTTGGTAACATGGAGATTAAGTCAAGGATATTGCTTACACCGGCCATCTGGATTATGGGCCCGAAACGAGTTGTGTAAGTAAGCGGCCGAGGTGCTTTGTACGCAATGAGAATTGATACGTTACAATAGGGGGTGTTGAATTTATGGCTAAGACAACTACTCCCTCACAGGGTCACTCGTTCCATCGAAGGCGCCGGCCCAATGGATTATTATGCAGACGTGATCGCGCTTCAACGATTAGCAGCGCCGCCATCATGCCTATGATGACACTCTGGAACACGATCGGCCGGACCTCACATAAATACAACAGCCGCACACACTCCCAATACTAAGGGCAATATTATTATGAACGACGCTCCTTCTCAGGCAACCACCATTGATAGCGCCGAGGTGAAACATTGGCATACCGAAACTGACGTACTGATCGTGGGCGGTGGCGGCGCAGGTATTAGCGCCGCCATCGACGCAGCCGATGCGGGTGCGAAAGTCATCGTATTGGAAGCCGCGAGTGAGGCTGGCGGGTCGACAGCCTTGGCTGGAGGCCTTATCTATATGGGAGGTGGAACACCAACACAGAAGGCCTGTGGCTTCGACGACGATATTGAGGAAATGTATCAATATCTCTTACAGGCGTCCGGTCCTAATGCCGACATTGAGAAAGTGCGGCTTTACTGCGATCGCACCCTCGAGCACTACGACTGGTTGACACGCCAGGGTATCGTATTCAAGCCCGAGTACTATCCCGAAAAACACACTAACACCCCGAATGAAGCAGCATTGATGATCACCGGCAACGAAGATGCCTGGCCTGATAATACCCATGCCAAACCCGCACCGCGCGGGCATAAGCCGCAGATAAAAGGTGATCATGGCGGGATTCCTCTGATGAAGAATCTGTTGCGCAGCGCGCGTGCGAAAGGCGTAGACATTATTTGCGATGCGCGTGCGCTCAATGTTATCAAGGATGGCGAAATGGTCGTGGGCGTCGCCGCACGCATCGACATGCAGGTACGTTACTTTAAGGCTCGCGGTGGTGTTGTTCTTACGTCGGGTGGCTTCATCATGAACCGGGAAATGGTGGCAGATTACGCGCCTAGGCTCGCAAGGGGAAACTACCCCAATGGCAACCCCAACGACACAGGAGACGGTATCCGCATGGGCTTGGATGCGGGTGGCGTTGGAGTCAACATGGATGAGGGCTTTATCTGCACGCCGTTCTATCCACCGAAACAGTTTGTTGAATCAATTATCGTGGACGAGACCGGCAACCGCTTCATCAATGAAGATGTGTACCATGGTCGTCTGGGCAGCGCGATACTGGATAGGCCCGAAGGACGTTACTATCTGATCATCGACAGTCGCCACTTCGAAATCCTCAGTAGGCCACCCATGGGGGGCTACCCGGTTGCAGGTACAGGGGAAAGCATCGAAGAACTGGAACAAGAATTAAATCTTCCGCAGGGCGCTTTAATCAACACGCTTACCGCCTACAACCAATGCGCTAAAAATGCCAAAGACCCGACCCATCACAAAAGTCCCAAGTACCTCACTCCTCTTGACCAGCCCCCCTACGCGGCCTTCGACCTAACGGTTGGCAATGGCGCGATTTTTGCCACAATGACGTTCGGGGGACTGGATACTCTACCTACAGGGGAAGTGATCACAGCTGAGAAACAGTGTGTTCCTGGACTGTATGCCGCGGGACGAAACAGCGCTGGACTGCCGCGATGCGCAGAGGGCTATGCCAGCGGCATGAGTATCGGCGATGCGACTTTCTTCGGCAGATTGGCGGGCTTGAGCGCTGCTCAACGACATCTGGACTGAGTTCAGAGGCTGGCCGGCTAAGAGAGATTGTATTGGCTAAGGTCCGGTTCGCGAGTCCACTGCCAATAGTCAACCAAACGCCAGGGAAGATTGGCCGTGACCTTCCCTTTACTGTTTTTGTACCAATTGTTAGTGCTCTCATTGGCCCACACCAACTGTTTAACCCATTCCTGTAAGCGCTCGTTATACTCAGCATTCGCTTCTTCGGTGCATTCCATTAGCTGACAGTCATTCTCGAGAATCGCCCCGATACAACCCAGAATGTAACGCACCTGGCATTCAGAGTTAAAGACCAAACTACCGGCATGCGCAAGATTAGTCGCCGGCCCGTAAATACAAAATAGGTTTGGATATCCTGGCACCGTGATACCGAGATTGGCCTGAGGGTCATCGCCCCATTCGTTCGCCAGCACCTTGCCCTCGCGCCCCACAATATTGATCGGGTAGAGCCAGCGGTGATTATCAAAACCGGTAGCATAAATGATAACGTCGACCTCGTGCAGAGTGTCGCCGCAGACGATACCCTGTTCCTCAATCCGCGTTATGGCATCCGTAATTAGGTCCGCGTTATCCTGCTGCAACGCTCGCAGCCAACTGCCATTGTCTTGCAACATCCGTTTGACGAAAGGCGGGTAGTCTGGCACGACCTTTTCGCGCAGCGGCGATTTCTCCGGAAGCTGGCTTTCGATCCAGGCGGTCATATGCTGGCGAGCAAAATCATTGAGTTCGCACACTGATCGATCTTGGTGTGGCCAGTCGGGGTCGGTCACCAGAGAGGGCAATAGGCCATCGCTACCGGGCCAGAACAACAAGAATCGGTACCACCGTGCATAGTAGGGAATGTGCTTTAGTAGCCACTTCACCTCCTCCGGTACCGCACTGTGGTATTGCGGGTTAGGGAACATCCAGACCGGCGAACGCTGAAATACTTTGATTTGCGCGACCTGCTCAGCAATCGCGGGCACCAACTGAAAAGCACTGGCCCCACTGCCAATTACCGCCACCCGCTTACCACGCAGATCGTGCTGATGCTCATAACGAGCAGAATGAAATTGCGGGCCTTTAAAAATTTTTCGGCCTGGAAAATCCGGTATTTTCGGTTGATTCAACTGCCCGACTGCACTGATAACTGCGCGCGCTTCAAGAACTTCTGTAGAGCCATCCTTGCGGCAAAGGTGGACGCGCCATACCTCTTCCTCTTCGGCAAAAACAACATCGGTCACTGTAGTGTTGAGTTGCAGATGACCGTCGACCCCATACTCGTCGCAGCAGCGCCTCAGATAAGTCTGCAATTCTGGTTGCTGTGAATAGTACTGGCTCCAATCGTGATTGGGCTCAAAGGAATAACAGTAAAAGTAGTTGGGGGTATCTACCCTGGCGCCCGGGTATGTGTTCTCGTGCCACGTGCCGCCGACATCTGAATTTTTTTCCACGATGACAAACGGAATGCCAGCCTCTCGCAATCGAATACCCGCCAGCACGCCCCCGACACCCGCGCCGATAATCACGACGGGGAAGTGTTGCTTCTGGCTATCGGTTACGCTTCCGCCCCAGTGCAAAGCGCGGCTGTCTTCGCCGCTCAGGTTCATCTCCTCCTGCATCATTGGCACATAGTCTTCGGGCACATCTTCCCCGACCATAAAGCTCATCATACGACAGATCGTTGCAGGGTCCGGTAGTGCCGGCAGCTGACACTGGTTATCCCGAAATTGCTTAATCACCTCGAGTGCCTGACGGCGCACCTGATCCTGTTGCTCCTGTGGCAAAAAACCCTGAATTTCTCCTAGAATTGCCGTATTGGGATAGATCGGACCGTCGAGCAGAGCGGTGTCACCACTCATATGTATCATCGACATCATCAGTGCTGGAATACCGGCATGCTGCAGTGCCCGCTCGATAAACTCATCACTTTCGACAATGGGCTGTTCTGCGGGCCGCAGGTGCTTGCGGGTTGTTTCTGCAACATCATTACTCATCAAAAGTCCTCGGTTTTATTGTGGGCTGGGCCACTGCCTAATCAACTGTGCGGGTTTAATTGCGCAGTCTGTGCCGGTATATGGGTCCGATACTGTCGCGGGCTCATGCCCAAATGCTTGCGAAAAATGCGCGAAAAAAACGCCTGCTCAGAATAGCCCACGCGATCGCCAATATCTGCGATACGCAGGTTACTGTGCAGTAACAGCTGCGCAGCCTTCACCAGTCTAAGTTCGTTGCGATACGCCATGACGCTGGATCCGGTTTCTTTCTTGAACAGGCCTGACAGGCGAGAACTGGAGATATTGCTGGCGGCAGCTACGTCTGCCAAAACAATATCGGCGGTGTAGTGCTCATCAATATAGGCGCGAGCGACATGGACTCTTGGGTCCATCTTTCTGTTACTTTCGCGCGGTAGGCAGGCCGCACAGCGCAGGAGTAGCTGTTCCAGTAAATTGTGGTCCAACTCCATCTTTAACGGGCCACTCTCAACATAGTTGTTATAGAGCTGGCTAAGGTTACGCTCGACGGGCGCAAAACTTTCGCTGGCCCCCTCTAATTGACACACCCCTGGACCTGACTGCGGCCACTGGAGGTAGGGACGCCAATTATCCGCGCACTGGAAAACCACCCAATAGAAGTTCCAGCTTGAATGCTCGGAGCCCGAGAAGTCCGTTAAGGTGCCGGGCGCTACCAGTGCAATGTTGTCCGGGGTCAGCTCGTAATCACGCAAGCCCGCCTTCAAGTGGCCCTTTCCCGAAATCGTGAACACCAGAAGCCAGCTGTCGACCTGGGTATTGCCAAAACCGGCAAAGTTGATAGCGTGGCTGTCCTGTCCAGCAAAGCGACCCACAAATAGCGGCAGCTTAACAAACAACTTATTGTCCAGCGCCACTAGATATTGGCGAATAAATTCTTCTGCCATCTCATTGCTCACCTCCGAACGGTTAAAAATGGACTGCCACTGGGGCACTAGCTGCAACAACTCATGTTGCTGTGGGAGGCTGAGAATCAGGGCATCAGTGAAGCGTTGAAAGGAGCGGTAATCGACCGGCGCGCCCGTTTGAGCAAAATAGGCTGCCGCTTGATTTCTATCAGCAGCATCAAGGTTTGCACCCTTGATCAGGGCAAACAATACTTTTGCAACGCCCTCCGAAGTTACAGACTGATAATCATGCATGTGATGATAAAGTCCAAGTAAATGAGCAGAAACTCCAATATATTGCCTAACTACTCCTCTACTATATCAAGAAAGTCCAATAGTGGATATTTTCTTATCGTTTTCGATAACACATGGAGTACAAATATGAACAGTTGCCTAATACGCGGCGGTATGTTGATTGACGGAACGGGCGCGGCCGGATATAGGGCAGATATCCGCGTGGAAGGTGGCGTTATCACCGACATAGCAGCCAACATCGAAGCGCGTGACGAAGAGCAGATTCAGGACGCAACCGGCTGTATTGTAGCGCCGGGCTTTATCGAGTGTCATACGCACTTTGACGGCACCATGTGGTGGGAACCAGAACTCAAACCCCTGGCCGGATTTGGCGCTACCACCGTCATTATGGGCAACTGCGGCTTCTCCATTGCGCCCCTGCCGGAATCGCCGGAAGTGCGCGACGAGTTGATTAAGATATTCTCTTTCTTTGAGGATATTCCAGAGGCACCCTTCAAAACCTGTCTCTTATACACATCTGACGCTGCCGACGAATAGAGAGGTGTAGA
>CAJXTK010000048.1 GCA_913061115.1 uncultured Haliea sp.
AGATCATGCCTAGTCTCGTGGGCTCGGAGATGTGTATAAGAGACAGGTAAATACATAGCGTCATCTTTTGTGACGCCAAACGCCTCATACCATTCGTCAATATTTCGCTGGGGATTTTGACCACGCACCATTTCTGGAGCATGTGGATTAGTGAGCAGCAGATTAAGCAGTGCGTCATCACGAGACTTTCCCCGCCAGACCTGAGCCCAAGCCATAAAGAAGCGCTGGTCGCCGGTGAAGCCGTCAATCACAGGCGCTTCGCGTCCCTTCAGCGAAAGTCTGTAGGCCGTATAGGCCATCTGCATGCCCCCCAGATCGCCGATGTTCTCGCCCAGGGTAAGAGCGCCGTTGACACAGGTCTTGTCATCTCCGGGAATGGGGCAGTACGCACTGTATTGCTCGCTCAGTTCTTTCGTGGCAGCGGTAAAACGCTTTACTGTAGCGGGTGTCCACCAGTTTCGAATGCGACCGTTCTCGTCGAACTGGCGACCCTGGTCGTCAAAGCCGTGGCCGATCTCATGACCGATAACTGCGCCAATGCCACCATAGTTAACGGCTGGATCTGCTTTGCCGTCGAAGAAGGGCGGCTGCAATATGGCGGCAGGAAAGGTAATCTGATTCATTAACGGAGAATAGTATGCGTTGACCGTCGGAGGCGTCATATGCCATTCGTCTCGATCCACCGGCTGATTCAATCGACTAACCCGACGTTCCCACTCGAACCGGTCGGCATTTTGAACATTTTCGAACAGTGTGCCTGGCTCAACGACCAGCCCCGAGTAATCGCGCCACTTTGATGGGTAGCCGATACGTGGATCGAAGGTGGCTAACTTTTTCAGGGCTTCAACACGTGTTGCACTATCCATCCAGTCTAGCGTGTCGATACGGCCTTTTAACGCAGCCAGCAAATTATTCACCAGTTGCTCCATCTGTGCCTTATGCTCTGGTGGGAAGTGTTTTTTCACGTAAGCCTGTCCGAGGCCGTCGCCTAAATTGTTGTCGACCAGGGTCACGCCGCGCTTCCAGCGATCCCGCTGCTTCTGAACGCCGCGCATGGTCCTGCTATTGAAATCGAAGTTAGCATCGTCGAAGTCCTTGGGCAGCAGGCTTGCTGTGTCACTGGCGCGATGGAACGTCAAATACTTTTTCCAAGTGTCCAGAGGCACTGAATCCAGTAGGGCAGCACCGTTAGAAATCGCAGAAGTCTCGCCAACCACCACGTGCTGGGTATTCCCGAGTCCAGAGGCCTCAAACACAACAGGCCAGTCGACGTTAGGGGCCAACTGCATGAGTTCGTCACGGCTCATCGGATTATACGTTGCCTGAACATCGCGCTGCCGCGCTGGTGTCCATTGTACCTGCGCAAGTGCCATTTCAAGCGCGAAAACGGCTTCGGCGCTACCGCGCGAATCGGCATCGCCAGTCAGCTGCAAAATAGTGGCAATGTAGTCCTGATAGGCGGCACGAAATGCGTCATATTCTGTACCCTTTTTGGTGTAGTAGTCGCGCCCCATGCCCAGCCCAGCTTGGCCGATGAACACCTTGTAGCGTGAGGTGTCAGCGGGATCCGGCTGTATGCCAAAGCCAAACGGAGCACTCATGTTTGGGCTGCCGATTAGCCTCATTAGGTCCGTTTTGCTTTTTGCAGCGGCGATGCGGTCGAGGTCGGGCTGTAACGGTGTGATGCCTCGCTTCTCAATCGCGGCCTCATCCATCCAAGAGAGGTAAAGATCCACGACTTTTTTTAATGTGGGGTCAGTGGGTGGCGATTCAATAAGTTCACTTAACAGAACATGTAGATCTGTCTCCGATTTATCGCGCAACACGTCGAAGCTACCATAGCGTGACTTGTCCGCGGGAATAGTTGTTGTCGCGAGCCATTTTCCGTTGACGTAACGGTAGAAGTCATCGCCGGGCTTGATGCTTCGGTCCATCTGAATGGTGTCGATGCCGAATGTGCCTAGAGTGGCCTTTGGCGGAATAGCTGTGGCCGCCGCTGCAAAGGGCAGCAGAGCAACCACAGAAGTGGCAAGCAAAAACGATGATCGCATGGATTGACTACCTATAAAGATATTGTGGATGCATTGCACAATTAGCCTATGCATTATGCGGTATATCGAGCAGGGAGGGTACCCAGCCAGAGGCTAGGCGGTTGAGGATTCTCTGCGTGCGGGGTATAACTATGGTGCTCGCTAAATTTAATGGTATTTTTAGCAGCGCCAGCCACGATATCTATTATCGGACAGACACCGGTGGTGGCGGGAGTTGGCTGTGTACCTGAAATCGAAACAAGGAGGCAAATAGTATGGCGGATACTTCGATACTACTGGAAGGGCTGCATTTTGGTGAAGGCCCGCGCTGGCACGATGGGCGCCTCTGGTTCAGCGATTTTTATGCGCATGCCGTAAAATCGGTGGATGAATCAGGGGATGTGCGCATTGAGTTGGAGCTCGACGACCAGCCGTCAGGTCTTGGTTGGTTGCCGGATGGGCGCTTACTGGTTGTCGCGATGAAGGAGCGCGCTGTCAAGCGTCTGGAACCGATGGGCTTGGTATTACACGCTGACATCAGCCATCTAACAGCCCATTTATGTAACGATATGGTGGTCGATGCCGACGGTAGCGCTTGGGTGGGTAACTTTGGTTTTGATCTTGATGCAGAGCTGCGGACGCGTGGTGCCGACGTCATTAGCGATCATCCTTGTACAAACCTTGTGCGCATCGACGCTGACGGCACGGTTTACTTGGCCGCAGCCGGTATGCATTTTCCCAATGGTAGCGTTATTACGCCCGATGGAAGTACGCTTATTGTGGCTGAAACATTAGCGAGTTGCCTTACCGCTTTCACCATCAATGCCGATAAGTCACTGAGCGATCGCCGCGTCTGGGCCACCGTTGAGAATGTTGCGCCCGATGGTATCTGCCTTAATGATAATAACGAGATCTGGGTTGCGAATGCACTCGGTCCAGAGATGATGCTGGTTGCAGAGGGAGGTGAAGTCATCAATCGGATGGAAACTAGTCAGCCCTGTTACGCTTGTATGCTGGGTGGCATGGACGGGAAAACCCTGTTTGCTGTGACGGCTGCGTCATCGGATGGGGTGCTGGCTGCAGCAGGAAAAACCGGGAAGATTGAAACGGTGCGGGTGGATCGACCGAGAGCGGGTCGGCCATAATCAATCGTTTGTGGGTCGGGCAGTAAATAGAACAGTCACTGCTTTGATCGCGAAGGCGCGATTGCGCCTTCTGATCGGGGCAGCCGCTAGCTGCGCCGCGATATCGTGAATAACGCGAGGAGAGCTTAACCGAATAGCCACGCCGCAGCGGGGCGAGGTACGGCACTGATCGCACTGACCGCCTCTAATTCGCCCCGTAGTATGAGGCTGTTGCTTCCACTCGACGACCTGATATCTGCCTCTTGTTTGTCACTCGAATCTACGATGCTCATAGCGAGGTCTGCAATCGCTACTTGTTCCGCCTGTGCGATAGTGCTGGTCATCAGGATTACGGCGCAAAAAACCGTAAGTGATTTGCATATGAACGCTATATAAGACGTATGTTGAACCAAGGCCTTATCCTGTTGACTGATGGGCTCCCATACTCAAACCATATACTATGCCGAAATTGTAAAAAAGTTTAATTTCCAGTAGGTCAGAGGAATATTATATTGTTCCAAAATCCCGAGTGTAAAATATTCTGACACCGAAGGCCGCTCAAGAGCGCGACGCCGGGGGAATACAGGGAGTGCGATGTTGTGTTGATTAGTCCATTTCCAGGGACTGCTGCCCAACGGCTTTGGGGGTTGCACGCTGCTGCAGTCCTTTCTGCCCGGAGTCGGAATTCGAGCCACTGTTCAGTGCTGACGGCAGGTCGGCCTGTAACAAGAGGCTGCCCCAATCATGCTGTGGCATTGGGCCGATCAGATCTTCGACATCTACTACCGAGATAAAGCTAAAAAAGGGTTGAATGGCTTGGCCGCCTCCGCCGTCGTTGTCCCAGTTTGAGTGTGTGGCACTGGTCAATAGGTGCTGATGGTCGAAGGTCATCAATAAAAACTCGCCTTTGACTTGCATTTCGCCCCAGTCCGCTGAAAAAAAGTCAGCCCCCAGTGCGCCTAGAGTGATGCCAATCGAATTTTCTCGGATGTCCCAGTGCTCCCAGGCCATAATAAACCCGGTGTCGCTGGCGGACATCCGCAGAGGCGGACCAAGCAACTGCAGCACTTCATTGAGTGGTGTTTTTTGCGCTGGAAGGTTGTTGCTCGAGACCGGGACGCCCATGTCGTAGCGCCACTGGGAGCAACCTGTCAGCAAGCAGTAGGCAAATAGTAGGTAAAGTATGCGGGTGGTGCTAGCTTTCATCGGCGGGGTATAAACGCGTCGCGAATTCGGTCAGCGTATCGCGCTCATCGAAGAAAAAGATAGCACGATCATAGCGGGTATTGATGCGCATGCTGTTGTAGACAATCAAGATTAGCCCTTCGCCCTCGGAGTGCTCGAACAAGTAATATAATGCCGTTTCGCCACCCAGCGCGATGACCTGTGATGGCGGACCGAGCAACGTCAGAACATCTTTGCGCGTACTCGTGCCATTGACCAGTTCATTGGTAACAGTGTCTTGCCAGTTGACCTCAACGCCACGTTTGCTCTCGAACTGGGCGCACGCCCCCAGCAAAGTGGCACAGACGGTTAGGGTGATCAGCAGGGTGAATTTATGCATTTTTCTCAACTTTTACGACGAATGATGAAGCCCAACATAGCGCAATTTGAGGTGGTTTTAAACCACTGAAGTTCACGGCAACGGAGGCGCACTAGGCATTGCTGCACTGGCGCCTGTGATGATCCGCATTGATCCGCTATAATTCCCCCACTTTTACTCCACACTAAGGTTAGGGCGCATGGCCGACAATGACCGCATTCCGGCCGTACAGGTTGGCAGCGGAGAGAAATTCGTTAATGATTTGGGGATTATCGCCATTAAAGACGGTATTAAGTCTTCTGGTGAGGATGATCTGCGTCAAAAAAAACCTGACTGGTTGCGCATTCGTGTTCGTGGTGGCGCTACGTTTGAAAAGGTCCAGGGTATCGTTCACCAGCACAAATTGGCCACCGTTTGCGAGGAGGCCAAATGCCCTAATATGAGCGAGTGCTGGAGTGCGGGTACGGCGACGATCATGTTGATGGGCGATGTGTGCACCCGAGCCTGCCGTTTCTGTGCGGTAAATACCGGTAACCCCAAGGGATGGCTGGATGCGCAGGAGCCCGATAACGCCGCGCGTTCTGTGCAACTGATGAATCTAAAGTACGTGGTACTGACCTCGGTCAACCGCGATGATCTGCCAGACGGTGGAGCAGGGCACTATGCCGCCTGCGTGAGGCGTGTGAGGGAGGTGAATCCGGACACTGCAGTGGAGACACTCACGCCAGATTTTATGGGCGTGCATGCAGACGTTGAAAAGGTGGTTGATTCTGGTATTGCTGTGTTTGCACAAAATATCGAGACGGTCGATCGCCTGACTCATCCGGTGCGTGATCCGCGCGCCAGCTACCAGCAGACGCTGGATGTGCTGGCCTATGCAAAAGCGTTCCGTCCAAAAGTGCTGACCAAAACCAGTCTTATGCTGGGTCTGGGAGAAACTGAGTCGGAAATACTCGAATGCATGGACGACCTGCGTGCGGCGCAGGTCGATATACTGACGCTTGGTCAGTATCTGCAGCCGACGCCCAACCACCATCCTATTGCTCGGTATGTTAGCCCCGGAGAGTTTGAGCGTTACCGGCAGTGGGGGCTGGAAAAAGGATTTTTTGAAGTGGTGTCTGGCGTGTTTGTGCGTTCCAGTTATCGTGCCGAGCAAGTATTGGCGAAAAATAACGTAGGGCTGTCATAAACGGTTCTCAAGAATCGATGTTACATGAGCTGACCAATACGCCGGTTCTTGGCGTGTCATTGGGTCATGTATCCCTGTTGCGCCTAGATCAGACAGGAGGCCCCGCTCCCGGCAATAAATCGTTTAAGTTGCGACACTATTTTTCTGAGGCAAAGCGTCTAGGGATTACACGCCTGATTTCATTCGGAGGCGCTTGGTCAAATCACTTGCACGCCCTAGCGGCAACGGGTTACCAGCTAGGGGTTGAAACGGTCGGTATCATTCGGGGTGAGCTGAGTGAGGAGAAGTCCGCGATGCTAGCCGATGTGCGGCGCTGGGGCATGCGCATTGTCTATGTGAGTCGACAAGAGTACCGGCAACGCCATGACGTTGCTTATCAGCAACAACTCAAAAAGCGTTTCGCACCTTGCCTATTGATTCCAGAAGGGGGTGCTTCCCTCGCAGGCGCTCAAGGGTGCATGGCCGTTGCGGATATCATTCGCCAGAGAGCGCCGTTAGCGCACCACATTGTTGTGCCAGTGGGTACCGGTACAACAATGGCAGGACTGGTGGCGGGTTTAGATGAGCGCTTTGAAATCGATGGCATCTCTGCTCTCAAGGGCGCGCATGATCTGGCGCAGCGGGTGCAGGATCTGCTCTCGCAGCTGCCGTGCGATAACCACGCGCATTGGCGGATTCTGCACGATTATCATTGCGGTGGGTTCGCTCGCGCCGATCTCTCACTGCGTCAGTTTATGTTGGCATTCGAAGCGATTCACGGCATCGAACTCGATCCCGTTTACACCGGCAAGATGCTTCTTGCGATCCATCAGTTACGTGTCTGTGGTCACTGGGACGAGGATGCACCGGTGTTGGCTATACATACCGGGGGTCTGCAGGGTCGGCGGGGTTATTCGTGGCTCAGTTGATACGTTTCGATAGGCCAGCGGTGCGTATCAATTAAGCGTGCCGCCGCAGGTTAAAAAAGGGCAAGTCTAACCCTGTGTCGCGCCAAACTGATAACTGATTTGCACATATGCACCCCGCGGCTGGCCGACAAAATAGCGATATTCCCCGAAGCCGAAGTCTGCTCTTTCAGCATAGTCTTCATCTAACAAGTTGGTGAGGCGCAATCCTGCTGACAATCGCGGGGTCAGGTCACTGGTAATACGCAGGTTCACCAGGGAGTGGCCGTCGTATTGATGGTTGTTTTGCGGCTCTAGATAGTAGGAGTCCATGTAGACCCACTCAAGCTCAGCTCGACTACTGCGTCCAGCGAGTGTCGAAAAATCCCAGTCCAGGCGAGCACTGCCGAAGGCTTTTGGGGCGGTGTCGATGTCGTTGCCTTGAATGTTGCCGCTACTGCCCAGTAGTTCAATATTGCTATCGTAGGTGTGGTTTGCGACATTCGCATCTATGCCCACAGACCAGCTGTCATTAATCGGATAGTCTACGCTTAATTCGGCGCCGTAATGGCGGGTTTTGGCGCCGCTGACATTGTATCGATTGGCGTCCTGGAAGATGACGTCGTCCTTGTGCATGTAATACACCGCGACATCGTAGCGCGTAGTACCCAGCCAGTCACCGCGCAGTCCCAGTTCGATATTATCGATTTTTTCTGAGTTCAAATTGGCCGTTTCTTGGCCTCCCTGAAGTCGGTAGAGTTCTGTCGCCTGCGGCGCACGAAAGCCACGTGCCAGTCGCAGGTAAGCGATGTGATTTTCCGTTAGGCTGTAGCTGACCCCAGCGTTTAGTGACCAGTCGGTAAAGCTGTCCTCTCGGTCTGACGGCCGGTAGAAGCGACAGGCGGTCGCTGTGGGTCCACAGGGAGCACCATCGGCGGTTTTGTTGTTGTAGTCGTAGTGGGTGTATTCGAGCCGCACCCCACCGTCGATCTCCCAAGGTGAATCGCTTTGCGTGCGCAGTTGGCTGTAGATTGCGCCGCCCGTCGCACTCACTTGATAGTCATAGTGCACGCCCGCAGGTTGGTTGGGGCTAAAGTCTTCATCCTGCGTTTCCTTGAGGCTAGCGTTTGTGTACTCTACGTCGATGCCGTTTATCCAGCGTAATGTGTCGGTATTGGTCTGAACTGTCGCGCGCAGTCCCAGGCTGTCGTGGGCATTTTCTTCCACCGGCTGCCAGGGCAGATAATGTTGCAGGAACTCCATATCATTGTCCCGCAGATAGGGCGTGACGGTGAGCGTGTTCGTGTCATTCAGTGCGATACTGGCAGCGCTGTATAGGCGCACAGACCATGCATCTCTATAAGCATTGGGGTTCGGGTTGCGCTTTTTTAGATCATTATCTTTGTAGGCTTGATAACCTTCAATAAAGCCCGCAGTGTTCTGGTTCAGGTTGGCTGCATCCAGTACGGTACGAACATCCCAGTGCTCGCCCGCATAATCATGGCGCACCGTGGCTTTTTGTTGGTCATAGTCAGAATCATCCTTGTAACCGCCGTCGGTTGTGCCGTTGGCACTGACGCTGATCCCGTGTTTTCCCAGCGTATTACTGTAGCGGTATTTTCCACGATAGTAGTCATAAGGCCCTGCTTCCAATGCTAGCCTGTTGTCGATTTCTTCTGTCGGCGCGGCGCTGATAACATTGATAACGCCATGCATTGCATTGGAGCCATACAGTGCTGTAGCGGGACCTCTGATGACTTCAATACGGCCTGCCTGCTCGAAGTTCGTGTCAAACAACTGGTTTACATTGCAAAACCCTGGTGCGCGCAGACTGATGCCGTCCGCAGCGGCAAAGAAAGCTCCACAGCCGCCGGTGCCAGTTAATACTGGTGAGCGAAGCGCGATAATACTTTCCTGTCCATTGCCGCGACTAATCCAGGCACCTGGCACGCGTTGCATGATCTCATTGATATGAATCGGATCAATAAATTGCAGGGTCTCACTGCTTACCGTGGACCAAGCGAGTGGTAGCTTCATCGCATTCTCTTCCACCCGGCTGGCAGTGACGAGAATATTTTCTTCCAAAGTGTTGCTTTGAACCGAGGAAGATATGACCGGCAGTAATAGCATTACTACTACTGATTGGAACTGGCGGGAAAGCGTTTGACTGTTGGTGAGCATGGACTCTTCTCTAGAGCGAAGCGGGGGCAGGATTGTAGCCGATTAGATTCTTTATCCCAATAGCTTATGCTGGTTTTACCGCGCCTACTGAACAAGTGGCCGGCGCGAGATTTTACGGTATACTTCACTGCTACACTCGCGCGACATGCCTGCCCTTGTCACTCGGTTGCAATAACAATTCAAGTAAGGAAAAACTCCATGTTAGATAAACGCTTAGCGGCACTTGTGGCCTTCTTTATGATTCTCGGTGCTTGCACTCAGCTCGATGCCACATTATCTGCTGCGCCAGAGCGGGGCGACCCTGCCTTTTTGGAGGGTGTGAATGCGCGCGCGGATGAGCTCTATGTCAATAGCGAGGCGCAGCGAGGCGTGCGGAATTTCCGTAATGTCTATATTGCGCCAGCAAATCTGGCCAATATGCGGGTCATTCAGCCTGAAGGCGCCACTGTCGATGAGGGCTGGCTGATCACCGAACCAGAAGAAAAAATCTTACAAAAAGCGATAGCCCGAGAGTTCTCTGCGGGGCTCAGTTTCGAATCGGCGTTTAATATCGTCGATGGCCAACAGCAGGCAGAGATAATTGTCAATACGGCGGTAGTTGCGATCCACCCTAATGAGACCCGCGACGCTGTTGTCGCCGGAGCGAAGCCAAGCGGTGCAATCACTGTTAGCATTGCGCTTGTCAATGCGGCCAGTGGTGCCGTTATGGTACGTTCAATAGACACAAAATCCAGCGACGACATATGGGCGTTCAATCAGGTGGATAATGACGATCCGGCCATTGACCTGATTTTTCGTTCCTGGGCCAACAGTATTCGCCGCGGGATGTTACACGTGCAAGGCCGCTCCAGTGACCCTCTGGTGCAGCCCATTGTGTTAAAGGAGCAGTAGTGATGGGGATTGGATCTGACCGGCACAACCAGCCAGGGGATAGATGCTGATGGAGGCGAGATTATGGACAACGGAATCGAAATGTTATTAGTATTTGGCGCGGTCTGGGTAGTATTGTTTGTTTTTTTCTACTCTCGGATAGCAGGCAATAAACTTAAGGCCAAACGCCATAAGTCATAAGTCAATATAAGGTAGAGACGTGACTGGACTAGCCTACGAGGCGATCACCGGCAGTGCTGCATTGGCACGGTAACGGCAGGCAACTTCAGCCAGCGGCAATGATATTGGGGTTGGTGGCGGCGCTACTTGGGCCCTCTTTGTTACGGATAGCGTCGGCGATGCGAAACATGGGCACTTTCAGCATGTCTACAAGGTCCTCGCTTGCCCCCGTTTGTTCCAGCGCCTTGTCCATACATAATAGCCACTGGTCGCGCTCGGCCGGTCCTATGTGGTAGTGCGCGTGTGGTGTGGTCATGCAGACCGTATCGTATTTCTTCGCATACAGAGGAGGGCCGCCCATCCAGCCTGTGAGATACTCCGCTAACTTGACTTTCATAGGCTGAAGCTCCTTGGCGTGCATAGCGCGCAAGGGTGCAGCCTCTGGCAAAGTGTCCATGATGTCGTAGAAGATACTGGCCAGTTGTCGAATGCCGTCCGCGCCCAGAATCTGGTAGGGAGTTCGTTCAGAGTTACTCATGCAAGCGGTTCCTTTCCATCATGATGTTCAGCCTTGGTCTGGCGCGCTATTATAGTCTCCAGCCACTGGATATTGTAAGCAGGTCAAACACTACGATATTCTGGAAACTTCAAGCTCTTTTGCCTGATCGAGGTATAGATATGAATAATAATGCGGATACTTTTTCCATTAGCGGAAGGATAAGAAGCGCCCTGCACGCAATAGAAGGCATTGTCGAAGTAATGCGCAGTCAGCACAACGCGTGGTTACACGCCTTAGCCACTCTTTGTGTTTTGACGGCGGGGTATGCTTTTGGCGTGTCGACATCACAGTGGTGCTTTTTAATTATGGCTATCACGGGTGTGTGGATAGTAGAGGCACTGAATACTGCGTTTGAACTACTGTGTGACGTTGCATCACCCGAGTTTCATCCTTTGGTAAAGAAATCTAAAGATGTGGCAGCGGGTGCGGTTTTGTTGAGCGCTATCGGAGCAGCCACTATTGGGCTCGTCATATTCCTGCCTTATGTCACGCCTTACCTATAATCGGATTCACTCAATTTTGGATTTGTGGGGTGCCTAGTGGTTCTTCCTTTGCTAGAATTCCATCCGGTTTAGCGCTGTGTCTAAAATCTTGCAGTCTGGACCAACCCAAATAACTGAATACAGGACAACCACTATGAGTCTTGCCGACAAGGTATTGGCCGTTAATGATGATCTCCCCATTCGCACGGATGCGCCAGTGCATAGCGGGAAAGTACGTTCTGTCTACTGGCTGACCGCCGCCGATAGTGCTCGTTTAGTGCTTGAGCGAGGCTACGATGTCGCACCGGATGCCCCCTTAGCTATTATGGTGATATCGGATCGCATTTCTGCCTTTGATTGCATATGGCATGCAGAAGGTGGCATGCGAGGAGTCCCGGGAAAGGGCGCTGCACTGAATGCCATTTCCAATCACTGGTTTCGACTGTTCCGGGAGCAGGGCTTAGCAGACAGTCATATTCTCGAGATTCCTCATCCGCTGGTCTGGATCGTGCAGAAGGCCAAGCCGGTGATGATTGAGGCTATTGCCAGGCAATATATTACCGGCTCCATGTGGCGCTCCTACGACAAGGGCGAGCGAGAGTTTTGCGGCATCACTATTCCCGATGGTTTGCAGCGCGATCAGAAGTTGCCCGAGTTATTGATCACTCCGTCCAGCAAGGGAGTCTTGAATGACATCCCAGGTGTGCCTGCTGTCGATGATGTCAATGTCACTCGTAGCGATATTGAAAATAATTTTTCGGCCTTCAAGTTTAATAGCGTTGGTGACATTGCTCTTTATGAGACGCTATTGCGCGAGGGGTTTGAGGTGATTAGTGCAGAGTTGGCACGCTTGGATCAAATTTTTGTCGATACAAAATTTGAGTTTGGCTATGTCAAGGATAAGAGCGGCAATCAAAAACTGATTTATATGGATGAGGTTGGAACACCTGATTCATCGCGAATCTGGGATGCTGCAGCATTGAGTGAGGGTCGGGTGGTTGAAAACTCCAAAGAAGATTTTCGGCAACTGTTGCTACAGCACTTTCCAGACCCTGATATTCTGCTCAATAAGGATCGCATGGCTGAACGAGAGATGTTGGCGCGTGACAACGCCCTCCCGGTGGAGGTTTTGATGGAAATATCGAAAATCTATGTGAGCATTGCTGAGAAAATCACGGGCGCGAGCCTGCAATTAGCCGAAAACCCCAAGGCTGAAATCATCGAAGTCTTGCGTAACGACTTCGCTCTCGTTGACTGAGCCAGTTCATGCTAACTGATCCAGGCTTCTACCTCGTTAGTGTGCCGGCAGTATTGCTCTATGGCGTCACCAAGGGTGGCTTTGGTGGTGCCCTTGCGATTATTTCGGTGCCGATGATGGCGCTGGTGATGCCGCCGACCCAGGCTGCAGCGATCCTCCTGCCAATTCTTGTGGTCATGGACTTATTAGTCGTAAAAGCCTATTGGGGGGTGTTCGATCGTCGAGCGCTAGTGCTGTTATTGCCCGCGGCGATACTGGGCGTTGGCATCGGTTATCTGTCTGCAGAAGCCATGAATGAGCACTATATGCGCATTTTGATTGGTGCTCTGGCACTGGTATTCGGTCTACAAAGCCTAATGGGGCTAGAATCATTCTCGAGCAAGACACACAACGCCGTCAGTGGTGGCTTGTTCGGTGCTTTAGCGGGCTTCACCAGTTTTAGCATCCACGCCGGTGGTCCGCCATTCACCCTATACCTCATGCCTAAGCAGTTGTCGCCACTATTATTTGCGGGTACTGCGGGACTTTTTTTTGCGGTGGTCAACGTTGTAAAACTGGTGCCGTACTATGCCCTTGGGGAGTTCACGCGCGAAAATTTGTTGTATTCACTGGTGCTGGTCCCGCTTGCGCCATTGGGTGTGAAACTCGGATACTATCTGGTGAAACGTTCAACGCCGACGTTTTACTATTCGATAGTGAGTTTCTGTCTCATACTCGTTGGAGCCAAATTGACATGGGACGGTGTCAGTGCGCTCGGTGGCACTGCCTAGACACTAGTCTAGACGACTTAGAGCTTAGGTCGTATTTGAGGCAATCGGTTTGCGTGTAGATTGAATAGATGTCGGTCTGTTATCCGTACTTTGGGAGAGACGTAATGAGCAGTGTGGTATTTGAAAAGCGCGGGCAGCAGGCTTGGATTACGCTCAACCGCCCAGCGGCTAAGAACATGATTAACGGTGACATGTTTGTGGAGTTGGCTGACGCTTGGCAAGAAGTACGCGATGATGATGCCATTCGCGTGGCGATACTTACCGCTGCGGGCGAGGAAGACTTTTGCTGTGGCGGGGATTTGTCACAGATCATCCCGTTATGGACGGGTGCTAAAAAGCCGCAGACGCCACAGGAAGAACGTTTGCTGTCTGATCCGATGATTGTTGACCAAATCATGCTCAAGGCAGAGCCGTTGTACAAGCCCGTTATAGCAGCAGTAAATGGGCGTGCGCTCGGGGGTGGCGCAGAGTTGCTGCAGGCTACCGACATACGCATTGCAGCAGAGCATGCACAATTTGCATTACCTGAACCGAAAGTGGGTGTAGTGCCCGGCGCGGGTTCCATGGTGAGACTGGCCCGGCAGTTACCCTGGGCGCATGCAATGAAAATTTTACTTGGTGGTGAGCCCATCAGTGCGCAGGAAGCGCTGGCGATGGGACTCGTTTCAGAGGTTGTGCCGCTGACGGAGTTACAATCTCGTGCTGAGCACTACGCACAAAATATTTGTCGCCAGGCGCCTTTGGCGTTGCAGGCAATCAAGAAAACCGCATTGGAGACGCATACTTTACCCTGGGCCGAAGCCTTTCAGTTTGAGCTGGAGCAAGCTGGAGTGGTGATGATGAGTAAAGATGCTCGAGAAGGCCCTAGGGCATTTAAGGAAAAAAGGCAGCCGTTATTTCGTGGCGAGTAAGATAGTTTGAAATGAGGATGAACGTTCGACCGTAGTTGTGCGCGCTAGAGGAAGGATGTATGAACATTGTAAAGTTAACGGAAAATCTCGCAGTGTCTGCACAGATCAGCCTGGATGACGTGGAGCAAATCGCAGCAGCGGGTTACAAGGTGCTGATTAATAACCGACCGGACGGTGAAGACAGTCACCAGCCCGTTGGCGCGCTCATCGCGACTGCGGCAGAGGCCGCCGGTATGGAATATCATCACATACCGATTACCGCAGCCAGCTTTCCGGGGCCAGATTTGGAAGCGATAACTGCTCTATTCGACGATCCTTCGCGCCCAGTCTTGGCGTTTTGCCGCTCTGGTACACGTTGTGCAAATTTATGGGTTGCAGGGGTGGCAGATTCTGATTTGGCAGGCGCAATGAAGGTGGCAAGTCAGTGCGGCTTTGATCTGAGTATGGCCTCGTCGTTTATTACGGACGCCGCGCAGCGTAAGTAGTGTCTTGCGCTGGTATACATCCATTTAAGGGAGATTTATGTCCGAGACTATCGAAGCTCGCCCTGCAAGTACGGTCGTATTGTTGAGGGATACTGCCAATGGCCTTGAGACGCTTCTATTGAAGCGCAACAAGGCACTAGTTTTCGCGGGCGGTGCTTGGGTTTTTCCCGGTGGTTCAGTGGACCCAGAAGACTTTGAGGCTGGGGACGGCAGCATCGCCGAAGCCTCGCGAATTGCCGCCGCTCGGGAGGCACATGAAGAGTCAGGTTTGTCGCCAAGGCTTGAAGACATGGTGTTGTTAAGTCACTGGACCACGCCGGTGGGTGAGCCTCGGCGCTTCTCAACGTGGATTTATGCGGCGCCACTGGCGGAAGATATTGAAGTGGTGATTGACGGCGGTGAAATTCATGACTCGCGGTGGCTAAGTGTGCGTGATGCTGCAGCCGAACATGAATCTGGTAATCTGGTTATGCTGCCACCCACTTATTTTACACTGCTTGGACTTTCACGTTATACCAGTGTGGCGCAGATGGTTGCTGAAGAGCGCAGTTCTCCAGTGCCAGAAGTGTTCCCCGTGTTCGCCAATGATGGGAAGCAGGTGATGGTCATGTTTCGTGGGGATGCCGGTTATGAGAGTACCGATGGCAGTCTTCCCGGAGCCCGCCATCGAGCGGTATTGACTCACAATTACTGGCAATATCAGTACGTAGATGTCGACCCTGTCTATCCTCCCTTACTAGAACTGTCGGTGATTTGAATATTATGCCCACCAGCACAAAACCCCTTTGGGATATGCCAACACGGATTTTTCACTGGCTGATTGTATGTTGTTTGCCGCTGGCTTGGTGGAGTGCAGACCAAGAGCGCTACGATGTGCATCAGTGGACAGGTTACACCGTGCTGGTATTGGTTGGCAGTCGTATAGTTTGGGGCTTCATCGGCAGTCGTCATTCTCGATTTACGGATTTTATGGTTGGGCCTGCTCGAGTGCGCGCTTACTTGCGAGGGCAGGGCAGTAGCAGTGTAGGCCATAACCCGCTGGGCGGCTGGTCCGTTCTGTTACTGTTGTCGCTGCTGCTAGTGCAGGCTACCAGTGGTCTGTTTAATAGCGATGACGTGCTGTTTTCCGGCCCATTGTATTATTGGGCTGATTCCGGTTTCCGTGATGCCATGGGCGTGGTGCACGATGTGGCTTTTAATGGCTTGCTGGCATTGGTGTGCTTACATGTCCTCGCCGTGTTGTATCACCAGTTGAAACGGAAAGAAAAGTTGCTGCAGGCTATGTTGCGTGGCAGTGCTATAGGAAGGGTCGGCACTGAGGCTCCAGCGCCCTGGTGGCGGGCTGTGATCATCGCTCTACTTGTGGGGCTGGCTCTATGGTGGGGTCTGGCGCAGGCACCCCAGCCGTCTTTAAGCTGGTGAGTGTTGCAGGGACGATGGGCAGCGGAGGATTTCAGAGTCTATAAAGTTAGATTATATAAGTTTTATAAGCTTATGATATATATGGGTTAAGTTAAAATTATTTATCATCTAATGACGGTTGGAGAAACGTAATGACGGAAGGGGGTTGTCTCTGTGGTGCGGTGCGCTTTGTGGTGGAAGAGTTCAACTCGGCCATCTTTAAGTGTCACTGTTCCAAATGCCGGAAGGCTTTTGGGGGTGCATCCAGTGCTGCGGCGCTGGCCGGTGAAGACGCTTTTTCTTGGCTACAGGGTGATGAGCGCGTGCGGGAGTTTCAATGTGAAAGTGGATTCAAACGGCGGTTCTGTCCCGATTGCGGATCGATACTGCCGCAGTTCTTGCCTGACTATACGCTGCACTGGATACCGGTAGGGTTGCTCGATTCTGACCCTGGTGTTCGGCTGAAACAACATATTCATGTTAGTTCCAAGGCTGCCTGGGAAGTTCTCGATGCAGAGACTCGGCAATATACTGAGGGATTTGGTTCGTGACGAAACATAGCTGCTTATGCACATGTTGCTGAAAAGCGAATGCACGGTGATGCTAGTAGTCTCCTGTCTGTCTTTTACTTGGTACTGCCCCTAGCGCATCTTTTGGGTGGGGCAACGGAACTTTCCTACCGTAAAATCACGCCGAGACAAATGCTTGGTGCGTCTACCCGCCACACGCTTGCGCCAAACCTGAAAAGAGCGTGGTTTTATTTCTTGACGCATGAGCTTAATCACTTGAGGCTCTGATAGTCCATATGCAGCATGAATCGCCTCAAAAGGGGTCCGGTCTTCCCAGGCCATTTCAATAATCCGACTGATCTCACTGACATTCATGATGATGACTCTTTCCCCGTTAATGGCACATCGCCGCAAACTGTTTGCTTGTGGATGATATAACACGCCGCAGGAGTATACCGTTTGCAGTCCACCTAAAGCCCGTTTTGTGCCGTGAATTTGATCTTTGATACTTAATCTGGCCGTCGGCGTTTAAAACTCAGAGATTGTCCTTTGCTGACTGTCCCTTGACTCTCCGGTAAAACGCAGTAGCCTTCAACCATGCAGTACCAACCTCATGCGCCGTGGAGGCTAGATTGTTAGATCTTCGAATCTCACAATTTCTCATGACCGCCACCTATGGGGTTGGGGCTATCGGGTACTTTGCACTCTCGGCGCTGGCTACAGTACAACTTAGTGATGACAGGGACTTAAGCAATGGCTGTAAGCACTAGCCCGTTGGGCCTAGAGTATATAATAACAACGGCAAAACAGCGGACTGGACTGGACGATTTTGGGGGCGATAGCTTTCGGGCACCACTGAAAATTTTATTAGAAGCGCTTGTTGAGCAGGCCGATCTTAACGAGGCAGGAACTCAAGGGCAGTCCGCGAGAACTGTCTCTTATACACATCTGACGCTGCCGACGAATAGAGAGGTG
>CAJXTK010000049.1 GCA_913061115.1 uncultured Haliea sp.
CGGTCGGGTTCGCGATCGGCAGATACTCAGGCTGCGGTGTAAATTTGTCATTGTCATTGTCATTGTTTGAACACGCGATCAAAGTGACGCTCGCCACAATGATGCAGAATACTTGGGTGTGCTTGAAGGTTACTTGGAACATGACAGTCTGCCCTTATTATGATTGGGACTGGTGATGACCGATGATACCTAAAATTGTAGCTGTCAGTCGATACCTAAGATTTTCGAAGGCATGCCGCACTAGTCATGTCATCGCTGTGTGATGAGAACTTAGGATTAGGCCCTCCTAGTCTTAATGTTAGATAGAGACAACTCTGCTACGGGGCATTTCCCCACTGTCTTCTATGACCATCTGAATCACTTTCGATTTGGGCACTCCCTCGGCCAACAACACTCTGGCATATTCCTGCTGACTGGGGGTGAGATCGAACACCACTCCAGACTTCTCTGGTGAACTGCCACGAACAGATACAATAGGGCTAGATGTGCCTTTGTGCTTTGTGTCAGCCTCATCAAACGTCTTGGACATAATGCGCCCCTTAATAGTGAGCACACAGTTTACAAGAGATAGAATGTATGAAATGTAAGGGTTATCACCTATAGAAGTGTTCGCCGTCGGCCTGCGCCGGAAAGCCGCTTACATCATTCGTTCGTGCAGGTTAAACAGAATCCAAATGGTGCCGCCAACCATTAAAAACAGGATGAGGCTGGTAAAGAGGACGAGCTGGAGATCGTCCCGGTGAGAGTGCCAACTGATGTGCAGGAAATAGCGAAAATGCACGATGATCTGCGCCACCGCTAATATCGCAAGCGCAATCAGTCGCTCGAAGTGCGGTAAAATCTCAAAGATCACCAGCCCGAAGGCCAAGGCGGTCAGCATGAATGCCAGTAGGCCGCCGATGCAGTAGGACTTAAAATCCTGTGCGTACGTTTCGACGTGCTCGTCAGTCATCGCGTCGCCCTTCATAGTGCCACCCCGAATAAGTAAACAAAGGTGAAAATACAAACCCATACGATATCGAGCATGTGCCAGAACAGCGCGAGACGCATCAGTCGCAGTTTCACCTCGGTGGTACGACCCAGTACCCGCAGCTGCACCAGCATCACGATCATCCAACACAAGCCGGCCGTCACATGGATGCCGTGGGTTGCCACCAGCATATAGAAGGCTGATAGGAAGCCACTGCGTTGAGGCACAGCCCCCTGCTGCGTCATTATCCAGAAGTCGCGCACCTCCATACCAATGAAGCCGGCACCTAAGCAAAACGTCAGGACTAACCAAAACACCAGGTGCAGCCTATCGGCTTTGTACTTCAGAGCCAGCGAGGCCATGCCAAAGGTAATACTGCTGCTCAGCAATAGCATTGTTTCGATAAAGGCGCTGGGAAGATCGAAGACATCGGTCGGGCTGGGGCCGCCCGCCTGACCTTGCACGCTCATGCTGGCATAGGTCGCAAACAGTATGGCAAACAGCACCAGGTCGGCCATCAGGAAAACCCAGAAGCCAAAAATGACGGGCTCGGCCTCGTCGTGGCTGTACTCGTCGGTACTGCCCAGGTTCAGTCCTGGGTGGAGAAGTGACTGCCGCTTCATGCGAGTACCTCCGCGCGGCCGACATTGGCGCTGGTATCTTCCTGTTCACGGGGTGTAGTGGCGCACTCTCGTACCTGCTGCAGCCAGGCTTCATGGTCTGCACGCACTTCGCTAGCCGGAATGACGCGCTCTGTTTCTGTGACAAAGCTCCGCGCTATCACCGCGCCCCATATGGTGACGAAGCCCAAGGCCACCAGCCACCAGATGTGCCAGACCAGTGCAAAACCCAACGCAATTGCGCCAACACCGATAACGGGGGCCACTATGCTATTTTTGGGTACAATAATGTCGTCGTAGGCGGCTGGCGAGGCGTAGGCCTTACCCTGTTCTTTCAGTCGGGTAAAGGCGTCCTGTCCTGACACCTCAGGAATGACAGCAAAATTGTACTCCGGCGGTGGTGCGCTGTTAGACCATTCCAGTGAGCGGCCATCCCAGGGGTCACCCGCGGGTACGCGCCGTTGGTCGCGCTGGCGTACGCTGACGATCAATTGCACGATCAGTAAAATGAAGCCCGAGAACAACAGCAGCGCGCCGACAAATGACGCCTGCAGCCAGCCCAGATACTCGGGTCGGAACCATTCAACGGTGCGACGCATCGCGCCCATCAGGCCCAGCACGTACAGCGGCATAAAGGTCAGATAAAAGCCGAAAGACCAGCACCAGAAGGAGGCCTTGCCCCAGCGCTCTGCCAGGCGGAAGCCGAATGCCTTGGGAAACCAGAACTGGTAGCCGGCGATCATGCCGAACAGCACGCCGGGGATGACCATGTTGTGGAAATGTGCGACCAGAAATAGGGAGTTGTGTACCGCGAAATCCACCGGCGGATTTGCCAGGATCACCCCGGTTAGTCCGCCGATCACGAAGGTCACCAGAAACATGATGGAAAACAGCATGGCCGTGGTCAAGCGGATGCGCCCGCGCACCATCGTAAGCAACCAATCATACACTTTCACGCCCGTCGGCACGCCAATGAGCATCGTCGCAATACCAAAGATGGCATTCACGTTGGCGCCCTGTCCCATCGTGAAGAAGTGGTGCAACCATACGGTAAAGGACAACACTGCAATCGACATAGTGGCAACGACCAGTGACTTATAGCCGTAAATAGTTTTGCCGGAGAAGGTAGAGATGACCTCGGAGAACACTCCGAAGGCGGGCAGAATTAAGATGTAGACCTCGGGATGACCAAACAGCCAAAACAGATTGGCGTAGTTCATCATATTGCCGCCCAGATCATTGGTGAAGAAGTGGAATCCGGCGTAGCGGTCCAGCGCTAACATGAGGGTCGCAATCGTCAGCGGCGCCATGGCAAAAATCATCAGGACGCTGGTGCACAGGCTGGTCCAGCAAAACAGCGGCATGCGAAACAGCGTCATGCCGGGAGCGCGATTCTTGTAGATTGTGGTGGCAAAGTTAACGCCTGTCAGCGTACTGCCGATAGACGTCAAACTGATAGACCAGATCCAGTAATCCACGCCCTCGCCCGGGCTGAACTCGATGCCAGTATAGGGCGGATAGGCCGTCCAACCCCCGGTTGAGAACTTGCCTACCACGAGAGAGATCATCACCAGTGCGGCACCGGCAGCGGTCAGCCACAAGCTGATGGCATTCAGCAGCGGGAAGCTCACGTCGCGAGCGCCGATCTGCTGCGGCATGATGTAATTGATCATGCCGGTAATAAAGGGCATCGCCATAAAGAAAATCATGATGCTGCCGTGGGTACTGAACAACTGCCCGAAGTGGTCGGGCGTCAAGACCCCCGGGTCGTTCACGGCGATGGACTGTTGGTAACGCATCAGCACGCCTTCGATAATCGCTCTGGCGAGCATGACGAAAGCGACCACGATATACATGATGCCGACTTTTTTGTGGTCTACACTGGTTAGCCAGTCGAACCACAGTGTTTTCCACCCTCGGTAGTAGGTGAGCAGCGCCGCCACGATGATCATGCCTATCACCAGAACGCTGCCGGCGGCCCCGTCGATAAACTCGCTCATTACCGGGTTTTCGAAGGTTTGCACAAAAGAAATATCCTGGGGAGTTAGCGTGCCCAGTAAGGAAAAACTCGATTCAACAGTCACAGATCAGTTCCATCCGCTTTCATGTGGGGGTGGCCACCGGTGAAACCCGCTATGACCCCGGTGAATAGGCCTTCAGCAACGCTGCCGAAGGATTGCGGCGCCGCCAGCACCGAAGGCTTCGCCAACAGAGCCCACGCGGCTTGATTGAGTGGCGGCTTGGAGTCGCTCATCTTGGTTGCCCACGCATCGAAGTCGGCCTGACTCACCGCATGGGTGATGAACTTTTGGTTGGCGAAGCCCATGCCGTTGTATTGGGTGTTCAGGCCGCGAAATTGGCCGGGCTCTGAGGCGAGCAGATTCATTTGCGTCTCCATGCCCGCCATCGTGTAAATCTGGCCACCCAAGCGCGGGATCATAAAGGACTGCATCACCGTGCCGCTGGTCAGGCGAAAGCGCACCGGCCTGCCTGCCACAATCATCACCTCGTTTACCGATGCGACGTTCTGATCGGGGTAAATAAACACCCATTTCCAGTCCAGTGCTATCGCTTGTATTTCCAAGGGCGCTTCTGCGGCGGCTAAAGGCTTGTAAGGGTCCAGTTCGTAGGATTGATGCCACAGATTCCAGCCCAGTACGACAACGATCACCGCGGGTAGCCCCCAAATCAGGATCTCCAGTGGCCAGGAAAACTCCCAGTTTGGCTGGTATGACCCGCTCTTGGTGCGCAGGCGGTAGCGCCACAGCGTCCACGGCAGGGCGATAAAAAGCGGTACGATAACAACAGCCATTACCATCACGATGAAAATAAGATGATCGCGCAGTTCCTCGGCGATCGGTCCGGCGGGGTTGATAAAGCCATTGCTAGCCGTGGTGGCGACGCTGAACATCAGCAATAGCAATCCACCGGTGCTTTGCACGAGTATTTTGGGCAGTTCTTGATGTCGTCTCATGGATACCATATTTTCTATCATATTATATTGTCCGGGCTGGGCCAACGCAGCTCGCCAGGGTATCTCTACGTCACAGTGACCTGTCTAATGCGGGTCTGCACAGTATAACCAAAGAGGGAATGCTAATCGCGCTAAACTCTCTCTCCAACTTAATAGTATCACGTATCCTAGCAAGACTAACTAGCGCGCCCAACACTAAAATGTAGGCGGGGTAGGGGTCGCTATTGGTCGCCTGAGTCTTGTTCCACTACCGCCTGATCACATTTAAGAGCGCGCCGGCTATGATCAGTGCACCACCAACATAGGTCCACAGTGAGGGCAGTTCGGCAAACACGACCCAACCCAGTACCACCGCAAAAATAATTTGAACATAGGAGTAGGCGGCGGTCTTTCCTGCGGTCCCGTAGCGCATAGCATGGGTGAGGCCGAGTTGGCCTATCTGCGTGAATATTCCAACCATGAGTAACAGCACCAGAGACTGTCCATCGGGCATGACGAATTGATCGCCTAAAATCGCCACGGAAAGCGGTAGTGCAACGAGTGGAAAGTAAAAAATGATGACGGACGCGTCCTCTTCTAGACTCAATCGCCTGACCAGCACATACGCCACTGCACTGCCAAAGGCACCCAGCAGTGCAACAGCGACACCGAGTGACGGCAGGGCAGGTGCCGCGCCAGTGAACACGCCGGGCTCTACCATGACAATTAATCCCGTGATGCTAAACAGAATGCATATGACGGTCGAGCGCTGAATACCCTCTTTGAGTAACAGTAAGCCTAAAAGCGCTGTGAACATCGGGTGCATGTACTGTAATAAGGTGGCCTCTGCCAGCGGCAGGGTCATTAATGCGTAGTACACGCAGATCAGGGCGAGCGATCCCACAATGCCGCGAGCGGCCAACAGTGTGCGATGTGTTCCCCACACAGACAGGCCTTTTCTGCGTACATCGATATAACTAAGCACCAGCGATACCAATGCGCGTGCCGCGACGATTTCCAGCAGTGGGATGCCGCGGGTCGACACCAGCTTGACGCAGGCGGCCATGAGCGCAAAACCCAGGGCAGACACAAGCATATAACGCGCGCCGGTGAGTTGGGCCTTTGGCTGCGTAGAAGTTGTAGTCACGTATTACTCGAAGGCTTGCCTTGCGGATTAACGCATTCACATGCGTATTAGTGGGGTGAAGTATAGGAACTATAAACAGGAGTGTCGAGAGGGTGTCGAGAGGGTGTCGAGGAGCTGTCGAGAGGCTGTAGAGAAGGGTTTGAGGGCAGTCCGGATGAATACGATGACTATTTGGCGACCTTTAATGTTCTAGGTCAGCTACAATCCGTTATCTATTGATCATTGCCCGACAGTTAAACGAGAGGAGATAGTGATGGGCTTTAACAGGAAATCGACCGCGGAGCAGGTCACTGAGGGTCTTGACCTGACGGGAAAGACGATCGTTATCACAGGTATAAACTCTGGCCTTGGTTTAGAGAGTATGCGCGTGTTGTGTCTGCGCGGCGCGCATGTGATTGGGTTAGCTCGAACGCTGGAAAAAGCCCAGCAAGCGTGTGACAGTGTCGCTGGAAAAACAACACCGGTAGCGTGTGAGTTGAGTGAGCTCGCCTCCGTGAAGGCGGCGGGTGAGAGCATACGCAATATGGCAATGCCCATAGACGTGTTGATAACGAACGCTGGGATTATGGCGCCCAACCAGCTCAATCATGCCCACGGGCTGGAGATGCAGTTTGTTACCAATCACATAGGCCATTTTGTGCTGATTCAGTATCTACTGGAGCAGGTCAAGGAGGCAGAGGCAGGACGCATTGTGATTTTATCCAGCGCTGCTCATACCATGGCAGTGAAGGGCGGCATCGACTTTGAGAATTTGGATGCCAGTCGCGGTTACAGCCCCTGGCGTTTTTATGGTCAGTCAAAGCTGGCAAATCTTTTAACGGCGCGTTATATGTCTGATCAACTCAAGGGTCATGGAGTGACGGTCAATGCGGTGCACCCGGGGATTATTCAGACCAACTTAGCGCGTGATGCCGGCGGCCTCTTAATGACGTTAATGGGCCTCTTTGCCAAGCCCTTAGAAAAAACGGTAGAGCAGGGTGCGGCGACGCAATGCTATGTGGCGGTTAATCCCGAGGCTGCAGACACGTCTGGAAAATATTTCTCAGATTGTGGTGTTGCCAAAACCTCGCCTGCGGGGCGCAATGACCGGCTGGCGAAGAAACTGTGGCAGAAATCAGAGGCGTTAGCGGCGGATTATTTGCCCTAGCCTGCGAGGCCGCAGAGTGATGCCGTGGCGGGCGCAATGGCATAGTCGCCCGCGTTCGTAGCTTATTAGCAGGGGTCTTCTAATGCAGAAAATGTTTAGCGCAGGGTTAAACGGGTGCACACGCAGTGCCGGATTTTTGATGCTCGCATTTTTTAGCACAGGTCTTATCGCGCAAGAGCCTTTCGAGCGCACTGAACAGCGTGAGCCGTGCGACCAATATCATGTGAATAAACGTCCGATGTTCGGTGACCTGCATGTGCATACCAGCTATTCGTTTGACAGCTACGTTTCCAGTCAGCGCAACGATCCCGATGCCGCCTACCGCTACGCCCGCGGAGAGCCGATTACCCTGCCTGACGCAGACGCAAACCAGACGGTCATTGCGCAGATTCAGAGGCCGCTGGATTTTACGGCCATTACCGATCACGCGGAATTTCTTGGCCCTATCAATCTTTGCACTCAGGACGCCTCTACGCTGTCCTATTGGTTTCCTGCGTGTATTGCGACGCGAAATGAATTTTTTCTTGTTCAGTTGCTGGCCGCGAACTACTGGGTTTCACTAGGTGTTACGGACACCTCCAAGGATAAAAAGCAATCGCTTGTCTGTTCGATTGGAGACTGTGACGAGGCGCATAAAGAGACCTGGAAAAAAATTCAGGACGCGGCCGAAAGACATTATGATCGCAGCAGCGACTGCAGTTTCACCACTTTCAATGCCTACGAATATACCGATGCGCCTAACTTCTCCAACCTGCATCGCAATGTTATTTTTCGCAACGACAACGTGACAGCAACAGCCATTTCCACCTATGACACCGGTTCGCTGAACTACCCAGAGCTATGGAAGCGTCTGCGCCAAGAGTGTATCGACGGGGATGTCGGCTGTGATGTGATGTCGATACCGCATAATTCAAACCTCAGCCGTGGCTTGATGTTCCCCGATCCGAACAGTGAGCAGGAAGCGCAGGATCGTCTTTTCTTCGAGCCTCTGGTGGAATTGGTGCAGCATAAAGCGGCCAGTGAATGTCGCTTTGATCGGCTACTGGGTCGCGGTGTGGCAACCGAGGATGAACTGTGTGATTTCGAACAGGTGCAATCGGACAACCTTTCAATGCTCGGCTCAGTGTTCGGAGAGTTACGCACTGACGAAGCAGACCCCGTGGCAATCGATGAGTTTGGGCGACGCAACATGGTGCGCAATGTACTCAAAGACGGCCTTGCACTGGAGCAAACAACGGGCACCAACCCGTTTAAGATGGGCTTTATTGGCAGCACCGACACTCACAGTGCAACCCCCGGAGCCGCAGAAGAAGACAACTATGTGGGCCATCTTGGCAGGCGCGATGCCGGCTACCGCAATGTTCAGGATCACTTTTTTGATAATCCAGGGGGTTTGGCCGTCGTCTGGGCAGAAGAAAATTCTCGTGACAGTATCTTCGAAGGTATGCGTCAACGGGAGGCCTATGCCACCAGCGGCACCCGCCCCATTGTGCGGTTCTTTGCCGGAGAAGAATACGCGGCTGAACTGTGTAGTGATCCACAGATGATAGAGAAAGCCTATGCGGGCGGCGTACCCATGGGCAGCGAGTTAGAGGCCTTCGCAGCTTCACCCACCTTTTTGGTCAGTGCGGCCAAGGACGCCGGCAGCCGCGGACATCCCGGCCTTGATCTGCAGCGTATTCAGGTCATCAAAGGTTGGCTGGATGACGCAGGGCAGACGCACGAACAGGTTTTTGATGTGGCAGGCAATGCAGACAATGGGGCGGGCGTCGATCCCAACTCCTGCAGGCCGACGGGTAGCGGCCACAAAAATCTTTGCGCGGTATGGCAGGATCCTCATTATGACGACAGTGAGCCCGCCTTCTATTATGTTCGAGTGCTTGAAAACCCCAGCTGTCGCTGGAGTACCCTCCATTGCCAGGCTGCCGGGGTGAATCCCTTTGCCCCGAATTGCGCTGAGCAAGCCGCCACAAAGACTGAGCGCATGAAGGACAACGGCGCGATAGGCGACGTCTATGGTAAATGTTGCCTCGACTCCAGCCAGCAGCCTTTTTATTCTCCCACGCTGCAAGAGAGAGCATGGACTTCGCCTATTTGGATTAATCCGCGTAAAACATAGCGCAACCTACTCACTGCAGACTCCGCCAAGGAGCAGGAATCAGTGGCTTCAGGGGCGTGCTGGACGGGACTATTTTGGGTAGACTAACGCTCCTGTTGTTTACGAGCTGACATCTTGCGTAAAGATACTGCCGCCACCCGCAAACGTATTATTGATACCGCCGAGCGATTATTTGCAGAGCGAGGAGTCGACAATACCAGCCTATTGGATATCGCGAAGGCCGCCCAGCAAAAGAATCGGAGTGCCTTACAGTATCATTTCACCAATAAGCAAGGACTGCTGGACGCTGTTCTGGACAAGCATGCGAAGGGTATTGCCGAGTACCGAGTAACAATGCTGGACCAGCTGGAGTCCGAAGGCTCGTTTAGCCTCTATCAGCTCATTGAAGTACTGGTGCTTCCAGTTGCCGCTCAACTGGATGATGCCGACGGTGGTCATGCTTTTCTTAGAATACATAGCCAGCTAATGACTTCCGAGCGTTATCGCGAGCTCCGCGCTCATCGCGACAAGGATGCGACGGACATTCAGCGCTTGAACATAATGATTGTGCGGTGCATCAATACAAACAATCCAGAAATCATCGGCGCGCGCTTATTATTAATGGGGGCTCTAATGATTCACGGGTTGGCTGGTTACCTGAGTCAAGCGGATCGTATCTCCCGTTCTATATTTTTACACGCCATTATTCAGGGCATTGTTGACCTGCTTCAACAGCCCGATTCTCCAGATCCTCGAGATTTGCCAGTCGACCTGTAAGCGTGGCGATGGCGGCAACGTGCGCTATTCTTACTTAATACTAATTGATTAAGTCTGTGCGGTGTGTTCCAATCTTCGTTGTATTTTATTGTTGATACCCCGCTGGAAAATTAACGCCTCCTACCGCGACAGGCACCGCCATGAATCAACTGCACTACCGCACCTGTAACCTCTGTGAAACCATGTGTGGCATAGAGATCGAACACGATGGCAAACAGGTTATCGCCATACGCGGTGATAAGAATGATGTCCTGAGCAAAGGTAACATCTGTCCCAAGGCCATCGGCTTGCAAGATATCCATACCTGCGAGGATCGTCTGCGTAAACCGTTGCAGCGGGTGCGCAAAAATCCCGAGCAGAAAAGTCACGATGACGCGTGGGTAGAAGTTGAGTGGGATGACGCCATTGAGTATGCGGCTGAGGGTCTAGCGCGGATTCAGAATCAGCACGGAGCTGACAGCATTGCCTCCTATTTTGGTCGCAGCACTGCGCATAATATTGGCACGCTACTCGCGGTTACGCCGATACAAAAAATTATGGGCACGCGTAATGTTTATACCGGTTCAACCGTTGATCAGATGCCCCATAATTTTGTCTGGCATCATATGCTGGGGCACCAGTTTCTTTGCACCATCCCCGATATTAACCGAACTGACTATTACCTGATGCTCGGCACTAACCCTAAAGTGTCGAACGGCGCTCAGATGTCGACGGGCGCAAACACGTATAAAAAACTCAATGAAATTCGTCAGCGCGGCGGTAAATGCGTATTGATCGATCCGCGTCGCACTGAGTCAGCTAAGTACATGGATGAACATCACTTTATTACGCCACACGCTGATTCAATGTTTTTGATCGGCTTGATTCAAGTGATTTTTGCCAAGGGTCTGGCCAAGCCGGGTCGTATGGCAGAACACATCAATGGCTGGAGTCAGATTGAGCCACTCGTTAATCAGTTTGATTTAGGTCGGATTGCTGAGGTCACTGGCATCGCGCGTAGCGACATAGAGCGTATTGCAGAAGAATTTGCGAGTGCGAACAGTGCTGTCTGTTATGGGCGTACGGGAGTGTCTATGGTGCAGTTTGCGGGTCTCACTCAATGGCTGATGCAAGTCATGAACGTGATCACTGGCAATATGGACGAGATCGGCGGCATGATGTTCCCTAAGCCTGCTATTGAATCGCTGCCCCTTACCCAATCCAGCTGGGATACGTATCGTTCTCGTGTGACTGGTCGGCCCGAGTTTTCGGGGGAATTCCCAATGGCCATTCTGGGTGAAGAGATTATGACGCCAGGGAAGGGCCAGGTGCGTGGGCTGCTCGGCCTGGCGGGGAATATGGTGCTCTCCATGGCCGATGGCCATCACACGGAAAAGGCGCTTAACGCACTGGAATTCTATGTGGCGGTCGACCCCTACCTCAACGAAACGACCCGTTTTGCCGATGTTATTTTGCCGCCGTGTGGACCGTTGGAAAAAGGCCACTACGACATGTTTTATCATCTCTATGACACCATAAATTGGTCCAAATACTCTCCGCAGTTATTTGAAACCCAATCTTCCAAATGGACAGATTTCGAGATATTTACCGATTTAATGGCATGCTTTGCACGCAAGCGTACTGCCAATCCTCTCAAGAAATTGTTCTACGGCGCTATTCACACATTGGTACGCCATACATTAACGACCGATCGCATTGTAGATCTGGGACTGCGTTTCGGGCCATACGGTAAAGGTATCAATCCCTTCAACAAGAAGGGGTTGTCTTTGCAAAAGCTCAAGGATAATCCTCACGGTATCTTCCTCGGCAACCTCGAATATTCATTACCTGAAGGCCTTTACACTGCCGACAAGAAAATTAACCTCGCGCCACAGTGTTTTGTCGATGATCTGCCACGTTTAAAAGCCCACTTTGTTGACGGCGGCATGGAAGCGGAACAATCTGAGTCTGAATTTGATCTGAAGATTATTAGCCGCCTCACCAATCGCACGCTAGGGTGGATGCATCATAGCCAGCGCCTGGTGAAAGGCAAGAACCCTTGCGAGCTGATGATGAATCCAGCCGATGCAATGGCTAGAGACATTTCAACAGACAGCCTGGTGAAGGTGACGTCACGCACTGGCCAGATTCAAATGCCTGTCATCCTCACAGAAGACATGATGCCGGGGGTCGTTTGTATGCCGCATCTGTGGGGGCACAATAGGAAAAACACTCGCCAGAAGGTGGCCAATGCCAACCCCGGTGTCAGCATGAATGATCTTACCGACGTGACCGGCATTGATCAGCTCACCGGAAATGCCATCGTGAATGGTGTACCGGTAAAAGTTGAAGTCGTCGCAAAGACGGCTCCTGCGCAGCGCCAGCACGAAGACGAAACCGTAGAGGAGTTTGTGGTTTAGTTATTGCTGCCATGACTCAATACCGAGGTTTAACCATGTTTCCACTGAAACGACTTTCCGCCGCTTTTTTAACCGGCCTTTTTGCCGCCTCTATTTCCGGCATGGCTATCGGCGAGCAGCATCAGGTAAGCGCGCAGGCTGCAACCGACACGTCACCGATACACGCAGCCGTCAATGACAAAAGCATGCCCCGTTTAGAGGTGACGTTTAGCCGAGCGTTTGGAGCGCCTGCCGATGGCTCTTGGGACGGTCTTTTCTCTGCGGACAATATCTTGGATCCAATACGCTATGCCCGTGAGGCACCCGAAAAAACACTGTTTAAATCGGGTCAGTATGCGCTCAGCTCAACGACTTCGGGGAATGAGATCTGGTACGGCACAGCGGCATCCGTGTGGTGCTACTGGCCTTACATTTCGATGAAAATGCCACTGGCCCTGATGAATCATGAAACGCCCAACCACGCCTGTCAGATGACACCGCCGACGGGACAGCGTCCCACCGCGCAAATCTACTTTCACGATGTTGAGACGGGCGTCACTACCCACGTCGGTCCGGACACCGTTATCAATGGCCAGCAGTTTTTGACAGACTCAAGCTCCAGTGCGATCGAGCTGTCCAGCATAGACGCCATGCTTTCAATGCCCGGCTACACTTATCGAGGCGCAGGCAGTATCGATAATCTCACTTTTTTTGCCGGCTCAAATCAATACTCAATTAGAGACGTAAAGGCCAAACTGCTGGACGGTCTGAGCCCTGAGCAACGCGCTATTGAGTTGAAGAAATTCCCCGCCAATTTTGATTTCTCTCAATCGGGAATTATCGGCTATAACCGTATTTTTATGTTCGACAATGTCAAAAAAGAATACCTAGGCTATGCCGAGTTTTTCTTTGATACCGTTCGTCGCTTTCAGACGGTAGCCCACCCTGATGGCAGTCAGGGGTTGTACTGGTTCGGCGGTCCTGACCAGTCTGGTGGCCAAGTTGGCAAGAGCTTAAACGCCATGCTGCGCTGGGTGGGCACACAGGATGACCCCTTGTCCGGTGGCATGCTGGACAATGGCTTTGATATTGTGTCTGACCAACGCTTTGAGCAATACGGTGTGGTGGGTGATTTTCGGGAATTTGAGGCGGACGACAAGAAACATTTTGTCAGTAGCTCCTGGTACAACCCCTATGGGGAGCCAGCCGCGATGCTGGTTAGTAACGCCATGCCAGCCAACGGCTACTCGGTGAAAGCGCCTGTCGTTTATCAAACGGTTATGAAGTACACCGACTATGACCCCGATCAGGTGGGTGGACATGGCGCCAAGTTTGCAGCGAATGCGTTCTTTGGCGACTACCTCTATTTTGGTTCTTATCATCAGGGGACCTCTGGGGCCTACGACAAAATTATGCATAAGTACTGTGACGAACAGCAGATTGAAAGCCTGTGTCAGCTGAGCGACTACGACACGCAAGATATAAAAGCGCATAGGGAATACATGATGAAAACCTGGCGTGCAGCGTCTATTTTTCGGATTAAAATTGAAGATATTCTAGCGACGAATACGCCACCGAAAGACAAAGTCGAGCTGCTCTATGGGAAAGAAAAAGACTGGGTTTTCGTACCCATAAAGTCACCTGGCAGCAACATCTACGACGGTTATCAATTTGTTATGGAAAATAACAAACTGGATCAGACGCCACTGTTTGGCGACGAAGGCTTTGGGCATCAGGGGATGGTTTACACTTTCACGTTCGTGGAGCACGATGGGAAATTATTTTTAGGCCTGTGGAACGCTACGTCGGGCCTATTCGACATGTTTGATTACACTGACCATGAGTTTTGGAACCATAGAGCCCTGTACCTGTTCGGTATAACTGTGCCGCTGCGGCCTTTCGGTCAGACTGATGTGGTTGAAAACAACCCCGCGCACTTCCTGTATCAAAGCGTCATCGATGATGGCTCACGCAATGGGTACACGCCAGAAGAGGCGAAGAGAGGCTGGTTAATGGTATTTGAAGACACCGAATCTCCAGCGGTTGAGTTTAAAGACGGCTTTGGCAACCCCTGCAACAATGGCGTGCGCAACTATGCAAAGGTGAATGGTGACCTGTACCTAGGAACCACGAGTTGGTGCAACCTAGGCGCGGATTCCGGTTTAGAGTACTACCGGTACGAAGGCTCAAACCGCTAATCAGGGGCAGCGGCTAATCGGCAGCACAGACTCGCCGGAGATAGACCACCGCTAAAAATTACAAGCGCGCTGTAGTACACTCACCGCTGACCCCGAATGGTATCGCGGCGAGTTTCTTTTAGAGCAAGCACACCATGCAAACAACAACCCAACAGACCCTCCCGCTGCGTTTGGGCATCACGCCTTGGCACATGAGCAGTACCATGGATGCCAATGCACTGTGTACACAGGCTGAGCTGGCCGAGCAGTGCGGCTACCACTCTTTCTGGTTGCCAGAGAGTCATTTTTCAGGTCCAACTTCAGTGCCCGAGCCTATTGTGCTGTTGGCAGCTGTGGCTGCGCGTACGACCACCATCAAGCTGGGCACTACCTCGTATCTGCTCCCTATCCGCAATGCCCTGCAGGCAGCGGAGCAAGTTGCGGTGCTGGATCAGCTCAGTGGTGGCCGACTCATTCTCGGACTCGGTCGGGGTTTTGAAAAGAATATGCTGAGTGCTTTCGACGTTAACCCCACAGAAAAACGCGAGTTACTCAACCGTAATCTTGACGTGATGAAAGCGGCTTGGGCAGGCGGTATTGTGGGTTCTCAGGCGATCGGTGCGGTGATGTCGCCACTGCCCGTACAGAAACCTCACCCGCCCATCTGGATGGCGGCTTTCGGCCCGAAGGCATTGGCGCAGGCGGGGAAGATGGGCACGCCCTATCTAGCGTCGCCCATGGAATCATTGCAGCAGTTAAAAGACAACTACGAGATTTATAACACGGCGTTAGATCAAAACAGCCAGCCCAGGCCGAGTGAAATCGTACTGATGCGTACGATTTTTATCAGTGATGACAAAGCACTGTGCAAGCAGGTAACACGTGACCTCGCACAATTGGCAAGCACGCTAAAGTTTGGCAACACGGTGATGGAAGCAGCCTGGATTGTGGGCAATGCAGACGAAGTTGCGAGCGAGATTCATGAGTATCAAGAACAGCTTGGCATGAACTACCTGATTGTTGCGCGCCCGCGCATCAAAGGCTTAAGTCGTCAATGCGCCGAGCAGTCGATGCGCGCATTGGCCGCAATGGTGGCGAATGTTTAGAGCGGGCCCCATTGGCAGTAGCCCGCATTTCAATCAATGACTGATGGGTCATACCGTGGTGTACCTTACCTATACGGGTCTTTCTCCTAGTGGCTGCCGATGCTGAGCCGACGCTTCACGCCACCCGATATTTCGAGATCTGGATGTCCTCTGCCCCAAGGTCCGCGTAGTTGTCATTGGCGCGACCAATGCCGAACTCGCGCCAGGTAAAGGGGTGGTACTGGGGGTTGCCGTCGCAGAGTTCAGGGATTGGTTCTATCACGGCGTCGAAGGTGGGGTTCAGGAAAAAGGGGATGCTGTAGCGATCCGTCTCGCGCATCGGCGTGACCCGGTGGACGGCGGCCTTGTACTGGTCGTTGCTCCAGACTTGTAGCGAGTCACCCAGGTTCACCACTATGGTGCCGGGACGCGGGGGGACATCGATCCAGCCGTGCTCGGCGGACTCAGTCTGCAGCCCGCCTGTCTGATCCTGGAGCAGCAGCGTGATCACGCCGGGGTCGGTATGCGGGCCCAAGGCCAGGTCTCCTAACGGCGCGAGACTCTCTCGATCAGACGCCGGCGTGGGATCATCGAGCGTATAGTGGTTGAGGCGCATTAGACTCCCAAGCGAACTGCCGTGGTGTTGCGCTGCGATGTCAGGCGGCAGGTTCAAGGCGGTGAGCACGAGCTGCAGCGTCTTTTCGGCCGCCGCGCCCATGACGTCGAAATACTCTGTTATCGTTTCCTGCACGTCAGGCATCCAGTCAGGCCAGACATTCGTGCTGAATTCGGGAGGCAAAGCAGGGGAGAGCAGGTCGAAGACCTCCTTGCGATCACGTACCCGTTTGGTGAGCTCGCGATCATAGTATCCGGTGGGCTGGCCTTCCTTGCGCATGAGCTGATGCTTCTGCTGTGGCTTCGATGCGAAGAAGCGTTCAGTGGCATCCCAAGTGCGCTCAATCACCGCGTCGAGGCCGTGTCCCTCGATGAGGAAGAAGCCGTGATCGCGGCACGCAGCGTCGAGTGCGGCGAGGGAAGCGGCCGAGGGATTGGAGAGGTCGATCGTCGGTACGCTCATGCTTTTTCTCCTAAAATGAGCCGTGGACTATAACCAAACATCAGCGTCAAAGACATCGCCTTTTTCAAGCGTCGGAATACACCGGATGACCACAGTTGGCGACACCCCATTCACTGCGGCAGCCTGCGTATCGGTATCGTGGGTAAACAGAGAGTGCGTTACTGCGACAGCCAGGTCATTACCTTGGCGACCAGCGTGTAGAACCACTCTTTCACTGCCAACCACACACTCGATGATTCACGTAGCGCTTTATCTTCATGGCTGCGCTCAATAATATACGCGTGCACAAAGCGTGCATCGTCTTTATCGAGTACATCATCAAAGCGAGGCATGCCGGCATTTTTCATCGTACCTTCGAGTACCACTGGCAAGAAATTCTCATGCCATACCGGGTCGAGATGGCGCAGGTCCGGCACCGAGCCATCACTGACTGCATCCATACCATGGCATCGTGCACAGTAGCGACTGTATAGATGGTGACCGCGTTTCAATTCCTCAGCGCTGATATCCAGCCGCGTCGGGGGCTCGGGAAACGGCTTTTTAGGGATGGCAGGTAGTGACTCACTGGCACCGAGTTTAAAGGTAATCACCCGACCGTTTATCACCGGCCGATCATGCTGTATGCCGATCATCAAGCTGAAGCCGCCGCCTCGGCCGACCATTACGGTGACATAGTTCTCTCCGTCTACCTGATAGCTGATCGGTGCGGCCATCACGCCATTTTGCACATCAGCACGCCACAAACGTTCACCCGTATCGGCGCGATAGGCATAAAAATAGCCGTCGACGCTACCCTGGAATACCAGGTTTCCGGCAGTGGCCAGCACGCCACCGTTGGGTCCGTA
>CAJXTK010000050.1 GCA_913061115.1 uncultured Haliea sp.
CTAGTCTCGTGGGCTCGGAGATGTGTATAAGAGACAGGTACAGACTCTAGTGGTTGTCGTTGAGTCTGAATGAGAAATGGCATGCAGGCAGTCTTTTTTACTGGGGACGAATTTTTTAATTCGCATGACCCTATGTTTATCTTTTCATACCATAAACACAAATTGCCATGCATAAATAATAGTATGTCAGAGGAGGCGCTTGATGGCCAATAGATAATGATGGCGTACGCGCATTGGGCAGGACAGAGATTGAGAACTCTCTCTCATACGCCGTGCCAACCAGATTGAAGATGCTTAGACTTAGTCACGCGACCACTAGACAGCAGCGCGAATGGCATCTACCGAACCCAAGGTTTCCATAGCCGCATGCAGGCGCTCCAGCGACGCCAGCATATAATTGACCGGCTGCCACGCATCGCCCATCGCTAGAGTCACTGCCGACCCAACCCAGACATACGCCGCATGCCACTGATATTGTTGCCAAAGTTCCTGCGCAGACGGCGCTGGCGCACCGAGTGCTAGCAGTTGCTCTCGGTAGTAATGAAGCATGTCCGACCCCCAAGCTTGCTGATCTGCTGGAGCCAATACGCCGGCCAGAAAATAACTGACATCGCGCATAGCCGGAGCCTTTGCTACCAGCGCCCAATCGAGAAAGCCCGGACCATCCGCGTCGAAGAATAGGTTGCCGTCATGCACATCACCATGAATCAACGTTGGCTCTCCGCGATTCCACAGCCGATGAATATCATCAGTCCGGTCCAGATACAGCTCACCCATCTCCCGAAAGACCGATGGCATGCTAGAGGCATGCACCTTTAAAGCCTTATCGATAAGAGGCAGCGCAATCTCATGCTGCTCCGGAGACTGCACCCAGGCGAGGTCAGAATCAAAACGTGGCGAAGCCCAATAAGCTGCATGGAAGCGTGCGAACGCTGCCAGCACTTCCCGAACGTAGTTTTCGGAATAGCGTGTTCTCGCGTTTCTGAAGGTACAGCCGCTGTCCTCCAGGTGCTCTAATAGCATAATATACTCTTCACCCGCATCGTCGCTGGCGGCAAAGTAACAGTGCGGCACGCGTACCGGAATCTCTCCGGAGAGGGTTGCATAAAAACGAGTCTCGCGCCGGCCCATGCCGCTTGATGTCACAAAGGCTCGCTGCAACTCATCTGCAGGGGGCAGTTTCACAAACAACCGGGACGGAAGGTCCAGCGATTTTTCATATTCTAGTGCCAGTACTGCACGACCGGTGGTGCCGGTGTGGGTATCTATCACAGTATAACCGGAGACAGGAGCCCCCAACGCAGAAGAAAGCCACTCACACGATAAATCGTTTACGTTTTTCGGTGTCAGCAAAATGACACTCCTCTTACTGTGCCCAACGGTGAAAGGTGGTGTAAAAAAACAGGCATTTCTTAGCGTACCTCAACCGTTACGGGTATCCAACGATTGAGAATATAGCGCAGGCTTCCACTGCCTTTCATTGTCTGCAGGGCGGCATTCAGCGATTGTGCTAAACGCTCATCGTCTTTGCGCACAGCCCACGCTAACTGTTCGTTGGTCAGTGGTGAATACAGACTGAGTAGGTCCTCATTATCTTGCGACGTTGCAAGCTGCCAACTGGTCGGGGCATCGTGAACATAGAGATCAATATCATCATTACGGAGGCCGTCAAAGGCGGCAGATGGAGTGCTGAAGTAGCTGATCTGAGCTTCCTCGAGTTCAATCTTGGCAAATTCTGCGCCAGTAGTGCCTGGCTCTACACCCACACGCACCCCCTTTCGGTAGATCGACCAGGGCTGGGAAAACTGTCCCGCGTTATCCATCAGCATTATAGCCATCTGCCCAATCTCCATGTAAGAGTCGGTGAAGATGACCTGCTTGCCACGCGCAGACGTTACGCTCATGCCAGACATTATCACGTCAATTTCGCCCGTCTGCAAAGCTGGAATCAACTTTTCAAAGGGCATTTCCACCATGGTCATTTTTCGGCCAAGAATCGCGCCTACGGCCGTGGCATTGTCGGCTTCAATACCAACGATGCGCCCTTCCTGTTTGTAGGCCAATGGCGGATAATCTGTCGAGATACCAACCTTCAGTGCCTCGGCAGCGACACCTAAGGAACCGAAAAATAACACTATTAGGAGCAAGGCGTTACGCAACATGGAATTCTCTCTTTAGTTGTCGGAACCGATAATCCGTTGAAGGCGTTAATGTAACATTGCCCAATACACCGATGGAAGTAATCAGGAAAGCAGCCACCATGCAACTCACATTCAATCAAAAGACAGCACTGGTAACCGGTGCAGACCGCAACACTGGGGCTGTAATTGCCCGCACGCTTTCAACTAATGGTGTCACCGTCATTGTTCATAGCAATCATTGTGACGGTAGCGCTGCCAAGGCTGCAAAGACCTTGGAAAATAGTTTTTGGGTAGAAGGTGATATCGCCACTGAAGCCGGGTGTCAGGCCGTATTGGAACAACTGCAATCACAAGCACTCAGTGTCGACATATTAGTGAACAACTACGGCACTGCCACTTTCGCGAAGTGGGATTCTGCAAGCACTGATGACTGGTTGGACATGTACCAAAAGAATGTCCTGTCCGTGGCGCGACTGGTGCAGGGTATCGTTCCGAAAATGAAACAGCGTGCCTGGGGGCGGATCGTTAACCTCGGTACGATAGGCTCGCATCGACCCCGCAAAATCATGCCTCATTACTATGCCTCCAAGGGTGCGCTGGCCAATCTCGGAGTCAGCCTGACGCAGGAGCTGGCGGGCACGGGAATCACCGTCAACACGGTCTCTCCTGGCTTGATACACACGCCAGAGCTGGAGGCCGGCTACCGTGTCAGAGCAAGCAAAAAAGGCTGGGGTGACGACTGGGAAAATATTTTAGCCCACATTGTGGAAGAGGAATTCCCCAACCCCTGTGGGCGCCTAGCCAGTCGTGAGGAAGTCGCTGACCTAGTGGCCTTTCTGTGCAGCGACAACGCGGGATTTATCAACGGCCAAAACATACGCATCGATGGAGGTGCTGTCTCTTACGTATAATAGTGACCTTAATGACTCTACAATACTTGACGCTATATAGCGCATTTGCCATGATTACAACGCTTCAACAATGCACCGACCCTCTACAGCCACAAAGGATTAACACTATGAAGACATTAATAAGATTAACTATGGCGTTCGTACTGTTCAGCCTCGCAAGCCTCACAGCACAGGCGGACTCGTACTCTGACGCTATAGGAACCTTTAGAAACGCCGGAGAAAGCGCTACCTTTTTTGATAAGAGCGTCGGTTACGCAGTCTTTCCTACCATTGGCAAAGGTGGCATCGGCATTGGCGGGGCTTTCGGTGAAGGTAAAGTCTACCGGGATGGTGTCGCCATTGGCACTTCTGATATGACTCAAGTGACCATTGGATTTCAGTTGGGTGGGCAAGCTTTTAGCCAAATTATCTTTTTTGAAAATGAGAATGCACTGATCAACTTCATCGCAGGAAACTTTGAATTTAGCGCAGATGCCAGTGCAGTCGCAATCACAGCAGCGGCCTCGGCGGGCGCCAACACTGGCGGTGGTGCTTCAACCGGTCTTAGCGGTGGCAAGAATGATGCCGATACAACGTCACTGGGGGGATACCACAAGGGTATGGCTATCTTCACTATCGCCAAGGGTGGCCTGATGTATCAAGCGACACTGGGTGGACAGAAATACAGTTATACCGCTCTATAAGCTTTAGATCGATATAGTGGAGGCCGCAACAGCAACGTTGCGGCCTTTTTTTATGCGTCGACCCAGCTCGTTCGGCTTACGAGGTCTCACCCGAAGGTCGACTGACAACATCAAACGTCCCAGCGGGCCGCAGTGCCAGCGCCAGCACCAGCAACATCACAAAGTTCGTCCGTCATAGACGCTCCACTGTGCCTTTATCGCCATCCAGCCGAATGCGATCTCCCGTGTTAAAAAAGCGTGTCCCCTCACGGGAATTGACGATGCACGGTAGCCCATACTCTCTGGCTATCACGGCCCCATGAGAAACCGAACTTCCAAGATCCGTCACCAGACCCCCTATCAAACTAAAGTAGGGTGTCCAGCCGATATCGGTTATCGGTGTAATCAGAATTTCTCCCGGCTGCAATTTAGCCGCATCCGCCAAGGTTATCGCTACGCGCGCAATGCCCTCGACAATACCGCGCGAGGCGGGACGACCCTGTAATACACCGTCAGTCATCGTTGACGCACGCGCCTCCATTGGCTGTGGCAAACCGACCGAAATTTCTGGGAATTCGAATTGTTGCTGGTAGATTAGCGCCTCTCGACGCGCAATGGCACGGTCTACTGCCGCAGAATCAGGGCGTGAAACAAAGCCGGGCAATTCCTTCACGCTAAAAAAATTGACCAAGTCTGCGTCGGGCAGCATGCCCTCTTCTTGCAACAGTTTCCCGAGATGGCGAAAACCGGACTTGAACCGGTGAGCAACCTCTACCAATTGAGACTTGGTATGCTCCCGCCGGCGAATGGCATTATGTGCTTTGGGCAACACCCAACGAAGGCCGCGACTCAAACTGGAAAAATCAATATTGGCACTGAGTAGGGGCTTTCGTCCTCCGGTTACAAAACGGGCATGTACGGACGCTTGCATACTTTGGATAAGTGGCGAGGGATCATCGCGCCATGCTGGATCACGCATACACAGTTCACGATATCCTCGATGTCCATTGTCGGACAGAAAAGTCGCGAATATCGGTGCCAATGCCGGTTCGTTACGCAACCATAACAGCGCATCGTCGACCGTCGCCTGCTGAAAAGCCAGCTGCGCAGATGGATGCTCCACTACACGATCAATGAGACTGTCCAATTTCTCCAGCATCACGGCACTCTCTACCCCGGTGGCACCGGCCAGCAAACGTATCGCCTCACCCTGCTCTTCACTGGTGCTATTATTGGATTTACTAGAAACCATATTCTCCACGATGGTGCACAGAAAGCCCGATAATGCAGAGGACTGGATATGCACCGCCATAGCGTGGTCAAAGAAAGCAGATTTTTTCTCAAGCTCCCTCCACATAGCTTTACTGTCGGTTTCATTGTGGATGACAAATACGTTAAGTTCTTCACCAAATCGCTCAACGACTGCAGGAGCACGCAGGCAATAGGCCAGAAGTTTGCCCGTATTGATCACCCGACGCAAAAAAGGCTGTGGTGGGAATGGCTTGAGTTCTGGAATGATGCGTCCGCACAGAGCCTGGCCCGTTTGCTCCACAGTAGAACCCAGTACAGCGGAAGACATCACAACATTACCTGACAGATTAAGAAGCAGATGCCCATAGGCCCAGGCGGTAATCTGCCAGTCTTTCTGGATATCCGGCCTGGCGCCCACTGCGACCTGCATATGCTGCAAGCCGTAATCGATACCCCAGCCGGTGAAAGAGCCTGTCAACGGACATACCGCACCGGGCATCATCTCACTCACGTTGCTAATCGTTAGCACATCATCCGGACGCGGCAACACGGTATCAAATTCGTTGAGATCTTCGGGCAAGGTGGTAATCGGCCTAGCCTGCAACCAATATAAGGTGCCATCCTGATCTATTGCCCATTCCAAGTCCAAAGGCTGGCCTTCATGGGCCGCGGCCGCCCGGGCGCCCTTCGCTATCAACAGTATTTCTCCATCGCTAAGCAAGGGCTCAGCTGCCGTCAACTGTCGTCGCACGATGCTCCCACTGGTATGCACACCGTAGTGATCGGGGGTAGCCTCACCGCTCACCAGAGCCTCTCCCAGACCGGCAACGGCATCAATCACCAACAGATCACGTCTAGCGCTCACTGGATCCGCGGTAAATACGACACCGGCTGCTCTGGCGTTCACCATGGCCTGCACCACAACATTCATTGTGGCGATGTCACTGCCGGTCTGGTCCTGCAGATAACTGCGGGCACGTTCATTTGAGACGGAGGCCACGCAGCGCTGGATGGCCTCGCGCAGCGCCTCCGGACCCCGCACATTTAACACGGTGTCGTACTGACCGGCAAACGAGGCATCAGTGCCGTCTTCGCCCAGAGCCGATGAGCGCACAGCGACTGCCTCCTTGCCCAGATCACGATAAGCCTGGTCGAGCATGTCAGGAAAGGCGTCAGCACAAGCATTGCGCAGCACAAAGGCAGGCGGAACAGGCAAGCCCATAGCCAACAATCTCGCAAGTCCATAGGCCTTACCGCCGGCACTGGCGTCAGTGATATCCGCCAGTGTACAAATTTCAGTCGTCACAACAGTTATGGCCTCAACTTCCAAAGGTATAGTATCAATAGAAAAAGGGGGAAGCTTCTCAGCCGCGCCCCATCAAAGCGGCTTCCGCCACTAGTATCTGATTGACAACCGGATGAGATTTTACTCTCTCTACAAAGTCACAGAAAACAGGCCAGCGTGCGCTATCAATTTCGTAGCCCGCATAGCCAGCATTCACAAAAGGACTCATCAGGCTGATATCTGCCATCATAAAATCGCCAAAAATGAAGCCTTCTGCAGGCACTTGAGCCTCGAGATAATCAAGAATCGGTGGCAGCTGCTTTTCGATAATTTTTTTAACCAGTGCTTCGTCAGTCTCCTGCTTGAGCACCATCGGACGCATAAAGCGCTGGAAAAAAATCCCCGCTGCCAGTTCCGCCACTCGGGTACCCCCTAACTCCTCATACCAGCGAGCCCTTGCCTTATCGACAGCGTTATCGGGATATAATGCTGGCCGAGGATAAGCGTCCTCGAGATACTCACAAATAACCGTTGAATCACAAATCGTCAGCTCTCCGTCCTGCAGTGTCGGTATCTTTTCCAACGGATTGATATTCCGATACACCGGATCCCTAGTGAACGGGATTTGCTGAATTTGCTCGAAAGGCAGCTCCTTGAGTGCCAATGCAACCAACACTTTGCGCACAAACGGCGACGCGGACGCGCCGTGCAAAATCATCATAGGACTCCTCCATCTTCCAAAGAGTTCACCCACCGTGACACGGCTCGCCCAATACAATCTGGCGCAATGTGCTTGCCCTGCACCTGCTGGAACTGCGTTTCATACCGCACTGAAGCTGAGATCACCGCCACTCCTTTAACTATTTGAAAGAAAAAAATATCTTATTTCATGATACGTCTATTTAAACTTGAGTACCGTGTCCGCAATCGGCCTCAGACGCAAGCTGATAAAATCTATTATGAAATTCTGATAAACGCGCCAAGGGAGCTTTTTACCTTGTTTCGGAAACTCCTCAACAGCTCGTAAGATGTAGCCCGAGCTAAAGTCAAGCATTGGCTCTTCTTCGACTCCGGCAGGGGCAACCTTCGGCACGGCCATCGTCGTCCCCGTCTTTCGCATATAATTTAGCAGGCGACAGACATATTGACCCGTAAGGTCAGACTTGAGTGTCCAAGAAGCATTTGTATAGCCAAATACCTGTACCAGGTTAGGAATATTAGACAGCATCATGCCCCGATAGACATAAAGTGTAGAAGGATCCACAACCGCCCCGTCGACAATTAATGTTGTGCCCCCTATAAACCTCATCGTCAGACCCGTGGCTAACACGATAATGTCAGCGTCCAGATCCCTGCCGGATTTGAGGTGAATACCCGTTTGGGTAAAATAGTCAACATTATCAGTGACCACCTCCGCGCGTTTTTCAGAAATCGCAGCAAACAGATCTCCCTCGGGCACTGCGCACAGACGCTGATCCCACGGATCATAATTCGGGGTGAAGTGTGTCTTAATGTCGTAATCCTCACCGAGCGCTTCACGTACCTGACCCAGTAACAATTTCTTTACCACTTGCGGCCGTTTGCGTGAAAGGTTGAATACCGCTATCTGCAGCAAGATACGCTTCCAGCGAACGATGCGGTACACCCATGAGGCGGGCAAAACGCCTTGCAAACGCGCGGACCAGGAGTCCTGTTCCGGAATCGAAGCCACATAGGTAGGGGAGCGCTGCAACATGATGGTTTGCGCAGCCGTTTTAGCCAATTCAGGCACCAGTGTGACGGCAGTGGCGCCACTGCCAATAACAATGACCTTCTTTGCCTTGTAATCTAAACCCTCAGGCCAGTGCTGCGCATGAATCACTTGCCCCTTAAAATCATCCCGACCGGAAAATTCGGGCGTATGACCTTGCTCATAGTCGTAATAACCTCCACACATCATAAGAAAATTACACTCGAACTCTATCATGTCATCCACGTCAGAACGCTGAACACTTACCGTCCATGTGGAGGACTCAGATGACCAACTGGCGCTGAGTACCTTGTGGCTGTAACGGATGTGTTTATCCACGCCGGTTTCAGTCGCCGCCTCACGGAGGTACCGAAGTATTGAGGGGCCATCGGCGAGCGACTTGCGTGCTAGCCAAGGCTTAAAGGTGTAACCCAATGTGTACATGTCGCTGTCGGAGCGTATGCCGGGATATCGAAATAAATCCCAGGTGCCTCCTAGGGTCTCTCTGGATTCCAGCAAAGCGAAGGTGCGATCTGGGCAGTCGCGCTGCAGATGCCTGGCACTGCCGATGCCGGACAGCCCTGCACCCACTATCACCACATCCACAAAGTTAGCACTCGGCATACCACTATTCTCTTTAAGCCCAGCAGGGTCTTGTTCACAGGATAATTGCGCGTTGTACTTTGAACTATTATGCGGCCGCGTTCAATACTTTGGCACGGTAACATTCGTGATTGACCTTAAGTGGCTCGTCCGATGGCGCGATCAATGACCCTGCAGGCGTTTTTGCCACACACACAAACCCTGTGCATTGAGCTGCAAGTCAAACGCAAGTCGAGCGCGCAACTCGACCTCATCTTCACACGCACCCAACTGACGCACCAAACCCATTGCGTAATCACTTAGCTGCTGCGATAGCAGCGCCTCATCACTGGCGTCAGCAGTGGCAAACTTGGAATACACCTCTATTTGCTGCGCCAGCAATTGTGCCTTTTCATAGGAATACTCCAGTTCTCCGTAGTGTGTGAGATACAATCGTTGCGGTGTATAACTACCCAACAATTCAATCGAAGCAAGATAGGCCTCAGGGTCAAACTGACTGGGCGTGGTCGAGGGCATCACGAAGTCCCCACCAGGAAATCGACACCAGGAATAAGACACACCAAACATATCACCGCTGAACCAGCCTCGACTGGCCTCATCCCACACACAAAAATGGTGCTCTGCATGGCCCCGTGTGTGGCGAAATTCCAGTGGCCTTCCAGCCAGAGAGACCTTTTCGCCGTCCTCCATCTGCCGAATGCGAAGAGGATCAATAGGCTGGATGTCACCGTACAGTTGGCGAAAGAGATCGGCCCCATAGACCTGTGTTGCGCCGGCGATGAGTCGCTGGGGATCAACCATATGCCGAGCACCGCGCGGATGGATCAGTAACTGCGCCGCCGGAAATGCCGCCATCATCGCGCCCGCACCCCCTGCGTGATCCAGATGCACGTGTGTGGGAATCACATATCGCACTTGTTCAACACCAATACCCCGATCAAGCAGAAGTTGCTCAAGAGCAGGGACACTGTGACAGGTGCCCGTCTCCAGTACCGCGCATTCATCGCCCTCCTGCATCAGGTAAAGACAGGCCGTACCGTGCTCTACATATTCAGCGTCGATGCAGGTAATACCGAAATCGAGGGAAGTGTATGTCAACAGTCTTATCCGGAGGCGGCGACGGCTCCGCCGTCCAGTGCAATGGTCTGACCGGTTAACCAGGCGGAAGCACGGGCGCTCAGATAGATAGCCGTGCCCGCTACATCCTCCGCATTGCCGAGGCGCCCACAGGGGAACAGTGCCCCCATTTCGGCCTCATGATCCAGCAGGTGAGCCGTCATTTTGCTGGGAAAGAAACCAGGGGCGATAGCGTTAACATTCACGCCCTGGGGAGCGAGGTCCGCTCCGAGATGCCGTGTCAGGTGATGCACCGCCGCCTTGCTAGCGGAATAGGCGTAGTTATTCATGTGCGGGTGGGTTACTCCGTTGATCGATCCAATGTTAATAACGCGCGCGGGGTCGTCTTTTGCGCTAGCTGAGCGCAGGGCAGGTAATAATTTCTGAGTAAGGAAAAACAATGATTTCACATTAAGGTCCATAGTTTTATCCCAGCCACTTTCAGGAAATACATCGATATCCGCACCCCAGGTAGTGCCCGCATTATTCACCAGAATATGGACCTTTTCTTCAGCGGCGCTGACCGCTGCCGCAAAAGCGATCACACCGTCCATAGTCGAGAGATCCGAGGGAATACCTATACACTGCCCTATTTCGGCCAGCTCGCTTACCGTGGCCTGCAGTTCTTCTTCCCTACGCGCAGTAATATAGGTTTTCACGCCATTCTCAACAAAGCCGCGCGCAATCATAGCCCCGATACCGCGGGAGCCGCCAGTAACCACCGCCACTTTTCCGTTTACATCAAAAAGATTCTTCATGTTGTCCTCTTCATAGTTCAAATTAATATTCAATACAATTCATTCAATCGCTGATGCGCTGTCGATACTCCGTGGGAGCACAGCCACACCAAGACTTGAAAGCGTTTGAGAACGACGCCTGATCAGAATAACCCAACAATAGCGCTATTTCAGTAACCGCCAATCGCGGATCGTCGAGATAGCGTCGGGACTGTTCCTCACGCACATCTTGTAACATCGTCTTGAAACTTGACTGCAGTGCACTGAGACGACGCTGCAGTGTTCGCCGAGAGACGCTTAATTCCAATGCAAGGCTGTCGATAGTCAAGGCACCTCCTGGCAGCGCACGGCGAATGGCGATGCGCGTGTCACGCAAAAAAGGATCCACGGTCAGAGGCTCATCGAACACCGAGCGAGGGCCAGCCCAAAAATCAACGCCCAGTTCAAAGCCAACGTCAATCAGCGGATAGTGCACCACCTCTCGCGAAAAATACAGACAACTCACTTCACAACCAAACTTGAGGTTAGAACCAAACGTCCGTTTTAGTGCGCGCGTATCATCAGGTGCAGGATAGGTAAACTCGGCGGCACGCACGGGAACGGGTAACGCACAAATAGCACTCACAATCTCAGCGGAGGACTTCAGCATCTCGTCAACCAGTGGCCGCCATGTGGCTGTTTCCTCACTGAGCGGATGCCACTCAAGTCGGATAAATTCTCCCTGTGGCCGAATCAACACCCGCCCAGTATCACCCCTTATTCGAATGGTGCTGGGAATGACATTGAAATATTCCTTCAAATTACGGCAGATCGTTGTCATATACAGATGCAGATTCATGCCAGTGAAGTAAATGATATGTCCAACATACAAACCAATGTCTGGATCACCACTGCGCTCAGCCGCCATGCGGTACAAGTCCATATAATTTGCAAGCGGAATACGCTCTGCCGGCGCGCTGAGAAGGTCCTGACTGATTCCCGCATCGCGCAACAATACCGCACTATCCACCCCCAGCGCGCTAGCAGCCTGCACGACAGCCTTCGGGCACAGCACATAAACGCTACTGCCACCCATCACAGACATCAGGTGCTTCTCGCGGAGGCGAGTGCCCGCAGCACCACCGCACGCGTATCAGCGGGGTCAATCACTGCATCCACTTCCAAATAAGAGGCTGCCTCCGAAGCCTTACCCACCTCGTACATGCGTGCGACCAGTTGCTGAAAAAGCTTTTCACGCTCGGCCAGATCGTCGAGTGCTTCCAATTCTTTTTTGAAGCCCAGTCTGACAGCCCCCTCCAGACCCATGCCGCCTACCTCACCCGTTGGCCAGGCAGCGGCGTACACCGGAGCGACAAAACTTCCGCCGGTCATTGCCATTGCACCGAGACCATAGGCCTTGCGCAAAAATATCGCCACCATGGGAACTCGCAGTTTTGCGCCTGCCAGGAACAGGGAAGACATACGTCGCACCGCGCCCTGCACCTCGCTATCAGGGCCCACCATAAACCCCGGGGTATCAGTGAGCGATAACACGGGCAGAGAGAATGCATCACAAATTTGCAAGAAGCGCGCGGCTTTCTCTGAAGCTGTTGCATCTACCGCGCCACCGAGTTGCTGGCAGTCGTTGGCGATCAGGGCAATGGGTTTTCCTTCAAGTCGAATGAAGCCGGTAATAATACTTCGGCCGTAAATACGCTGTAATTCCAGAAACGAACCGGTATCCGCGATAGTTTTAATAATGTCCCGCACAGGATAACTCCAACGCCTATCCTCGGGAATGGCATCACGCAACGCTTGCTGGGAAACAGTGTCCCATTGAGACACTGCACCCTGAAAATAGGACAATAGTTGTTGCGCTAGGGCGGTAGCATGCGCTTCGTCTTCAGCGACAATATCGACAACCCCATTTTTTTCCTGCACCTCGATAGGGCCGATAGCGGTCGGCTCGTACTTACCCAAACCGCCACCTTCGATCATGGCCGGCCCTGCCATACCGATCCATGAATTACGCGTGGCGATACAAAAATCGGCACAACCAAACAATGCGGCATTACCGGCAAAGCAATATCCATTGTTCACAGCAATACGCGGCACCTTACCGCTAAGTGCGGCCCAGGTACTGAACGATTTAATGTTGAGGCCGGCAATTTGGGTGGTCACATCAGTATCACCCGGGCGACCTCCGCCACCTTCGGTATACATCACCAAGGGCAATGACTGCTCACGGGCCAACTCACAGATACGATCCAGTTTGCGGTGATGAAAAAAGCCCTGCGTGCCGGCCAGTACCGAGTAATCGTTGACAATGATACCTGCACGCGCAGCATCAGGCCCAACTAGGCTCGCGTTAATAGTGCAGGTTCCCGTGATAACCCCATCCGCCGCAGTGCTGGTCTGCAGATCCTCATACTCGCGTCGACTGCGCTGCGCCGCTACGGCAAGCTGTCCATATTCCTGAAATGAACCCTCGTCGACCAAGTCCGCAACATTCTCTCGAGCGGTACGATATCCCTTGGCGTGGCGTTTGGCGCGCGCCTCTGACCGAGCTGCATCCAGAGTGCGTTCTATGCGCTCGCGCAACGCTTCCAGTTCAGGCCTTATGTCACCGTCCATCGATGTCTCCGCATAGATCCTAGCGTAATATTATAACGCGGATAGCCACTTCTTGAAGAACAGGCGATTGGCTGAATTACTGATTTTTGCCGCGCTGCTGCACACCGGACCGGCGATTGGCGATAACATCGCCCGACACGCGTTGATTAACTTCGGTCATCACACTGCGTTCCATGACCAGCCCCGCAGCCAGATCCGTCTGCAAGCCATCGTTTACCATTTTCTTGTAGACCTTTACTGTTTCCGGCACGCAGCTCGCAATATCCGTCGCGACCTGGCGACACGCGTCGAGCAGATCCTCGGGAGCCACTACACGACTGACTAGGCCCCACGCTTCCGCCTGCTGTGCAGATATAACGTTGCCGGTAAAATGCGCCTCGCGCGCTCTACTCGGCCCAATGATACGCGCAAGCTTCTGGGACAACCCCCAACCCGGCGCCAAGCCAACGCGACAGTGCGTATCGGCAAAGCGCGCGCCCGAAGCGGCCAGCAGGATGTCACCCATCAATGCAAGTTCGAAACCGCCGGTGGCAGCGACGCCGTTCACCCCCACTATAATGGGTCGGTCAAAAGCCATCATGGCTGCGGTGATATCGTGTTGGGCGTGAATGGCATACACGCCAAGACCGGACTCATCTTCTGCCATCGCCTTGAGATCAAGACCTGCACAAAACGCCGTCCCTGCTCCCGTGAGAATCACAGAATAGATACCGCTCTCGTCCTGCAACAGGCGGAAGGCATCACAAAGATCGAGCAGCAATTGCGGGGACAACGCATTCCTAGCGTCGGGGCGATTGAGCGTCAGGACAGCGTAACCGTCCTCTCGTTGCAGCAGCAGTTCCGTCATTTAACTCTCCTTGAGGTTGCTTTAGCGCCCCTGCCACTCAGGCTTACGTTTCTGCAGAAAGGCCGCCACGCCCTCCTGTGCATCCTCGCTACCCATGCAGATATGTTGCAATTTAGCCTCTCCAGAAATTGTGTCACTGACGGACTCTTCTATCGCAGCGTTAAGTGCCTGTTTGGCATAACGCAGAGACAAGGGCGCTTTGCCCGCGATTTCCTGTGCCCAAGCGAGAGTGTCTTCCAGCAGTTTATCAGCCGGGACCACCCGATTGCACAGGCCCCATTGTAAACATTTTTCAGCGCGGATTTTCTCACCCGTGACGATCACCTCATAGGCGCGCTTGCGACCCAGTGTCCGCACCAAGTGCCAAGTCGCCCCACCATCGGGTATCAGGCTGATAGCGGCGAAGGCCTGGTAGATGAATGCATCTTCTGCCATCACTGTCAGGTCGCAGACCATGCCCAAAGCGCTTCCAATGCCGGCGCAGGCGCCATTGATTGCGCTGATCCAGGGTTTGTGCGCCTCGTGGATTTCCATCAGCACGGGCTTATATTCGCCATTGAGTTGATCCTCAACCCGGAAAGTCAATGCGTCCTCTGGGACGTCTGCCAGATCAGCTCCCGCACTGAAAACGCGCCCGACACCGGTCACTACCACCACCCGCACACTGTCATCGCCATTGACCTCGCGCACTGCTAACAACAGGTCACGGCGCAGGGTTTTATTGAAACTATTGAGATTGTCGGGTCGGTTCAGGCTGACTACCGCGACAGAACCTTGGCGTTCTACCATAACCGTTTCATACGTACTCATCGCGCACACCCTCTAAATAGTTATCATCATACGATTGAGCCGTCAGCCCTGAGGCCTGCCAACTCCTGTTCACCGAAACCCATCTCCATGAGGATTGCATCGGTATCCTGTCCAACATCATGGCCACCGTGTCGCACCTCTGAAGGTGTGCGACCAAAACGCGGAGCTGGCGCAGGCTGGACCAGTCCGTCCACCTCTATATAGGTGTTACGCGCTATATTTGCCGGATGTTTTGGTGCATCGAGAATATTCAATACGGGCGCAAAGCAGACATCTGTACCCTCCATAATCTCAGACCACTGTGCCTGTGTTTTCTGTTTAATCACCGTGGTTAGCTTTTCCTTCATTGCTGACCATTGCGACTGATCATTCTGAGCGCCGAAATCTTCCTCGGTCAATCCTGCACGCTCTTTTAACAACGCGTAGAACTGCGGCTCGATAGAACCTATAGAAATATACTCGCCGTCAGCACACTCATAGGTGTCATAAAAATGCGCCCCGCCATCCAGCATATTGGATTCTCGTTCGGTAGCGTCCCACAAACCCATCGCTTCGAAACTGTGGAACATCCACATCAGCTGTGCCGCGCCGTCCACCATTGCCACATCAATAACCTGGCCCTTGCCGGAATTAGCGGTTTCCAGCAACGCAGCCAGCACACCATTCACTAGCAGCATGCCGCCGCCGCCCATGTCCCCAACGAGATTTAAGGGTGGCACCGGCTTTTCACCTTTGCGACCCATAGCGTACAAAGCACCCGTAATTGAAATGTAGTTAATGTCATGCCCCGCGCTTTGTGCCAGCGGCCCTTCCTGGCCCCAGCCCGTCATACGTGCAAAGATAAGCTTGGGGTTGCGCGCGAGACAAGCAGAGGGGCCAATGCCCAGCTTTTCGCACACACCCGGACGGTATGGGTCGATGAGGACATCTGCGTTCTCTACCATACGCAGCAGGGTTTCCAGACCATTGGGGTCCTTAAGGTTGACCACCACCGATTTCTTGCCCCGGGTGCTAACGTCTTTCATCACCATCCCACCGGCCCGGTCGATGCGAATCACTTCCGCACCCATATCGGCGAGCATCATTCCGCCCATCGGGGCCGGCCCAATACCCGCGAGCTCAATCACTGTATAACCATTCAGCGGACCCATTGGTCATCTCCCATACTTGAATTTTAACGCGTGCCGGCACTATGGCCGACGCGCTATGGAGCAAACCTCTTACTTAGGCTGCATTCGAATACCGCCATCCATGCGAATACATTCGCCATTAATATAGTCGTTCTCTACCAACTGCTGCGCTAACTGGGCGATCTCATCTGCCTTACCCAAGCGCTTGGGATACAGCACCTGGCTGGCTAGCGGTTTCAAGAACTCTGCGATTTCAGGCGACATTTCTTCGGCACCGCCCATCATCAGCGGCGTCGCAATCAGTCCTGGCACAATGGTATTTACCCTGATGCCCAGCACTGCTAGGTCACGTGCTATAGGCAGAGTCATGCCAACCACGCCACCCTTAGACGCCGAGTAGGCCGCTTGTCCGATTTGGCCCTCATAAGCTGCAATAGAGGCGGTATTAATAATAACACCTCGACCACCATCGTCATTCAGAACGTCGTTGGTAGACATTTTCTCTGCGCACAGGCGCAGCACATTAAACGTGCCCACCAAATTAATCTGGATAATGCGATTGAATTCGTCCAGAGGGAACGGACCTTTCTTGCCCATGGTTCGCATTGCATTGCCCGTGCCGGCAAAGTTACAGCAAATGTGAATTGCGCCGAACTCTTCAATCGTTGCGGCAATACCGGCAGCGACCGAGTCCTCGCTGGTCACGTTTACATTGCAGAAAATCACCATACCGGGATATTCTGCGACCAGTTGATTGCCTTTTTCCTCATTCATATCGAAGATGGCGGCCTTGCCGCCGTTAGCAACGAAACGCCTGACAGTCGCGCGACCGAGGCCAGATGCTCCACCGGTAATAACGGCTACTTTATCTTTTAAATCCATGTGAACTCTCCTGAGCTATTGGGTGAATTATCGTGTGTTGACGGTCTAAAAATTACGCGTATTAAAGGGTGTATAATCCTCTGAAAGACAGTCCCGGCTGATAATGATTTTCATCACCTCGGAGCTGCCTGCATAAATCGTGGTAACTCTTGCATCAGTATACTGCCTGCTTATTGGATATTCATCCATATATCCCGCGCCACCGTGCAACTGAACACCTAGGTCGGCGACTGCAACTGCCAGTTCACTAGTGACCAGTTTTGCCTTAGCAGCATCCACTGCAGTGAGCTGATCGGCAGCGAAAGCTCGAACGCACTGATCGACATAACTCTGGGCAATATCCAGCTGCATGCGCATTTCAGCAAGCTTGAATTGGGTGTTTTGGAAGGCTGCCACGGGCTTGCCAAAAGCTTTGCGCTCTTTAACATCTGTCTCTTATACACATCTCCGAGCCCACGAGACTAGGCATGATCTCG
>CAJXTK010000051.1 GCA_913061115.1 uncultured Haliea sp.
AGCCAACTGCTCTACCAACTGAGCTAACGGCCCCAGAAAGAGAGGGGCATACTACGGAAAAAGGATAAAAAATCAAGCGCTTTTTACGGAAGATCATAACGCTAAAGCGCATGGAGGTAATGTGTGGGGTCCTCCAAACCCGTATCGGCAAAACCCTGGCGACGCAGGCGGCAACTGTCGCATTTACCACACGCAAGACCCTCCTCGGTTGCCTGATAGCAGGAGACGGTAATCGCATAGTCTACCCCCAGCGCTATGCCAGCGAGGATAATGTCACCTTTTCCCAATGTCATCAGCGGCGTGTGTATCGTGATTTTTTGTCCCTCGACCCCTGCCCGCGTCGCGAGATTAGCCATCGTCTCAAACGCTGCAATGTATTCAGGACGACAATCCGGATAACCGGAATAATCCACCGCATTCACGCCAATAAAGATATCGTGCGCACCCAGCACCTCCGCCCAGCCTAGTGCTATCGACAGAAATACCGTATTGCGCGCTGGCACATAGGTGATAGGTATACCTGCCGTTTCCTCCTCGGGTACGGCGATGGACATGTCAGTGAGTGCAGATCCGCCGATACTGTCCAGATTGAGTTTAACCAACTTGTGTTCTACGTCCCCAAGAGCACGGGAGACCCTGTCGGCGGCATACAGCTCAGCGCGGTGACGCTGTCCGTAGTCAAAACTGAGTGTGTAGCAGGCATAGCCCTGTGACTGTGCCATGGCAAGCACCGTGGTGGAATCAAGTCCGCCGGACACCAGAATAACAGCGCGCTTTTGTTCACTCATGGCGATTAATGGCCTGGTTCGTCATTCCACAGTAACTTGTGCAGCTGCAACTGCATTCTGACCTGCAGATTATCCGTCAGAATCCACTCTGCCAATTGTCGGCCTTCAAGTTGTCCAAAGCTTGGAGAAAAAAGCACATCCGAGACACGCTCGAGCAAACCATATTCATCCAGCTTAAACCGAGCCCATTCATAATCCTGACGATCACAAATAACAAACTTGACCTGATGGTGCTTGCGCAGCAGCGAAATATTGCTGTAATCGTTGCGCTGCATTTCTCCAGATGCCGGGGTTTTCAGATCCAACACTGTCACGACGCGTGGGTCCACGCCCTCTAGGCTCATCGCCCCGCCCGTTTCCAGTGATACTTCGTAACCGGCGTCGCACAGTCTGTTAAGGAGGGGCAGACAATTGGGCTGAGCGAGTGGCTCGCCACCCGTTACGGTGACATAGTGAGGCTCGTGAGCGGCAACCTGCTTGGCAATATCTGCAAGACTGAGCAGGTAGCCCCCACTAAACGCATACTCGGTGTCGCAGTAGACACAGCGCAGCGGGCATCCGGTGAGACGCACAAAAACGGTGGGCAAACCCACCGTGCGCGCCTCCCCCTGCAAAGAGTAAAAGATTTCCGTGAGGCGCACAGTTGTATCCGCTTGAGTGGCTGTGCCACCGCGGGATAAGACAGCGTCGTTATGAGTAGGGTTCGTCACCGGATCGCACCGATCAATAGTTCTGGGCTATGAATTCCCTGGCCAGTTTTACAACAGCGTTGTTGGTACTGCCATACTGACTGATCACGAGATCCATGTATTCTCTGGCTTTTTCCCGATTGCCTTTCTTGAACTGCACCGTGCCCAACTTATACAGAGCATCCGGCGCTTTACTATTATCAGGGTACTCAGCCAGCAACAGTACAAAAGACTGTCTCGAGGCCTCCAGGTCCGGCGGCTCCTTCACCAGATACAGCTCACCGAGCCAATAATGCGCATTGGCGGCATAGAGACCACCGGGGAATCGCTGCAGAAACTGCTGAAAAGCGGGTATCGCCTTGTCAAACTGCCGCCCCTGAACCAGCGTATAGGCCGCATTATAGGCGCTCGCTTCACCAGGCTGCTCGACACCAGCCGCCAGGTTACTCGTGGCGACAGAGGCCGCCACAGTCGGTGCTGCGGAACCGCCTGCAGTATCGGGCTGTGCACTAGCGCCACTAACACGCTTATCCAGGTCCATATAGCGCTGCAGGCTCTGTTCCTTAAGAGAGCTTAACTCAAACGATTGCTCCTCTACTTTTCCGTTCAGGCGTCTGACTTCCTGCTGCAACTGTTGCATCTGCAAAAATAGATTACGCAGATCCGTACCGCCCGTTTGACTACCGGCCTCCGGAGTCGGCGCAGCGCTGGCATCCGAATACGTGACGGCCGTAGCCGCTGAAGGGGCTGTGTTCGCACCGTAACTCGCGGCAGGGTATGCCTGCGCAGGTCGGGCACTGTAAGGGTCATTTAGAGCAGGTACATTGGCGGTGGGTTGGCTTACGCCAGTACTTGTGCGTCCAGCCGCCTGCGCCGCCGCACGCTCAGCCTCAAGATCCACATACTGCGCAGAGGCTACAAAAGACAACGGTGCAGCCAGAATAACCAGCCCGCATGTTACAAGCGCTTTGCCGACAAATAAGCCCATCGATTATTGCAGCTTGAGTTCGACACGGCGATTTTGAGACCAGTTGGCCTCACCCGTGCCGTAGGCTATAGGACGCTCTTCACCAAAGCTAATAGTCTCAATACGAAAGCCGGGGATACCACTGGCAATCATGTATTCACGTACGGAGTTCGCCCGTCCCTCACCCAGAGCAAGGTTGTACTCGCGTGTGCCGCGCTCATCGGTATGACCTTCCAGGCGGACATTGGTATTGTTACGCTGCAGTAGCGCAATATTGGCATTCAATGCGTCAAGGGCTTCAGGGGTTAAGTTGGCGCTGTCATATTCAAAGTAGAATACCGTTCCTGCAGAGGCGGCTGCCTCTTCCAGCGCTGCCATTTCAGCAGAGACCGCTGCACCCTGAGCAGCTTGAGCAGATTGAGCGGCTGACGCTGACGCTGCTGCAGCCGCGGCTGCAGCAGCCGCAGCTTCGTCTTCTTCTTTTGTATCACTACCAGAACAAGCAACCAACAACGCTGCTGAGAACAGCAGTGCAATAGCTTTACTAGCAACAGTAAGATGCTTCATAGTCCTCAATCCTTCCGTTTTTGTCATGGTTAAATACCCGCTAGAATGCGCGAGCTTTTAGCGCGCTAAATAAGGCGACCACGCCGGTTCTCGCACATCGCCTTTACTGGCAGGGAGCCTGAATTTTGCCTCTCCATCCACAGCGACAGCAGCGAGAATGCTTCGATCTTGATACTTGGTAGCGTACAATACCATAGAGCCATTTGGCGCGATACTGGGACTTTCATCCAAGTCGGTTGAGGTCAATATCTGCATACGATTAGTCACCAAATCCAGTACTGCGATGTGAAATCGACCCTCTGCCTGATGCACCATCACGACACTTCGACCATCCTGGGATACGCGCGCGCGGGCGTTATAAGTACCCTCGTAGGTGACACGATCGGTCTTACCAGAGCTCAGGTCATAACGATAAATTTGCGGCTTGCCACCGCGGTCCGAGGTGAACAGTAGCGATCGGCCGTCCGGCATCCATGCAGGCTCAGTATCAATCGCATAGTGACGCGTCAATTGTGTGAGCTTTTTAGTCGCCAAGTCCATTAGGTAAATATCCGCGTTACCGTCTTTGGACAACACCATCGCCATAGTTTTACCATCGGGAGACCAGGCTGGCGAGCTGTTGAGGCCCGAAAAATTGGTCAGCTGTTCGCGTTGTCCGGTGGCGATTTCTTGTCGGTAAATCGCGGGGCGGCCCGTCTCAAAAGAGACGTAAGCGATATGCTTCCCGTCAGGAGACCAGGTTGGCGTGAGCAACGGCTCATGCGTGTCAAACAGCACAATCGGTCGCGCGCCATCGGAGTCCGACATCGTCAAGCGCGAGTAATCGTTGCGGCCGGGCACTCGATCAACGGAGATATAGAGCAGCTTGGTCGCAAACGCCCCGGGCACTCCTGTGAGCTTTTCATACACCGCATCGGCCACCCTGTGGGCCAGCATACGTGCATCACTGGCAGGACCAGATTCATACCCAGTCAGTACCTTGGCTTGACGCAGTACGTCGAAAAGTTCGTAATCTACTCGCAATACACTCGGTTCCGACGAAACCCGACCAATGAGCAGATATTCAGCACTGAGGGAGCGCCAATCACGGTAAAAAACCTCAGCTTCTGTGGTGGGATTGCCCAGCATATCGGCCAGCGCTATAGGCGCAAACTGGCCGCTGCGGGCCAAGTCGCCGTCCACTATGGACGCGATCTCCTCCGGCGCAACGCCTACACCTTGCCAGGCAAAGGGCACTACCGCGATAGCCGTGGGGTTATCCGCACCCTGAGAAATTTCAATGGTCAATTGCGCCCATGCACTTGCGGTACTTATCGCCAGCGTGATGCTCATCAGGGCAGTCAGTAGTCGTTTCATTAGTAACGTAAATCCTCTGGCTTGAATATTAGTGTAAGACGCCTAAAGTTTTTCTCAAACTCCCGGCTGGGCAAATTTTGCAGCTCAGGAAAGGCTCCCGCTTTCTGAACAGCATTGATTGCTGAGCTATCGAAGGCGGAATTACCGCTACTCCTGACCAGTGTGACGTTAACCACCTCCCCGGTGGGAATCAGCTGTATCGACAGCTCACATTCCATACCATTGCGTGCACTGGGAGGACGACTCCAATAGTTTACTACGGTCCGCTGTATCAAAGAGACGAAACTTGCGGATATTTCCCCTGCGGTTACCGTCGCCTGCTGCTGCGCGTCAGCGGTGGCGAGCTCATCGCGAACGATTGCGGCGAACGCATCCCGGTTACTTTGCTGAGGCGGCGTCGGCTTTGCTGGCGTGGGCTTGGACTTTAGCTTGGGTATAGGATTCGGCTTGGGCGGTGCAAGCTTTGGTTTCGGGGTAACTGCTTTGGGCTTCGGTGGCGTTGCTTTGGGCTTGGACTTCGGTTTCACAGTAACCGCTTTGGGCTTCGGTGGCGCCGGTTTGAGCTTAGAAATTTCGCTAATGTCTACGAGACGGGCATTAATAATATTTGGCGCAGGCTTAGCGCGAATAATCTCGCGTTCAGTAGCCTCCCAGTTGGCCGTCAGCAGATACAACAGCAAACCGTGTATCAACAGAGTGACCAGTGCCGGCCGCAATATAATGCGTGGCATCACTGGCTTGGCATAGAGTGAGGTTGTCACTGGGGTGTTTCAGTGACCAGACCAACGCTGGGAGCACCGGCCTCCTGCAGTGCGACCATCACCGTCACTACCTCTCCGTAGGGAACGGCCCGATCACCCCAAACCATCACAGGCTTCTCTGGGCTGCGGCGCATCACTGCTGCCACACGATCCTTAATGGTTGCCAAAGACAGAACCTGTTCCTCTTGCCCGAGATTAAGGAACAGTTGGCCTGCTGCATCAACCGACACAATGACCGGCTCACTGTCCTGATTTTCCACAGGGTCAGCGCTTGCTTCGGGCAAATCAACCTTCACACCCTGCATCAGCATGGGTGCCGTCACCATAAAAATGATCAACAGCACCAGCATCACATCAATGTAAGGCACAACATTGATCTCTGACATAGGTTTACGTTTTTTGCGATTACGAGACACCGCGCTACTCCGCCTTCTTTTCTCGTGAGCGCAAGGCAAAAGCCTGACGGTAGAGGATACCGGAAAACTCGTCCATAAAAGTGTCGTAGCGATTACTGAGCACTTCAACTCTGGAAGCAAACCGGTTGTAGGCCAGTACGGCGGGGATTGCCGCAAACAATCCCATTGCTGTGGCTACCAGTGCCTCGGAGATACCCGGCGCCACGGTGGCCAACGTTGCCTGAGTAGAATTGGCTAGCCCGCGAAAGGAGTGCATGATCCCCCACACCGTACCAAACAGACCGATATAAGGGCTAGTGGAACCCACCGACGCCAGAAACGCCAGATGGCGTTCGAGACGTTCCTCCTCACGCATAACCGCAACCCGCATAGCCCGGCGAGATCCCTCAATGACCGCCTCAGAATCCATTTCAGGCTGTTGCGCGAGGCGGGAAAACTCTTTAAAACCAGCGCGAAATATACTTTCCATGCCCAGAATCGCGCTGCCATCCGACGCCTTTTCATTGCCCTCTCGATAGAGCTGGGACAAATCAATCCCCGACCAAAAGCGCTCTTCAAATCGATACATCTCATCATTAGCACTGCGAAAGTAGAGATACCGATTAACGATCATGTACCACGAGAAAATAGAGGCCAACAGTAATATGACCATCACAAACTGGACAGTGAAGCTTGCGTTCCATACTAGCTCCATCAAACTCAATTGTTCTTCCAACGTGTGCTCCCTTAAATTTACGCTTCTTTTTGTTCCATCGCTCGCAATTGCGTCGCCATCTCTGTCGGGAGTCGACGCGGCTTCACGCTGGACCGATCTACACAAGCGACAGTCACCTCGCCGCGCGCCAGCAATTCGTCGCGGCGGCGCACAGTCTGGCGAAACACCAGAGCGGCTCCGCGCACTTGAAGCACGCTAGCGGTAACCTCCAGCTCATCATCCAAGCGCGCCGGAAGAGTATAGGTAACCGCCACATCGCGCACCACAAACATTAGATCCGAACTGAAAATATAACCCGTTCCATAGCCGAGTGATCGCATAAACTCTGTACGAGCTCGCTCCATAAACTTGAGATAATTGACGTAATATACAATCCCGCCCGCATCGGTGTCCTCAATGTAGACCCGCAACTGATGTGAAAATTCCGTTGTGGCCACTAGGACTCGCCACCCTCTTCCGCGGCCGGAGGCAGATTGCCACCCACGGCGGCACCGGGGGAGCCGGGCAAGCCGAAATGCAGGTAGGCACTGCGCGTGGCCATGCGACCACGAGGCGTGCGCAGCATGAAGCCCTGCTGGATCAAGTACGGCTCCAGCACATCCTCGATTGTGCCACGCTCTTCAGAAATTGCTGCAGCCAGACTGTCTACGCCCACCGGGCCACCATCAAACTTTTCGATCAGTGCCAATAACAGCCTGCGGTCTAGATGATCAAAACCCTTCTGATCCACGCTGAGCATGTCTAGGGCGCGATCGGCGATGTCGTTAGTGATATAACCATCCGCTTTCACCTCGGCATAATCCCGCACCCGACGCAGCAACCTGTTGGCAATCCGCGGAGTGCCACGGGAGCGGCAGGCTATCTCGGTCGCACCTGCGGCATCGATACCAATATCCAGTATCTGCGCAGAGCGCTGCACGATAAGCGCAAGGTCTGCCACCTCGTAAAATTCCAACCGTTGAACAATACCGAATCGGTCTCGCAAAGGAGAGGTCAACAGTCCTGCCCGGGTCGTGGCTCCCACCAGCGTGAACGGGGGCAAATCCAACTTTATCGAGCGGGCCGCCGGGCCCTCACCTATCATTATGTCCAGCTGATAATCTTCCATCGCGGGATACAGTATCTCTTCCACCAGGGGGCTAAGACGGTGGATTTCATCGATAAACAGCACATCTCCGGGTTCGAGATTCGTCATCAAGGCGGCAATATCGCCGGCCTTCTCTAACACCGGGCCGGAGGTTGTTTTAAGAGAAACGTCCATCTCCTGAGCGATGATGCTGGCCAAGGTCGTTTTGCCCAGACCCGGAGGACCAAATATCAAGGTATGATCCAAGGGCTCTCCGCGGCCTTTAGCCGCCTGCAGGAAAATGCTCATTTGCTCCTTCACGACCTGCTGACCGACATACTCATCGAGTGTTTTGGGGCGAATCGCTCGGTCTATGACGTCTTCGCGCGGGCTATCAGTCTGCGCCGCAATCAGGCGATCCGTTTCAATCATGCTACTGGCCTCACACTTTTACCATGGATTTCAGAGCACGACGTATCAGCTCCTCGCTGCTAACCACACTATCATCATTAACCACTGACACCATGCGACTAGCCTCCTGCGGTTTATAACCCAGAGTAATCAGAGCGCCTTCGGCGTCGGCAACGATATCCGTGAAGGGAGCCGGGGAGGCGCCGCGGCTCTCCTCACCCTGCTCATCCTGCGCACGGACTAGCCATTCCTTGAGCTTGTCGCGCATCTCAATCAACAGACGCTCTGCTGTCTTCTTGCCAACACCGGGCAATGCCGTAAGAGAAGAAATATCATCACGCTGCACACAGTGAGCGAAGCTTTGCGCATCCATTCCCGACAAAATTGTCAGCGCCAGCTTGGGGCCGACGCCACTGACCTTGATCAACTGGCGAAACAGACTACGGTCTCTGTCGTCAATGAAGCCGTAGAGCAGCTGGGCATCCTCGCGAACCACAAAATGTGTCAGCAGCGACACCTCCGAGTCGAGCTCTGGCAACTGGAACAACGTCGTCATGGGAACCTGCAATTCATAGCCGACGCCCCCCACTTCCACCAGAATGACTGGGGCCTGCTTGTGGACGAGACGTCCTCTGATTCTACCTATCATCCGGTGGGAGTCCTGTCAGCGTATTCGACGTCGGCGCACAGACTTGGCGCCGGCCATATTGATCATACTTTGTTGTGTATGCGCGTGACACAGCGCTGCGGCCAGCGCATCCGCTGCATCTTCCTGCGGCGCCGAGGGCAATCTGAGCAAGACCTTGACCATGTGCTGCACCTGCTCTTTATCTGCCGCCCCGGTTCCGACTACCGACTGCTTGATCTGGCGAGCCGAGTACTCAGCAACTATCATATCCTGCACGGCACAGGCCACAATCGCAGCACCACGCGCCTGCCCCAGTTTTAGCGCGGAGCCGGCGTTTTTCGCCATAAATACCTGCTCGATCGCCAGTTCCTGTGGGCAATGCAATTCAACCAGTTCAGTCACACTGTCAAAAATGACCCGCAGTCGTTCCGGCAATTCATCCCCGGACAAGCGAATCACCCCACTGGTAATGTACTCGCTGCGCCCGGACACATAACTGATAATGCCAAAGCCTGTTTTACGTGAGCCAGGGTCGATCCCTAGGATAAGCGACATGCCAATTTCCGCCAGATACTTCAGGCTACCATTATGGACAAGTTTGTGGGGTTGGTCTGTAGGCAGAAGATATGATTTTGCAGCCAAGGCCTAATGAATGAACTTCCGCCATGTCCTACTTAATACACGGGAACCAAGGCCGCGGAGTGAACCGCCCTGCCTTTTTATAGAGAGACAGTAACCTATTCTTCCTTCTCGATGGCTTCGCGGCTCTGGCGCAGTCTGATATTCAGCTCTTTCAACTGCTCAACACTGACATCCCCGGGCGCGCGGGTCATGACGCAGGCAGCACTCTGGGTCTTGGGGAAAGCGATCACATCACGAATAGACTTGGCGCCCGTCATCAACATTACCAGCCGGTCCAAACCAAATGCCAAACCCCCATGAGGCGGCGCGCCATACTGTAACGCGTTCAGTAGGAACCCGAATTTTTCCTCAGCCTCTGCCTCATCGATATTCAGAATGCGAAATACCGCCTGCTGCATCTCATGCTTATGGATACGGATGCTGCCACCACCGAGTTCACAGCCGTTTAACACCATGTCATAGGCGCGAGATAGCGCCTCGCCCGGGCTGGCCGCGAGCTGCTTTGCGTCGCAAGCGGGTGCGGTAAAGGGGTGATGTAGCGACGTCCAAGCACCATTGGCATCCTTTTCAAACATGGGGAAATCCACGACCCACAACGGCGCCCATCCCTCAGCCACTAAGCCCTGATCTTCGGCAACCTTGATTCGCAGAGCCCCAAGGGCCTCGTTGACCACCCGCGCTCGATCAGCTCCAAAGAAAATGATATCGCCATCGGCAGCACCTAGCCGTTCCATCATCTGTGCGACGACGTCATCAGGCATGAATTTCAGAATAGGAGATTGCAGACCCGCCACCCCCGCTCCAATGTCATTGACCTTAATCCAAGCAAGCCCACGGGCGCCGTAGATGGACACATATTGGGTGTAAGCATCGATTTCTTTGCGACTGATAGACGCTCCGCCAGTCACTTTCAGCGCCGCAACTCTTCCTTCGGGGTCATCTGCCGGCCCGCGAAACACTTTAAACTCGACCTGCTGCATCAGGTCATCCACGCTGACCAGTTCCAGCGGGATACGCAGATCGGGCTTGTCCGAACCATAGCGCTCCATGGCTTCCGCATAGCTAATGTGGGGAAACGCAGGCAAATCGACTTCCAGTACAGCCTGAAATAATTCGCGAATCATGCGCTCAGTGATGGCCATAATCTCTTGTTCGCCCAAAAAGGCCGTTTCGATATCAATCTGGGTAAACTCAGGCTGCCGATCGGCGCGCAGGTCCTCGTCCCGAAAGCACTTGGCAACCTGATAATAGCGATCGAAACCCGCCACCATTAACAACTGCTTGAACAATTGAGGTGACTGCGGCAAAGCAAAGAACTGACCCGGATGAGTGCGGCTAGGCACCAGATAGTCACGAGCGCCCTCAGGCGTCGCCCGCGTGAGAATCGGTGTTTCAATATCCAGAAACCCCTCGCCGTCGAGGAAGCCTCGCACTGCGCTAGTGATTCTGGAGCGCAAAATCAGGCGGTCCTGCATTTGCTGCCGGCGCAGGTCCATATATCGGTACTGCAGGCGCACGTCTTCACCGACATTTGTGTATTCATCTAATTGGAAGGGCGGCGTCGCAGCGGTATTAAGAATTTCCAGTTCCTTGCCCAGCACTTCTATCTCGCCTGTGCACATGGCCGAATTCACGGTGGCATCGGAACGCGCCCGCACCCGCCCAGTCACTTTGAGGACATATTCGCTACGAACACGGTCGGCACGCTGAAAATGTTCATCCGTGTCGGGGTCATATACCACCTGCACAATGCCCCGCTGGTCACGCAAATCAAGAAAAATGACACCGCCATGATCCCGGCGCCGATCTACCCAACCGCACAAAGTAACCGTTTCATCAATATTATCTGTGCTCAAAGCGCCACAATAATGACTGCGCATAATCTGGATTCCGTATGGATTAGCTGGCCGGACCCACAATGGGCCAGGAATTAGGCTGTCTTTGTACTATCACCCGATTTACTCTCACTGGATTTGAGCGAACCAGAGTCGGACGGGGCGGACTTATCTCCGGCACCGGCACCAGCGTTGCCGGCGCTCCCGCCACCGCTGTCACCGCCGTCACCGCCACCTACCAGATTTTTCTTATTCCCTGTCTTGAAGTCAGTTTCGTACCAACCACTGCCCTTGAGGCGAAAAGCAGCTGCAGAGACCTTCTTTTTCAAAGACGCCTCACCGCACTGCGGGCAGTCAAGCAAAGGCGTGTCGCTAATCTTCTGCAAAGCCTCTATTTGATTCTGACAAGCCTGACACTGATACTCATAAATCGGCATGGAGCGGTCCCATCAATGGTTAAATCGCGAAGTGACGTAATAATTTGAGGCGGGCATTTTAACCCATGCGAGCTTGCAGGCCAAGCGCAGGGGTGGGCAAAATAGAGCGTCAGAAGAGACCAAGGTGGGGCAAGTGCTATGAGAAAGGACGTACTAGCCAGCTCGCCACAGCAAGCTGGCTATAGATCTACCTAGGAACCGGCGAATTCCTTCATCTTTTTCAGCGGACGAACCTTTACGCCAATGCTCGCGGGCTTGGCTTTAAACATCTGTTCTTCCTTGGTGAAAGGATTGATGCCTTTGCGTGCTTTTTTAGCGGGTTTGCTCACGGTGGTGATTTTCATCATGCCAGGCACAGTAAACTCACCCACTGAGCGCTTCTTGAGACTACGCTGGATCAGAGTGTCATACTCATCCATGACCGAACCGACCTGCTTTTTAGTCAAACCAGTGCTCTCAGCCAAGCTTGCAACAATCTGACTTTTGGTCATTTTCGCTTGAATCGCCGGACCCACTTTTTTAACTGCGGGTGCTGCTTTTTTTGGAGCCTTTTTTACTGCTTTTTTAGTCGCCATTTTATTTTCTACCTTCCCTAAAAGATGAAATGAAATTCTCCCAAAAAACTCAGACTATGCGTTTCCTAGTTTCACGAAAACAGCGCGGTCACAAGCCACAACCGAATATATAAAACATGAAACGCTGCAATACAAGTGTTTTCTTCGATTGCGTCAAAATAAGCTATGTTTTTAGCTCTTTAAGCCTTTAAGAAACAAATACGCATCACAAAAGTACGGACTGGCACCCGAAATAAATATCTCAATCCATGCCAAAACAAACACCCTGAATGCAATGCTGTACGCTTATCTTATTCAGACGTAAACTAGGTGCTCTGCAAGAGCCCCAATCACCGGATGTTTTCATGCGCACCAGTCAATTCCTGATAGCAACTCAAAAAGAAACGCCTACCGATGCGGAGGTTATCAGCCACCAGTTGATGCTTCGCGCTGGACTGATTCGAAAATTAGCCGCGGGACTCTACACCTGGCTACCCCTAGGTCTGCGCGTTCTGCGCAAAGTAGAGTGCATTATTCGTCAGGAAATGGATGCCGCTGGGGCACAAGAAGTGAGCATGCCGGTGCTACAGCCCGCCGAGTTATGGCAGGAATCGGGGCGCTGGGAGGAATATGGTCCGGAGCTCCTGCGCATCCAAGACCGCCATCAGCGCGAGTTTTGCCTCGGCCCTACCCATGAAGAGGTCATTACCCGCCTGGTAAGTGACGAAATCAAGAGCTACAAACAACTGCCCCTTAAGTTTTATCAGATACAGACTAAAGTTCGGGATGAGATTCGGCCCCGCTTCGGTATCATGCGCTCCCGCGAGTTTTTAATGAAGGATGCGTACTCGTTCCATATTGACCAAACATCGCTGGAGCAGACTTATCAGGTCATGTTTGACGCTTACACCACTATTTTCACCCGACTAGGACTGAAATTTCGTCCGGTAATCGCCGATAGTGGCAGTATTGGTGGCAGCACTTCACACGAGTTCCATGTGCTGGCAAGTTCTGGCGAGGACGCCATCGCGTTCAGCGACACCAGTGACTATGCCGCTAATGTGGAAATGGCTGAAGCCGTTGCCTCCCCAGTGGAGCGCCCGCAGCCGACAGCTGCTCTGCAAAGAGTGTCGACTCCCGGCGTCAGGACGATCGAGGAACTGTCGATACTCCTGTCGATTGACCCTGCCGCTAGCGTTAAAACACTCATTGTCGACGGTAAAGAGAAGGGTTCATTAGTGGCCCTGGTCCTTCGGGGAGACCACCAACTGAACACTATTAAGGCAGAAAGGCTTCCCGACGTCGCTGTCCCACTGCAAATGGCAAACGAAGAACAGGTGCGCGCCACATGTGGAACGGGCTTTGGCTCGCTAGGCCCCACAGGGCTAGAATTGCCGGTCATTGTCGATCGCAGCGCAGCGCAACTGGCGAACTTTACCTGCGGCGCCAACACGGATGACGTTCATCTCACAGGCGTCAACTGGGATCGGGACTGCCCCTCTGGATCGATTGCAGACCTGCGCAATGTAGTGGCCGGAGATCCGAGTCCCGACGGGAAAGGTCACCTGGAGATCATGCGCGGCATCGAGGTCGGCCATATATTCCAGCTAGGCACCAAATACAGCGAGGCCATGAATGCCCACGTGCTGAACGAAAACGGTAAAAATGTCACGGTAACCATGGGCTGCTATGGCATTGGGGTAAGCCGAATCGTGGCATCCGCCATCGAGCAAAACCACGACGACAATGGCATCATCTGGCCTGACAGCATGGCACCTTTCCAGTTGGCGATTGTGCCACTGAATATGCATAAGTCAGAAGATGTTGCACGGTGCGCTGAAGACCTCTACCAGCAACTTCAGGCGGCCGGTGTGGAAGTACTGCTGGATGATCGCAACGAACGGCCGGGGGTCAAGTTCGCCGATATGGAGCTCATCGGCATCCCGCATCGCATCGTGATAGCCGATCGCGCGCTCGCAGATGGCAATATCGAGTATAAAAGCCGGTGTGGGGAAGCGTCCGAGCTCATTGCAAAGGATGAGATTCTCGATTTCCTACGAGAGCGAATACACTAGCGGTAAGAGCCCGGAGATTCCCCTGTCCATTTCTTGAAAGAACGGTGAAACGCACTCGGATCGGAGAAGCCGACCTGCTCTGCCACTTCACTGACGGTCAGTCGATCACGGCTTAACATTGAGATGGCCACATCGCGCCGAGCATTATCTTTAATGCGCTGGTAAGAGGTACCCTCTTTATCTAGGCGGCGTCGCAGTGTGCGCGCTGACATATTCAATAGCACCGTCAAACCTTCAAAGCTGGGCATCTCCTGTCGAAAGTCGTCCCCAAGAATACCTCGGATGCGATGCGTGATACTGAAAGTGCTGAGCAGGGGCTCGATAATCATGTAATAGGGCGCAAGCTTCAGAAATTGCTCGAGGGCTTTCTCATCGCGAACCAGTTCAGCATCTAAGTGTCGAGCGCTGAAGGTCACTGAATTGACAGTCTGGCCATATTCCACCGGGCAGGGGAAAAAATGGCGCATCCCGGCCAGAAATTTCGGCTTCGGACCGGCGCAGGTAGCGCTAGTCACATCGATGCGCTGATCGATCAACCAGCCACCAAATCGCAGCCAGATAGCCAGATTACAGAGAACGCTATGCTGGAACTGATTGGTGTCATTTTGAGAAAGATAGGTCAGGGTGGCCTCTTTGCGCTCATGATCAACGGTCAACCGGTTGATAACATCAGCGCCCTGACGCACTCGGCATACCCCATTGAACTCAATGCCACGATGCAGGGCGGATAACAGATTAGAACTATTGATCATGCTGAGAGCGATCAGACGTGTGGTCCCGATCGGGGTTTGCACGTCAGGCATCACACCACCGGATTCATCACCGAGCTCGCGAATTACGGCCAAACACAGTCGCGAATACTGTTCTCGCGACACAAGAACGGTCTGCACATCCTGACGCAATGGGTCGAATGGAAACCCTGCGGCCCGTAAAATGCCCTCAACATCGCAGTTGTAGGCCCGCGCCTGCGCAAGCAGCGCCCTTGTGAACTCCATGGGCACTGCCTTTTTGTACAACGCTGAATTAACCCTATCTATGGACATAACGCAGGTAGCCTCCGGACCGACTGCACAGCATAGCGCAACATGGCGTCAAAGGTGAACTCAGCGAGCAGTGATGACGATACCACGACCTAGCAGAAGTTCCTTGCAGGATGATTAGTTGACCCACGAGTTTGACAACCCCGCGGCGCCTGACAACTGAGTAGCAAAAAATGTTGTTATGTCCGTATCTTAAGGCCTTATGACAGACATCGCTCAACTGAGCAAATGGAACCGGATATTCCCATGGCTATCGCTGCCCTGGGTACCGAGCAATTTTTCTCTACGCTGATCGATGCCATCGACGGACAGGTCAAAGTCGATTACCCCCAAGTTTGGCTGTACCACAAAGATTTGCCTCCCAGAGTGCTGTTTCACTGTATACCCCAGCATGCGGTCGCCTTCCAGATTGATCAGTACCTGGAGGGACCTTACCAGGAGGACCCGTTCTATCAAACGTCTATGAACCAACCTCGCGCCAAGATTTACCGCCTGTCGCGCGTTACAATGGGCAAGCTGCAGGACTCTGATTACTCTCTCAATTACTATTCTGACACTGGCATCTGCGATGAGGTGGTATACCTTTCCAAATTACAGGCGGGCAATGTCATCAACCTGAGCATTATGCGCCTACCCGAGCGCGGTCCGTTCACCGACAAAGATTACGAGTCCCTGTATCTACTGGCGGAACCGGTATCCGAGCTTATCAAAAGTCACACCGAAATCCGCGACTTCGCGGCAACCAATCTGATCCAGCCGGGCATTGATCATCAGATTGGTCTCGCTTTTCGCACGCTTGGAGAATCGCTGCTGTCTCCACGGGAAAAGGATGTGCTGGAGCTTATGCTGCGCAGCTACGGCACGGGCATTTCTGCTGAGCGACTAAAAATTGCGGTCGAAACTGTTCGTCGGCACCGGAAGAGTATCTACCGCAAACTGGATGTGAGCTCCCAGACTGATCTCTTCTCCTTGTTTCTCAACTCAATGTCCTGCTTAGGGCAGGCTGAGGGCAAAGATCCACTCAGCATTTATATGTCGCCCCGCTGAATACCGCGTGGCTCGGTCCAAATGTGGCTCTGCATCAAGTTCCTGATGACCTCCAACTCGGGCGGTTGCCCAAGGTGGGGTATTGAGTCTATCGGCTAAACTCTGGATAGTGGAGCCTCACCGAACATATGGACTTTAAATAGATGTCACTTGAAGCCGATTGGTTCCGGCGGGGTCTCCCTGAAATCACAGCCATCGAAGCGCTGCTCCCCGACTGCAATGGGATTATGCGGGGCAAGTGGGTACCCCGCCACAAACTGAAAAAATCTTCGAGGGGGGGTTAAAACTGCCCAAAACTGCTCTCAGCCTCGACATATGGGGCCGCGACGTTGAGCAGCTAGTCTTCGCCAGCGGGGATGCCGATGGCACCTGTCGTCCAGTAGAAGGGTCCCTCTTGCTCTTGCCCACGCCCTGGGCCGCTGGGGCCAGCACGGACAGATCATGCTCTCCATGTTCAACGCCGATGGCTCACCCTGCAGCGGCGATCCACGCCATGTGCTAAAAAAAGTCCTCGCGCGCTACCAGCAAGTAGGCTGGCGGCCAGTGGTTGCCGCCGAACTGGAGTTCAGCCTGGTCCGATTCGACGACTCCTTGCCCCTGCAAACCTGCCCCGCTCCCCTCGGGGGATTTCCCGTCGGCGGCAACACCTAAGACCTGGATGTACTCAATCATCACCAGGCGATGCTGGAAGATCTGCGATTGGCATGCGAAATCCAGGATATCCCGTTCGACGGTGTCGCGAAGGAGTCGGCCCCATCACAGTACGAAATCAACATGCAGCACGTTGATAACCCGGTACTTGCGGCGAAGCAGATCCTCATGATGAAGCGCCTGATCAAGGGCGTAGCTGCGAAATACGGCCTGATCGCCAGCTTTATGCCCAAGCCCTTTGAAAATGAGGCGGGCAATGGGTTGCATGTACATTGCAGCGTGCTGGATGAGAACGGGGTCAATATTTTCGACGATGGCACTGAAAAGGGCTCTCCGTTGCTTCACAATGCCATTGCTGGCTGCTTATTGAACATGGCAGATTCAGTCGCTGTTTTTACTCCCAGCTTTAACGGTTACCGGCGTTTTCAGCCGGGCTTCCATGCACCCACCTACCCCTGCTGGGGCTATGAAAACCGGACAGTAGCGATA
>CAJXTK010000052.1 GCA_913061115.1 uncultured Haliea sp.
TTTTTTTTTTTCAAGCAGAAGACGGCATACGAGATTATGCCTAGTCTCGTGGGCTCGGAGATGTGTATAAGAGACAGCATTCTCATTCTCGCGCACACGCTTTCGCTCGGCGTGATAGGCCAGTCCTGTACCCGCTGGAATAAGACGCCCGACGACCACGTTCTCCTTAAGACCTCGCAAGTAATCACGCTTGCCAGTAACCGCCGCTTCTGTAAGGACACGGGTCGTCTCCTGAAAAGAGGCTGCGGAGATGAAGCTTTCGGTTGCAAGGGATGACTTGGTGATGCCCAGGAGCTCTCGCTCACCCGCAGCAGGCACCAAGTTTGCGGCCATCAAGCGCTCGTTCTCTTCAAGTAGAGCCGTATATTCCACCTGCTCTCCCTTAATCAAGTTCGAATCCCCAGAAGAGGTGATAATCACTTTACGCAACATCTGACGAACAATAACTTCAATGTGCTTATCGTTAATCTTTACACCCTGCAAACGATAGACTTCCTGTATCTCATTGACGATGTACTTGGCCAGTTCTTTAATGCCTTTCAGGCGCAGGATATCATGCGGGCTAGGAGCACCTTCGGAGACAACTTCACCCTTCTCTACGTTCTCACCCTCAAACACAGACATAACACGCCACTTGGGGATCAGAGCTTCATAGTGATCTGAACCGTCTACCAACGTCTCGCCTTGGGTCGGCGTAATCACTAGGCGCCGCTTGCCTTTGGTTTCCTTACCAAAACTTACAGTCCCTGAAATCTCTGCCAAGATCGCCGGTTCCTTAGGTTTACGTGCTTCGAACAGGTCAGCAACACGCGGTAGACCACCGGTAATATCACGAGTTTTGGAACTCTCCTGCGGGATACGGGCAATGATGTCGCCAGTGTTTATCTTGGCACCGTTCTCTATGCTGACCTGAGCATCAGGCGGCAGGAAGTAGTGGGCTGGCACATTGGTATTGGCCAGACAAAGCTCCTTGCCCTTGCCATCTACCAGAGTAATAGCCGGACGAATATCCTTGCCAGCAAGAGGGCGCTCTCCAGCATCCATGACAGAGATACTGGACAAACCAGTTAATTCATCTGTCTGACGCCTAATAGTAATGCCCTCTTCCATGCCGCTGAACTTAATCGTTCCAGCCACCTCGGTAATGATCGGGTGAGTGTGGGGGTCCCAGCTGGCAACCCTTGAGCCCTTGCTCACTTCTTGGTTATCCTTGACCTTCAACAGAGCACCGTAGGGCAGCTTATATCGCTCACGCTCACGGCCACGAACATCCAGCACCGACAGCTCACCTGAACGACTAACAGCAACCAGATCACCATCAATTCGCTCAACAGTCTTCAAATTGTGCAACCGCACGACTCCATCGTTCATAACCTCGATGTTGTCCTGTGCGGTCGCTCTTGAAGCTGCGCCACCGATGTGGAAGGTACGCATAGTGAGCTGAGTTCCTGGCTCACCAATGGACTGCGCAGCCACAACACCGACTGCTTCACCCATGTTGATTCGATGTCCACGCGCCAAATCTCGACCATAACAGGCTGAACAAATACCGTGACGAGTTTCACAGGTTATCGGAGACCGAACCTCAATTTCGTCAATACCCATTTCTTCGAGTCGCTTAATCCATAACTCATCAAGCATGGTGCCCGCAGTGATAGCAATCTCATCCTCAGTACCAGGCCTTATCACATCTTTTACGACAAGACGCCCCAAGACACGATCACCCAATGACTCGATGATGTCGCCACCGTCAATAACGGGTGCCATTAACAAACCATAGCTAGTGCCACAGTCTTCCTGCGTCACTACAAGATCCTGCGCAACATCGACCAAACGACGAGTCAGATATCCTGAGTTAGCCGTCTTGAGCGCCGTATCAGCCAATCCCTTACGTGCACCGTGGGTAGAAATAAAGTACTGCAGTACATTAAGGCCTTCACGGAAGTTGGCCGTAATCGGTGTCTCAATAATTGAGCCATCCGGCTTGGCCATCAGGCCACGCATACCGGCCAGCTGACGGATCTGGGCGGGTGAACCCCGTGCCCCCGAGTCTGCGTAAATATACACGGAGTTAAAGGAAGCCTGCTGCTCCTCCTTTCCTTCGCGATTAATCACTGGCTCCGTGGAAAGGCCTTCCATCATCGCCTTAGACACCAAGTCATTCGCACGAGACCAAATATCGATCACCTTGTTATACTTCTCACCCTGAGTTACTAGGCCTGCAGCATACTGATTCTCAATCTCCTTCACCTCAGCGTCGGCGCGATCGATCAGGGCGACCTTTTCTTCCGGAATCACGAAGTCATTCACACCAATCGATGCACCAGAGCGCGTCGAATACTCGTAGCCTGTGTACATTAGTTGGTCAGCAAAGATCACCGTGGCCTTCAAGCCAACCATGCGATAACACTGATTGATAACTTTAGAAATCGCTTTCTTCACCATATTCTGGTTGACCATGGCGAAGGCTATTCCAGCAGGCACAATTTCCCACAAGAGAGCGCGACCCACTGTCGTATCCGCAATAAAGGTCTTTTCATTCGTTTCGCCTTCGTCGGTCTTCTCCACCTCATGAATGCGCACCTTCACGCGGGCCTGTAGGTTGACATGCCCGCCAACAAAAGCGCGATGCACTTCAGAGATATTGGCGAAAACCATCCCCTCACCCTTAGCATTCACACGCTCCCGCGTCATGTAGTAAAGCCCAAGAACCACGTCTTGTGAGGGCACAATAATGGGCTCTCCGCTTGCTGGAGATAGTATGTTGTTGGTGGACATCATCAAAGCGCGCGCTTCAAGTTGCGCTTCGATAGTCAGCGGAACGTGCACCGCCATTTGGTCTCCGTCAAAGTCGGCGTTGTAAGCAGCACACACCAGTGGATGCAGCTGAATCGCTTTACCCTCGATAAGCACTGGCTCGAAGGCTTGAATGCCCAATCGGTGCAATGTCGGAGCTCGGTTCAATAGGACGGGGTGCTCTCGAATGACTTCAGCGAGAATATCCCAAACTTCTGGAGGCTCCCGCTCCACCATCTTCTTGGCGGCTTTAATTGTCGTCGCTAAACCACGTGCTTCCAATTTGCCGAAAATAAACGGCTTGAACAATTCAAGCGCCATCTTCTTGGGAAGGCCACATTGATGCAATCGGAGAGTTGGACCTACCACAATTACAGAACGACCAGAATAATCTACTCGCTTACCCAACAAGTTCTGACGAAAACGACCCTGCTTACCCTTGATCATATCTGCGAGAGATTTCAACGGTCGTTTGTTCGACCCAGTAATCGCGCGACCACGACGACCGTTATCGAGAAGTGCATCTACAGATTCCTGCAACATTCGCTTCTCATTACGCACAATGATGTCAGGCGCATTAAGATCGAGCAGACGCTTCAATCGGTTATTCCTGTTTATTACACGGCGGTACAAGTCGTTCAAATCAGACGTCGCAAATCGACCGCCGTCCAGTGGCACCAGCGGACGCAAATCCGGCGGAAGTACCGGAAGCACATTCAACACCATCCACTGGGGCTTGTTGCCAGAGCCGGCGAAAGCTTCCATTAGCTTAAGGCGCTTGGACAACTTCTTGATCTTAGTCTCTGAATTGGTAATGGGGATCTCTTCACGCAGGGTCGCAATTTCGTGTTTTAGATCCAACTGCATCATGAGGTCTTGGATAGCCTCTGCACCCATTTTGGCGGAGAACTCATCACCAAATTCTTCCATAGCCTCATAGTACTGTTCATCAGACAGCAACTGGCTCTGCTCCAACGTTGTCATCCCCGGCTCGGTAACCACATAGGATTCAAAGTAGAGTACGCGCTCGATATCTCGCAATGTCATATCCAGCAACAGACCGATGCGTGACGGCAGTGACTTCAAGAACCAAATATGCGCTACAGGACTAGCCAGCTCAATATGGCCCATGCGTTGACGGCGCACATTGGCTAGCGCAACCTCCACACCGCATTTCTCACAAATAACACCACGGTGCTTGAGGCGCTTATACTTGCCGCACAAACACTCATAGTCTTTCACTGGGCCAAAAATTTTGGCACAAAACAGGCCATCCCGTTCTGGCTTAAAAGTACGGTAATTAATAGTCTCAGGCTTTTTCACTTCGCCAAATGACCAGGAGCGAATCAGCTCCGGTGATGCCAAGCCAATACGAATAGAGTCGAAATCGTCGTTTTGTCCCTGGGACTTTAATAGATTAAGTAAGTCTTTCAAGGCGTTTCCTCCGCGAGTTTTTCACTTCCAGGCGGTGCATGGAAAACCCAATACACCGCCACCAAGTACAATAGGTATGTTTTTTAATCGTTCTCGAGATCGATATCGATAGCCAGAGAGCGTATTTCCTTAACCAACACATTAAAAGACTCGGGCATGCCCGGCTCCATACGATGGTCACCATCAACAATATTCTTGTACATTTTCGTCCGCCCGGCGATGTCATCAGACTTGACCGTAAGCATCTCTTGCAAAGTGTAAGCCGCACCGTAAGCTTCCAATGCCCAGACTTCCATCTCCCCAAAACGCTGGCCGCCAAACTGTGCTTTACCACCTAACGGTTGCTGGGTAACCAGACTATACGACCCAGTTGATCGTGCATGCATTTTGTCGTCCACCAGGTGATTCAGTTTCAACATATACATGTACCCAACTGTCACAGGTCGGTCGAAGGCCTCGCCACTACGACCATCATACAAAGTGAACTGGCCACTTTCAGGGAGGTCCGCCAACTTCAGCAATCGCTTGATAGAGTCTTCTGCCGCGCCATCAAAAACCGGAGTGGCCATAGGCACACCCTGTGAAAGGTTGGCTGCCAACTCCATTACGTCGGTATCACTGAAGGACTTGATGTCCTCAATACGACCATCGCCATTGTTATAGATAGCGTCAAGGAACTTACGTACCTCTGACACCTTTTGCTGCTCTTTAATCATGGCATTGATTTTGTCACCCAGGCCCTTGGCAGCCATGCCAAGGTGAGTTTCCAAGATCTGACCTACGTTCATTCGCGAGGGCACACCCAACGGGTTCAGTACAATGTCGACCGGCTCCCCGTTCTCGTCATAAGGCATATCTTCCACCGGCATAATCACCGAGATCACGCCCTTGTTACCATGACGTCCAGCCATTTTATCACCCGGCTGGATGCGGCGTTTTATCGCCAAGTAGACCTTAACAATCTTCAGCACACCAGGCGCCAGGTCGTCGCCACTTTGCAACTTGCCCCTTTTGTCCTCAAAGCGATCTTCAAGAAGTTTGTTTTGTTCTTCCAACTGCCGTTCAGCCGATACTAGAGCATCATTCGCCTTGGCGTCTGACAGCTTCAACTTGAACCATTGGTCTCGATCTAATTCGGCTAACATCGCGGGCGTTAGAGTAGTTCCCTTGCTAAAGCCGCCACCACTAACCGTGTTCTTACCCTTGAGAGTACTTCCCAAGTGAGCAAAAATAGCTTCCTCGAAGATCCGGTATTCTTCTTTCAGATCCTTACGGTATTGGTCTAATTGGTGCTTCTCGATCTGTAAAGCTCGGGCATCTTTCTCTAAGCCATCTCGCGTAAAGACCTGAACGTCTATTACGGTCCCCTTAGCGCTGGTCGGAACGCGTAGTGACGTATCTTTGACGTCAGACGCTTTCTCACCAAAAATGGCACGCAGAAGCTTTTCTTCTGGAGTCAGTTGAGTCTCGCCCTTAGGCGTGACCTTTCCGACTAGAATATCGCCCGCTTCAACCTCGGCACCGATATAAACAATACCGGACTCATCCAGCTTAGACAGAGCGCCCTCACCGACGTTGGGTATGTCGCCCGAAATCTCTTCGGACCCCAGCTTGGTATCACGAGCTATGCAGGTAAGTTCCTGTATATGAATGGTGGTAAAGCGATCTTCTTTTACCACTCGCTCACTGACCAGTATCGAGTCTTCAAAGTTGTAGCCATTCCAGGGCATAAATGCGATTCGCATATTCTGTCCCAACGCAAGCTCACCCAGATCTATGGAGGGACCATCGGCGAGAATGTCGCCACGCTCGATCGCATCACCCTCTTTTACGATAGGGCGCTGGTTAATGCAGGTGTTCTGATTCGACCGCGTGTACTTGGTCAGGTTGTAGATATCAACCGGCGCCTCATCAACACCAACGTCCTTTTGATTTACACGAACCACAATACGGCTAGCATCCGCAGAGTCGATGACTCCAGACCGCTCTGCCACCATGCAAACACCGGAGTCTGTTGCTACATAGCGCTCCATCCCCGTTCCGACAAGGGGCTTGTCAGCCACAAGCGTTGGAACAGCTTGGCGCTGCATGTTAGACCCCATAAGGGCACGGTTAGCATCATCGTGCTCCAAAAACGGAATCAGAGCCGCTGCCACTGAAACGACCTGCTTCGGCGACACATCCATATAGCCCACACGCTCTGGCGGCATTACGGTGAACTCGCTCATGTGGCGAACCGCAATCAGCTCGTCCACAAACTTCATGTTCTTGTCTAGCGTCGCCGAAGCCTGTGCAATAACGTGCTCAGCCTCATTAATAGCGGACAAAAACTCGATATCATCAGTAACCTTACCCTTAACTACCTTACGATAGGGCGTTTCAAGAAACCCATAATCGTTGGTGCGTGCATAGGTCGCCAGAGAGTTGATAAGACCGATGTTAGGGCCTTCCGGTGTTTCAATAGGGCACACACGACCATAGTGGGTCGGATGCACATCACGTACTTCGAATCCGGCACGCTCGCGCGTCAAACCACCTGGCCCAAGTGCAGATACACGCCGTTTGTGTGTCACTTCTGACAAGGGGTTGTTCTGGTCCATAAACTGAGACAACTGACTAGAGCCAAAAAACTCTTTAACGGCAGCAGAAACAGGCTTGGCATTGATAAGGTCCTGCGGCATGAGACCCTCGCTCTCTGCCATAGACAAACGCTCTTTTACCGCGCGCTCAACTCGCACCAGACCGACTCGGAACTGGTTCTCTGCCATTTCTCCCACGCTACGGACCCGACGGTTACCGAGATGATCAATGTCGTCGACCATGCCTCTACCATTGCGGATGCCTACCAGAGTCTTCAGAACCTCTACAATATCGATTCGATCAAGCACTCCGCTTCCGATAACCTCCTCTCGACCAAGACGGCGATTGAATTTCATACGGCCAACAGCGGACAGGTCATAACGGTCGGCGGAAAAAAACAGATTCTGAAAGAGATTTTCAGCAGACTCCTTCGTTGGCGGCTCTCCTGGGCGCATCATGCGGTAAATCTCAACCAGAGCTTCCAGCTGGTTTCGGGTAGAGTCCTGACGCAAAGTGTCTGAGATAAAAGAACCACAATCGAGCTCATTGGTATATAAGGTTTTAATCTTGGTGACACTAACTTCTGTTAATTTCTCCATGACCTCTGCAGTGATTTCGGTGTTGCACTCGACAACTACCTCTCCCGTTTTCTTATCGATGACATTTTCAGCCAAAGACCGGCCAAACAAATAGTCTTCAGGAATCTCAAGGGACTTGATTTTCGCCTCTTCAAGCACACGAATATGGCGCGCAGTAACGCGACGCCCTTGCTCGACGATAAGTTTTTTTCCAGACTTAATATCGAATGCCGCCACATCGCCGCGCAAGCGCTCGGGGATCAGAGCCATTGTATACTTGCCGCTCTTGGAGACAGTGAACACATTTGTGTCGTAGAACATCTCTAAGATTTCTTCGGCCTCATAGCCGAGTGCGCGCAGCAAAATTGTCGCCGGGAGTTTGCGGCGACGATCAATACGAACGAACACAAGATCCTTTGGATCGAACTCAAAATCAAGCCATGAACCACGATAAGGAATCACCCTGGCTGAGTACAGTAGCTTGCCTGATGAGTGGGTCTTACCCTTGTCATGATCAAAGAACACACCAGGGGAACGGTGCAACTGAGAGACAATCACTCGCTCGGTACCATTGATAACGAAAGTACCGTTGTCGGTCATCAGAGGGATTTCCCCCATATAGACTTCCTGCTCCTTGATGTCCTTGATGGTCTTGTTAGACGACTCTTTGTCGTAAATGATCAACCGGACCTTTACGCGCAATGAACATGAGTAGGTTACGCCACGCGATTGACACTCGCTCACGTCAAAGACAGGCTTTCCCAATCTGTAATCGACATATTCCAGTGCTGCGTTCCCACTGTAGCTGACGATAGGAAACACTGACTTGAAAGCAGCGTGCAAACCGTAATCGCCCCGCGCATCAAGGGCAACACCCTGCTGGGTGAATTTCCGGTAAGAGTCCATTTGGATCGCAAGCAGGTAAGGTACATCCATTACCTTCGGCAAAACGCCGAAATCTTTGCGAATACGTTTTTTCTCAGTGTACGAGTATGCCATCAGTACTCCCCAGCGTGATTAACTTTTCATTGCCTTATCGGACAATTAACTAGCTCTTAAAAGAACTAAAATAAGGTTGCTGCACAGTCTGCACCAACCCTAAAAAATTTTCATTCTTGAAGTAGGAAAAGGCCGGCGAGCACCGCGCTCACCAGCCTTGGCCATATCCAGCCTAAGCCAGACTCTTCTCAACCTTACTTGAGTTCAGCAGAACCGCCGGCTTCTTCAAGTTGCTTTTTGACGTCCTCAGCTTCCGCCTTGGGAGCACCTTCCTTGATGCTGGAGGGCGCGTTGTCAACCAAGCCTTTGGCTTCTTTCAAGCCCAGGCCGGTAATCGCACGAACGACCTTGATAACGTTTACTTTCTTCTCACCAGCTGCGGTGAGAATAACGTCAAACTCAGTCTGCTCTTCTTCAGCAGCGCCAGCGTCTCCGCCTGAGGCGGCCGGCGCAGCGGCTACAGCTGCTGCTGCAGTAACGCCAAACTTCTCTTCCATTGCTTCGATGAGCGACACGATGTCCATGACGCTCATATCGGCAACTGCATTCAAAATATCATCTTTAGACAGAGCCATGACTCATATCTCCTATTTAGCTGATTAGTTATCCACAAACAGAGGCTTACGCCGCTGTCTCTTTCTGATCGCGTACTGCTGCGAGTGTGCGAACCAGTTTCCCAGGTACTTCGTTCATTGTCTGGACCAGCTTTGTTACCGGCGCCTTCATAACACTCATCAAAATTGAGAGTGCCTGATCACGCGTAGGCAACTTAGCCAGAACATCCAACTGATCTGCACCCAGCATCTGGCCACTTACCGCCAGTGCTTTTACTTCAAAGTCTTTATTTGCTTTCGCAAAGTCTTTGAAAATTCGAGCTGCTGCGCCTGGATCTTCCATTGAAAATCCGAACAGGGAGGGACCGGAGAGAATGTCGTTGACACACTCGTACTCAGTCCCTGCCAGCGCCCGCTTAGCCAGGGTGTTCCGCACGACACGGAGAGTCACCTGGTTTTCACGCGCTTTTTGGCGCAATGCCGTCATTCCGTCCACAGTCACGCCACGTGAGTCGGCGATAATCAGGGACAGTGCACTGGTGGCAGTCTCGTTAACTTCAGCTACGATCGCTTTCTTGTCTTCGAGTCCTATTGCCACTGGAGTTACTCCTGGATTGCTAAGTTTGTACCGCCCTAAAACAATAATATTGCTTGTGGCCGGCACATTTAAATGTCGACAATTCTATGCCAACACTGCTTGTGCGTGGTGAACATGTTCACCATCTGCGTAGGCTATGGTGCGCCCCGAAGGACTTGCCGTGATTAAACCGCCACTGAAGGACTACTTCGGCTTTGGCACCTACGGTCTTTGATGGCCTTCAGTTCTCAGCTAAATGGGTTAAACGCCCGGCGCCTTGTCTAAAGACCTCAAAGTGGACTGGATCGAATCCGTAGATATCGATGCCAATCTACAACACCCTCCTTCCCTGAAGGGTTTTGAGGAACCGCCCCTTATGAGGGCGACTCGATCAACTCTCTACCGACACCTGATCGATAGTAATGCCCGGACCCATCGTGGTACTCAGGCTAATTTTTTTAATATAGACACCTTTCGATGAGGCAGGCTTAGCCTTCTTCAAATCGGACATCAATGCTGCCAGATTGCCGTGAATGGCTTCCAGCTCGAAATTAATCTTACCTATACCGCCGTGAATGATGCCGTTCTTGTCTGTACGGTAACGCACCTGACCCGCTTTCGCATTCTTCACTGCGGTTTCAACATCAGGCGTTACCGTGCCAGTCTTGGGGTTTGGCATCAGGCCACGTGGACCCAGGACCTGACCTAATTGACCCACCACCCGCATGGCATCCGGAGAGGCAATGACAACATCAAAGTCCATCATGCCACCCTTGATTTGCTCTGCCAGATCTTCCATACCGACCAGATCAGCGCCAGCGGCTTTAGCTTTTTCGACCGCATCACCCTGAGCGAAAACAGCGACACGAACATCAGAACCAGTCCCGAAAGGCAGGGTAGTTGCACCGCGCACAGCCTGGTCTGACTTACGGGAATCGATACCCAGATTCACTGCAACCTCAACCGTCTCGTTGAACTTAACGGTGGATAATTCCTTCAGGAACTTAACCGCCACATCAAGTGGGTAGGCCTTCTGAGGGTCAATTTTTTCTTTAAATAGTCGAACGCGTTTGGACATTTTGGCCATCTTACTTCACCCCTTCTACGTCAATACCGGCGGAACGGGCACTGCCAGCAATGGTACGCACGGCGGCGTCCATGTCAGCGGCAGTGAGATCAGGCCACTTCATCGTAGCCACCTCCTCCAACTGCGCACGGTTCACCTTGCCCACTTTATGGGTGTTAGGCGTACCGGAACCCTTTTTAAGATTGGCAAGCTTCAACAGCAATACGGAAGCCGGTGGCGTTTTCTTAATAAAAGTAAATGAGCGGTCAGCATAGACCGTAATCACGACTGGAATTGGAAGACCGGGCTCCATGCTTTGGGTCTCAGCGTTGAACGCCTTACAAAATTCCATAATATTCACGCCGTGCTGGCCCAATGCTGGCCCTACAGGGGGACTAGGGTTCGCCTGGCCGGCCTTCACCTGCAGCTTTATATAAGCCTGAACTTTTTTAGCCATATCTTTTCTCCCGGGTACAATCGCTGTTTGGGCCGTTTGGGCCTACTAGAGCTCCCCATAAAGGCAGCTGTGCCGCCATTTGATAAAGAGGATGATTACCCACCATCCCCGCACAATTACATTTTCAATCAGGCCTTCTCTACCTGACTAAATTCGAGCTCCACCGGAGTGGACCGCCCAAATATCAATACCGCTACGTTGAGACGGCTCTTCTCGTAGTTAACATCCTCGACGACACCGTTGAAGTCATTAAAGGGGCCATCAACAACCCGCACCATCTCTCCAGGCTCAAACAGCGTCTTGGGTCGAGGTGCTTCCACCCCATCTTCCACGCGCTGCAATATCGCCGCTACTTCCTTCTCGGTAATCGGAGCAGGGGCGTCTGCCTTACCACCAATGAATCCAAGAACTCGAGGCGTTTCCTTTACTAGGTGCCAAGTATCATCGCCCAGCTCCATCTGAACCAGCACATAGCCAGGAAAGAACTTGCGCTCACTGCGCCTTTTCTGTCCACCGCGCATTTCCACGATTTCTTCGGTAGGCACCAGCACATCTCCGAAGCGATCCTGCATATGATGCAGTTCGATACGCTCCTTTAGCGCCGCGGCAACCTTATTCTCATACCCCGAATAGGCATGAATCACGTACCAGCGCATTGCCATCAGTTAACCCTTATTTCGTTGTTAAGCAATTGCACGTGACACTAGCCAGCTCAGGAATGCGTCTAAACCCCAGAGCAACAACGCCACCAGCAACACAAATGCCACCACTATCATGGTGGTTTGCACTGTTTCCTGCCTCGTAGGCCAGACAACCTTGCGTATTTCCGTTCTTGATCCTTTCACCAACGCCCAGAAAGCGACACCTTTAGCCGTCTGCAAAGCGACCATGCCAGCTACCGCGGCAATAGCAAGAATACCCAACACACGGTACAGCAACGACTGGTCTGAGTAGTAGCTATTGCCGACCACTGCCACAGCAATCAGGGCAATTACGACGACCCACTTGACCGTGTCAAACCTATTCGCCGTTGTTTCCTCACTCATCAAATCAACCTTGTCACATTAGACAGCGCCCAACTCGGGCGCAGTACCCGCCAATAAATGGCAGGCCAGGAGGGAATCGAACCCCCAACCTGCGGTTTTGGAGACCGCTGCTCTGCCAATTGAGCTACTGGCCTAAACCTTACGCTGAGACAACTAAGCCGAACTGCTCATTCAAGCGGTTCGGCTTAGTTGCGGAGGGGGCAAATTTCAGATCTGCCCCCCGACTGCCCAGGCAGTCGTTTACTCAATAATCTTGGCTACAACGCCGGCACCAACAGTACGGCCACCCTCGCGAATCGCAAAACGAAGACCTTCTTCCATCGCAATCGGTGCCATTAACGTTGCAACCATCTGAACATTATCACCCGGCATGACCATCTCAACACCCTCAGGCAACTCACACGCACCCGTCACATCCGTGGTACGGAAGTAAAACTGCGGTCGGTAACCCTTAAAGAATGGCGTATGACGGCCTCCCTCTTCCTTAGAGAGAATGTAAACCTCAGCCTCAAACATCGTGTGCGGATTGACAGAACCCGGCTTCGCCAGTACCTGACCACGCTGGACATCTTCGCGCTTAGTACCGCGCAGTAATACACCAACGTTCTCCCCCGCACGCCCCTCATCGAGAAGCTTGCGAAACATCTCAACACCCGTACAGGTCGTCTTTTGAGTGTCGCGGATACCGATAATCTCGATCTCCTCACCCACCTTCACAATGCCACGCTCAACACGACCAGTAACGACCGTACCACGGCCTGAAATAGAAAATACGTCCTCTACCGGCATCAGGAACGGCTGCTCAATCGCACGCACCGGCTCAGGAATGAACGAATCAAGCGTCTCAACCAAGGTCTTGACCGCAGTCACACCCAACTCATGGTCATCTTCCCCATTCAACGCCATTAGCGCAGAACCACAGATGATTGGCGTGTCGTCTCCCGGGAAATCATACTGGTCAAGAAGCTCACGTAGCTCCATTTCAACCAGCTCCTTCATCTCAGCAAATTCCTCAGACTCAGCACCGCCGCAGTCTTCGGCCAGCAGATCAGCCTTGTTCAAAAAGACAACAATGAACGGAACGCCCACCTGACGGGACAACAGAATGTGCTCGCGCGTCTGTGGCATAGGGCCATCAGTCGCTCCACACACCAAAATCGCGCCATCCATCTGCGCCGCACCGGTAATCATGTTCTTGACATAGTCAGCGTGACCCGGGCAATCCACGTGAGCATAGTGACGCTCCGGCGAATTGTATTCCACGTGAGACGTCGAAATGGTGATACCGCGCGCCTTCTCTTCAGGGGCGTTATCAATACCGTCAAAACCGACAACCTGTCCACCCCAGGTGTCCGCACAGACCTTGGTCAGTGCCGCTGTCAGTGTTGTCTTGCCGTGGTCAACGTGACCAATCGTGCCAACGTTAACGTGGGGTTTACTACGCTCAAATGCTTCTTTTGACACTTTTATTCACCTCTGTGAGATAGCTCAATATCAGTTGGTTTGGTTTTTGGAAATAATTTCTTGCGCAATATTATTCGGCGCTTCTGCATACTTAGCAAATTCCATGGTGTAGGTTGCCCTACCCTGGGTCGCTGACCGCAGATCAGTTGCATAACCGAACATTTCCGCCAAGGGCACATCTGCGGTAATGACTTTGCCCATTGAGCTCTCGTCCATACCGCCAATAAGACCGCGACGACGGTTGAGGTCGCCGACCACGTCGCCCATATTTTCCTCAGGTGTAACCACTTCAACCGCCATGATGGGCTCCAATAGCACCGCACCACCATTTTGAGCTAACTTCTTAGTCGCTAGGGAAGCGGCAATCTTGAAGGCCATTTCATTAGAATCTACATCGTGAAAAGACCCATCGAACAGTGTGGCTTTTAACCCAAGCAGAGGGTAACCCGCCAAGACGCCATTCTTCATCTGCTCTTCAATCCCTTTCTGAACGGCTGGTACATACTCACGAGGAACAGTGCCACCGACTACCTCATTGATGAACTCTAGCCCTTCAGCGTTGCCATCTTCCGATGGCTCGAACCTGACCCAAACATGCCCGTACTGACCACGACCGCCGGACTGGCGAACAAATTTACCTTCAATCTCCGACGTGTTGCGAATCGCTTCGCGATAAGCGACCTGAGGCTTACCAATATTGGCCTCTACGCTAAATTCACGACGCATGCGGTCGACCAGAACGTCCAGATGCAGCTCACCCATTCCAGAGATAATGGTCTGACCAGATTCTTCATCGGTCCGAACTCGAAACGACGGATCTTCCTGAGCTAGCTTACCCAGCGCAACACCCATCTTCTCCTGATCGGGCTTAGACTTCGGTTCAACCGCTACCGAAATCACCGGCTCAGGAAACACCATACGCTCAAGCACAATAGGCTTGTCCAAGTCACACAGCGTATCGCCAGTAGTCACATCTTTCAGGCCAATTGCAGCGGCAATGTCGCCCGCTCGTACTTCTTTGATTTCCTCACGGCTGTTGGCGTGCATTTGCACCATACGACCAACCCGCTCTTTCTTCTCTTTGACGGAGTTATAAATACCGGTACCGCTCTCCAGTTTTCCCGAATAAACACGGAAAAAAGTCAGTGTACCTACAAAGGGGTCTGTGGCTATCTTGAAAGCCAATGCCGCAAAGGGAGCATCGTCATCCGCTTCACGAACAGCAACCGTACTGTCCTTATCTAGCAGGGTTCCCTGAATCGCCTTAACCTCAGTAGGAGACGGCATGTAGTCGATCACGGCGTCAAGCATTGCCTGAACACCTTTGTTCTTAAAGGCAGAACCACCCAGCACAGGAATAATTTCATTTGCTAGCGTGCGCGCCCGAATCCCTTGCTTGATTTCCTCCTCAGAGAGCTCTCCTCCGTCGAGGTACTTCTCCATGAACTCATCGTTGGCTTCTGCTGCCGCTTCAATCATGAACTCACGCATTTCTGAGACCTGCTCAACCATATCTTCCGGGACGTCTGCGTACTCAAAGCTCATACCCTGATCAGCTTCGCTCCAAAGGATGGCCTTGTTCTTCACGAGATCGATGACGCCCTTAAAGTCTTCCTCGGCGCCTATAGTCATTTGAATAGGCACTGCAACAGCGCCAAGCCGATCTCTAAGCTGACTCACCACCATATGGAAATCTGCGCCCGCACGATCCATCTTATTCACGAACACCATGCGCGGCACTTCATATTTATTTGCCTGCCGCCAAACTGTCTCAGTCTGAGGTTGTACGCCGGATGAACCACACAGTACGACTACAGCGCCATCTAGAACACGTAACGAACGCTCTACCTCGATAGTAAAGTCTACGTGCCCAGGTGTGTCGATGATATTAATACGATGGTCTTCAAACTGAGCATCCATACCCTTCCAAAAACAGGTTGTTGCGGCTGAAGTAATCGTAATACCGCGCTCTTGCTCCTGTTCCATCCAGTCCATGGTAGCAGCACCATCGTGCACCTCACCTATCTTGTGAGAAAGGCCAGTGTAAAATAATACGCGTTCAGTGGTGGTTGTTTTACCCGCGTCCACATGCGCGCAGATGCCAATATTACGATACCGGCTAATAGGAGTTTTACGTGCCACGATTAGATCCCCAATAATAAAGTTGTAGGGCGAAAAGAGTTAGAAACGGTAGTGCGAAAAAGCCTTGTTAGCTTCTGCCATACGGTGCACATCTTCACGCTTCTTCACGGCATTACCTTTGCCCTGAGACGCATCGATGATTTCCCCGGCAAGGCGCTGGCGCATGGACTTCTCACCACGCTTACGCGCGTACTCCACCAACCAGCGCATAGCTAATGCGACTCTACGAGACGTACGAACTTCGACGGGGACCTGATAGGTAGCACCACCCACACGGCGAGCTTTTACTTCCACCATAGGTGCAATGTTTTCTAGTGCTTCATCGAATGCTTCTATAGGATCTTTATTCAGACGTTCCTGAACGATTGTCAAAGCACCATATACGATGGTCTCCGCAACAGATTTTTTTCCACTTTCCATGACGTGGTTCATAAATTTTGCCAGGGTCACGTTGCCGAATTTCGGATCCGGCAGTATTTCTCGCTTGGCAACTATTCGTCTTCTAGGCATGCTATATACTCTCTCTTCAGGTTACCCGAACACCAACCTGCAACAAATGCGGGGGAGGCAGAGGTTCGGCCTTACTTATATCGTTAGTGTCGTTACGCTCATAAAGCTCGGTTACTTGGGTCGCTTGGTGCCATACTTGGAGCGACCGTTGCGACGGTTAGCGACTCCAGAGGTATCCAAGCTGCCACGTACCGTGTGATAACGCACACCGGGCAAGTCTTTTACGCGGCCACCGCGAATCAATACCACACTGTGCTCCTGCAAGTTGTGGCCCTCACCGCCGATATATGAGGAAACCTCATAACCATTAGTCAGGCGCACACGACAAACCTTGCGCAGTGCGGAATTTGGCTTCTTCGGTGTAGTAGTATAAACGCGGGTGCAGACGCCACGCCGCTGCGGACAGCTCTGCAAAGCAGGCACACCACTCTTCTCTACTTTCCGTTTCCGAGGCTTACGAACCAATTGGTTGACCGTTGCCATCTATTTAAAACTCCAAATATAGTTACTTCTCATGACCGTTATGGCCGACCTCAAGTCCTGCACAGGGCATCCTGTCGACTAAATCTCTAGTCCGCAGGAACCCACCTCCAGAAAGAAGAGGCGGCATTCTATAGACGCTGCGTATAGGAGTCAACCCGCTCAGGGCTGGCGACAGATTCCACGAAATTTGCGGACTACACAGCGTCAATTAACTAACAAACTAGACCCGCAGCCTACAATTTAGACCAGTCGTGCCGCTTAATACAATTAAAGGGGCTGAGAACTGCCGCTCTCCTCCCCGTCACATTAGGTGACTCACTTCGTTAATCGTCAGCCTGAAGCGCTTCTGTCAACGCGGCTTCGATTTCCTGAGCTGACACCATTATCTCTGTCTCTTATACACATCTCCGAGCCCACGAGACTAGGCATGAT
>CAJXTK010000053.1 GCA_913061115.1 uncultured Haliea sp.
GCTATTTCAGTAAAACGGGGGCTCGCAGTACAGGCAAAGAGGCATTCAACCTCGCTTGGCTTGACAGTCAATTAGCCGAGCTCGATGCCATCACAGCAACGAACGTACAAGCCACCCTGGTGGAACTCACCTGCACCAGTATTACCAGAGCAATCAGAAGCTGTCCGCTGAAAGTTTCCGAAGTGTATATTTGCGGCGGCGGCAGCCATAACTCACATCTGATGCAGCGTCTGGCACAGTACCTGGCACCCGCAACGTTAGCTAACACTGCAGCCATCGGAATGGACCCGGACTGGGTAGAAGCAGTGACTTTTGCCTGGCTTGCCAGCCGCACTCTCGAGGGCCTGAGCGGCAATTCTCCGGCGGTGACGGGGGCCAACGGGGCGAGAATATTAGGGGGTATCTACCTGGGCGGGATCTAAAATGCTAGACCGAAAAGGACGAGCCACAGCCACATGTGGCCGTGGCGTTAGGATTGCTAACGACAAAACGCGAGCCTTCTAATCCCTCGGTGTAATCAACTACCGATCCAGTAAGGTATTGTAAACTCATGGGATCCACGAGCAGGGTAACGCCATCTGCTTCTAGGGCCGTGTCGTCATCCGCGCTGAGTTCATCGAAGGTAAAACCATACTGAAAGCCAGAACAGCCACCGCCGGTAATGAACACACGCAGCTTGAGCTGGTCATTTTCTTCTTCTGCCACCAAGTCACGTACTTTTTGTATGGCACGAGCGGAGAGGTTTATGCTCGACGGATTGAATGTTTCAGCGACAGACATCAGTATTTTCCAAAGCCGGTAGAGACCGCTTCATAGTATTACGGAGTATTATTATGTTAATTCCGAGTAAGTTAGTCAACTTTAGTCTTGAATCTCCGATTCAACACCAATAAGGAGCGCACTATCAGATGCACTGGCGGCCTCTTTACTCCCCAATATTGATGAATTGTTTTTGCAACACCCAGGGAAACTCTTCCCTGGCTTTTATTTTACGTGGCTTACTAACATCCGCCGCCACAATTAACCGGATGGGCTCAAAGCCTTTTGGCAGCGTCAGGACGCCTTCTACAGCCTGAAAATATCGGAAATGCAGCGGCATAGCCCCATCGTCACGCTCTTCTGACAACTGCGGCAACGCGTAGCTGACCTCCTTTTCCCCCTCAAATCCAAGCACCTGCAATGACAATGTTCCCTCGACCGTCTCGTGTGCGCGAGATTGATGCTGAACAAAGATACGGTATTCGATGCGGTTCGGGGACCCACCTGCCACTAATTCAGGATCACGCAGGCTGAGGTCGGTGGTGTCGCTCTCGGCTACCATCAGGCTCCGGAAGAACTGTAAGCCTTCTTCGAGGCTTGCGGTCATCTCCTTTTGGGCAACCATCTCATTACGCACCAGCTCCAGAGCCCGACTATCGACATGACTTCTGGTACGCTGCGCCTGAATATCGCCGCGCGCAACAGTGAGTTTTTCGCGCAGGGCTGACAGCTCCAATTGTGTGTTGTCTGCCCCGTGCCGAGAACTGACGCCCATCTCCTTGTGAGCCATGACCCAACCTACATAAATGCCTGCTAATAGCGCCAGGGCAAGAAGTAGTAGTGATAGGAGGACCGCGTTTAGTCCAGGTTGGCTAAAAAGGCGGGGGATCATGAAGACGTCTTGCTCATCTGCCAGCGAGATCTCAGGGCAACAGGCCAATCTGATGCAAGCCTGCCTTCTCATTCAGACCGAGCATGATATTCATATTTTGAACAGCCTGCCCAGACGCACCCTTAACCAGGTTATCTATGGTTACCATGACCACCACTGTGCTCCTATCTTGCGGCACCGCTACCGAAATCTGGCACCTGTTTGCGCCTTTTACCGTGCGTGTTTGCGGGAAGATACCCGCTGGCATTACATCGACAAACGGCTCTTGGGCATACCAATCTTCATACAACGCCTGCAGGTCTTCAGCCTCGCCCCGCAATTGGGCAAACAATGTCGAGTGAATACCGCGTACTATCGGCAACAGGTGCGGCACAAAGGTTACATGGACCTGTTGCGCGGCAATATCCGACAAACCCTGTTCGATCTCCGGAAGATGACGGTGCCCATTCACCCCGTAAGCCTTGAAACTGTCTGCCGTCTCACTGAGTAAATTGTCAATGTTGGCCTGACGTCCAGCACCGCTAACGCCCGATGCCGAGCTCGCAATAAGGTGCTGGGTGTCCACCAAGCCGCGCACCAACAGCGGCATAAAGCCCAATTGCACCGACGTCGGGTAACAGCCCGGGCAAGCCACCAGACGGGCGGCTGCGATTTTCTCACGGTTAAGCTCCGGCAAGCCGTACACCGCTTCGGCCAGCAGCTCGGGACTCGCATGCGCTTCACCGTACCATTGGGACCACAAACCAGCATCTCGAATACGATAATCTGCCGATAAATCCACAACTCTAGCGCCAGCAGCCAGCAATTCCGGCACTAAATTCATAGCAACATTATGTGGCGTCGCGAAAAAGACTATATCGCAAGCCCCCAGTGTCCCCACATGAGGCTCCTGAAAAACCAGATCATAGTATCCACGCAGGTTAGGAAATAAATCATCGACCCGCCGACCACACTCCGCACGTGAGGTGATGACGACCACCTCTGCCTCGTCATGCGTGGCTAACAGGCGCAGCAACTCAACCCCTGTATAACCAGTACCTCCAACTATGCCCACCTTCACCATGTCTCTATCCACACTCGTCCTAGGATAACCTCGCCGACCCGCTTCGCAGGTCGAGTAACGCAAAGGGCTATCTATCGAGCCCAAAACGGCAGGCCGATAGTATAAAAGTAATACGCTGTAAGATAACTGGTAATATTCTCCTTTTGACAAACACTAAGGTTCAACGGTGCGCCATTTTCTGAACTTGTAAAGACGATTGCTGAACAATGACGACTCTATTATGGCCTGTTCCGAGCGTGTGAGCGCCTGATGGCGCGCGATCTACCTAACCCGCTACCGGCACTGGCCGAAATCCGACGCTGGACTTTTGCCCCTGCCCCAATGCAAGCTACCGTGCGTCAGGCTATGGACATTATGCGCACAAACACTGCAGAGGCCGTTTGTATCGATGAACGCAGCCCTAATACTGGCAAGCGGATATTGCATGGCCTCTTGACCCGAGAGAATATCAAGAAATTCTCGCTGGCAAGTATGCTCTAATAGCGTAAACACTGTGTTACAGACGAGGTAACAAAATGCTGTGGCTGAAGGCCTTCCATCTCATATTCGTTGTGTGCTGGTTTGCAGGTCTTTTTTACCTGCCCCGAATCTTTGTGTACTACGCTGCCAGTAAGCAGCAGGCGGTGCGCGAACAACTCGCCGTTATGGCGCGCAAACTGTACCGCTTTGTCACTCCTTTTATGGTGATTGCCGTCGCCCTAGGCATTGTCATGCTCGCGATGAACCCGGATTATTACCTGGCCGCCCGCTGGATGTGGCTGAAGCTCGGCGGTGTCGCCTTTCTCATTGTTTATCACATTATCTGTGGACGCTATGTCCGAGCGATAAACGACAACCGCAACCAGCATAATCATGTGTTCTACCGCTTTTTTAATGAGGTTCCGGTACTCTTCCTCTTCGCCATCGTGATCCTGGCGATAGTGAAGCCCTTTTGAGGGCACTGGATATTTCGCGCTACAGCACTGATAATTCCGACCCAGACAGCACTCCGCGTGAGCGGATTTTTCCACGAATAGGACAACCATGAACACTTCGAAACAATTATTTGAACGTGCACAAAAATATATCCCAGGCGGGGTTAACTCGCCCGTACGAGCCTTCAAGGCCGTTGGCGGCACCCCAGTGTTTGTTGATCGCAGTGAGGGGCCATACATTTTTGACTGTGAAGGTAAGCGCTATATCGATTATGTTTTATCCTGGGGTCCCATGCTGATGGGGCACAATCACCCCGCAGTGCGTGAAGCGGTTATGCGGCAATGTGAAAAAGGGCTTAGTTTTGGCACTCCCACAGAACTGGAAATAGAACTGGCAGAAAGAATTTGCAACATAATGCCAGGGATGGACATGGTCCGCATGGTGAATTCAGGCACCGAAGCCACCATGAGCGCCATTCGTCTCGCGCGTGGCTTTACCGGCCGGGACACCATCGTCAAATTTGAGGGTTGCTATCACGGACACTCTGACTCTCTGCTGGTCAAGGCAGGCTCTGGCGCACTCACCCTAGGCGTACCCAGTTCTCCCGGCGTTCCCGCCGTGCTGGCTGATCTCACTCTTACCCTGACCTATAACGATATTGATGGCTTGCGCCAAGCATTCGCCGAACACGGAGAGCGCATTGCCTGTGCCATTGTGGAACCTGTGACCGGCAATATGAACTGTATACCGCCAGCACCGGGGTTCCTGGAGGCACTGCGCTCCGTCTGCACAGACAGCGGAGCGGTGCTCATACTGGATGAAGTCATGACCGGCTTTCGTTTTGGCTTGCAGGGCGCTCAAGGCTACTATGGTATCGAAGCCGACATAACCGCGCTGGGCAAGGTTATTGGTGGAGGTATGCCCGTCGGTGCCTTTGGCGGCAAGCGTGAAATCATGGAGCAGATTGCGCCGCTTGGTCCGGTGTATCAGGCGGGGACGCTGTCAGGCAACCCCATTGCAATGACCGCTGGGCTGGCTACCTTGGATATCATCTCACAACCGGGATTTTACGAGCCTGTTTTCGAGCGCACGACGCGCTTGTGCGAGGGCCTCAGTCAAGCAGCCGCTGCAGCGGGTGTTCCGTATACCACCAACCACGCTGGCACCATGTTTGGTGGTTTCTTTACCAGCGTGTCGAGCGTCACTAATTACCAACAAGTCATGGCCTGTGACAGTGCAGCGTTCAATCGATTTTTCCATCAAATGCTGGAGCAGGGTGTTTATCTTGCGCCTGCACCCTACGAGGCTGGCTTCATGTCCAGCGCTCATAGCGATGATGACATTGCTCAAACTATTGATATAGCCAGAGCTGCTTTTGCCAGTCTTTAACTGAGGATTATCCCATGGTATTCAGTACACAGCGCGGCATGTTCCCTCAAAGCCGTATGCGTCGCCTAAGAGCCAATGAATTTTCACGTCGACTGGTACGAGAAAACACCCTTAGCCCGGCAGACCTGATTTTCCCGGTTTTCGTCGTCGACGGCATTGATCACCGTGAGGCTATCGCTTCTATGCCGGGCATAGAGCGACTGAGTATCGACTTGCTGGTGAAGCAGGCCAAGATCGTGCAGCAACTGGGTATTCCCGCCATTGCGCTATTTCCCGTCATAGCCGCAGAACAAAAAACCTTGCTGGCAGAGGAAGCGTTTAACCCCGACGGATTGGTCCAGCGCGCAGTGCGCGCGCTGAAAGATGCGTTGCCGGAGCTGGGTGTGATCACTGATGTGGCGCTGGATCCCTTCACTACCCATGGACAGGACGGCATCATCGACGCCAGCGGATACGTGTTAAATGATGTCACCACCGAAGTACTGGTGAAACAGGCACTGTCCCACGCTGCAGCAGGCGCTGATGTGGTGGCACCCTCGGACATGATGGACGGCCGCATTGGCGCCATCCGACAAGACCTGGAACGAGCCAGTTTCCACAACACTTTGATTATGGCTTATTCCGCTAAGTATGCTTCTGCGTATTATGGTCCCTTTCGCGATGCCGTCGGCTCCACCAGTAATATAAAAGGGGGAAACAAGTTCAGCTACCAGATGGACCCCGCCAACAGTAACGAGGCATTACACGAATGTGCGCTGGATCTCTTTGAGGGTGCAGACATGATCATGGTAAAACCGGGAATGCCCTATTTGGACATCGTACGCCGAGTGAAGGACGAGCTACAGGCGCCCACGTTTGCGTATCAGGTCAGCGGTGAATATGCCATGCAAGTAGCCGCCTTCGAGCGCGGCTGGCTACCTCGTGAGGCGGTAATACTGGAATCTCTGATGGCATTCAAACGGGCGGGCTGTGATGGAATTCTCACCTATTTTGCGCTCGAAGCTGCTCAGGCACTGAGCTAGGCTGCTAGAGCCCTATTGTGCGCTTTCGTTTGTCCTTGTGTTTTGTTCTCACGCTGCTAAGTCCATCAGGCTATGCGCAATGCGACTGTCTTTGGCAGGGCTCTTTTAGTGACGTTCAAGCAGACACGGATCTTGTGGTCAGTGGTACCGTAGTTGCCACCAAGGGCAACTCTGTCGACCTAGCAATTACTCGCAACCTGCGTAGCGAATGAGGTTCAGAGGAAATTCGGGTCTGAATGAAAAGCAAAAATTACTGCCGACCCGAGGCTGAGCTCTTTCCTGCGAAACAACCATTAGTCGATCTCTAAAACCATTATTAGAGACGCATGCTGCCTCTACGAAGTTTCAATGGTTTCGATGACTTCTGAGATTTCAGAAATAGGAATTGGAAGAAAAAAACAGACTGGGCTATGTGTCCGACAACGAAGTTAGGTGTGCCTACAGCGCTTGCGAAGCATGAATCTTGCAAGCAGCCGATGAAGCGAATCTAGCAAACGCGCCACTGGAGAAACATCACCTGCGACGCCACCTCAGGCGGCGCGGACTCCTTCCCTCGACAAGATCCAGCAATTCATCTAGCATCATCAGCGACAAGCCCCAGATACAACGACCTTGGTAGCGGTAACAAGGGACAGGGATTCTGGCGCCCTTATAGGTCCAGGTCATTTCTCCTCTATTGTCCGCATCAACTAGAAATTCCAGCGGCACCCAGATCACTTCTGCCACCTCGTAATTCGTCGTAAACATCGCCTCTCGATCCAAACGAAACACAAATGGACTGACCGCCATACCCAGCGCACCCCGGTGAGGTTTGGCATTGAGATCAGACAAGCGGCCAATACACTCGTCCTGAGGGCCCAGCGTCAAACCCACCTCTTCCGCCGTCTCACGGGTTGCCACCGCATACCCGTTAATATCCGATTTGTCCATGCGGCCGCCGGGGAAAGCCATATGCCCCGACCAGGGATCACCCTCCCGCTCAGCCCTTTTGATCATGAGGATATGCAGCTTGCTATCGCGTATTTGCAGTATCATGGCAACCGCTGAGCGCTTCATTAACCGACGCAACCGGTTTCTTCTAGGATTGTGATCGCCGAGACGTGTTTCGATAATTTGTAGCAATGATGCCGACACTTTAGACTCTTTCCTTTCTAGCGCATGAAGACTATAGGATTAAGCCAGCCGTGCGCCGGCATGACAAGCGGTCACGACAATTTATAGCACGGGGTAAATAATGGCTGGCCAAAAATTGCACACAGACGGGCTCCTGGAGTTACGCAACATCAGTCTAGTCTATCGCGCGCTGCCTGCGCTGCGCAGCGTCCACTGGCTTATGACACCGGGCCAGCAATGGGCCTGCCTTGGCCCCAATGGGGCCGGCAAAACCAGTCTCGCCAAAATTATCAGTCGACAGGCCACACATTTCTCGGGTGACTTGTTGCGCTCACCTGAGCTGGAAAAGGGCGGTGTTGCCTACGTCTGTTTCGAACAGGCTAAAACCCTGTGCGAGCGGGACAAAAAAATGGATGACTCAGAGTTTCGAGCTGACGCCAGCGACCCAGGGACTGCTGTGCAATCACTGATCCTCAACGGGGAAGAACCGCATGAACAATTTCAGTACTGGGTAGAGCGCCTGAACATGGGACATTTCCTGCATCGCGGTCTGCGCTTTATTTCAACCGGCGAGATGCGCAAGGCGCTTTTAGTCAAGGCAATCTTGAGCCAACCGGGCCTACTCATCCTCGATAGTCCGCTCGACGGACTAGACCTCTCCAGCCAAGAGGAAATGCAAAAAATCATCAATGAACTACTGCAATCACACATCACTGTGTTGATGCTGTGCAGGCAAATGGAGGATGTGCCCACAGGCATTACTCATGTCCTCGTTCTCGATAATGGAGAAGTACTGGGGTGTGACAACAGAGAAAATATTTTTGCCAACACAGCCGTACAGGCGCGAATGTACCCGCCGCCACCAAACCTCGGAACACTGCCCCCAGCTGCCTCACGCGCCTATGCACTGCCCATTGGCAAGCCTCTGCTGGTGCTTAGAAATGTGGCGGTACACTACGGTGATCTGACCGTACTGCAGAATGTCGACTGGACCCTGAATCTTGGCACTCACTGCTGTATTTCAGGCCCCAATGGCTGCGGAAAAACGACCCTGCTAAGCCTTATCACCGGGGATAACCACAAGGCGTACGGGCAGGACATCACCCTGTTTGGTGTCAAGAGAGGCAGCGGTGAAAGTGTGTGGGATATTAAACAAAAATTTGGTCAGCTGGACACTCAACTGCAACTCAATTTTTCGCGAGGCATGCGCGTAGTGGAAGTGGTGGTGTCGGGATTCTTCGACACTATTGGCCTGCATGATGAATGGGGTGACACGCAACGCAATGGTGCCCAGCAGTGGCTGTGCGCTTTAGGGCTCGCCGACTACCTGCACGACAATTTTGACGCGCTGTCCTTTGGTTTGCAACGCATGGTGTTACTCGCCCGTGCCATGGTGAAATCTCCCATCATCCTGATACTGGATGAACCGACTCTTGGACTCGATGGCCATCATCGAAAACTGATGCTGCGGGCCATTGACCACATTGCGCGCAATAGCGACACGCAGATTATTTTTGTCAGTCACTCGGCAGGAGAGACACCGGACTGCATCAATCAACACCTAAACTTTGAGCCATCCGATGATGGCTTTGAATTAGTGTGTCGCCACTTACCTGCGGACTATACTGCTCCGATAAATTCGAAAACAATAATCCGATAAAATTCCACTCACCAGCAGCAGGCGCCTTCAACGGGCATAACCGCGCAAGGCATCGCATTGGATCTTTCCACTGCAGTATAACAGTCCACGCTCAGCAGTAGCCCTTGCCTGCATATGATCACCCTTGGCACTGTGGGCCTTGGCCATGCCCAAATAGACTTCAGCACTGTCTGGATCTATCCGCTGCGCCCGCTCGAGCAGTGCCATCGCCTGCTCATAATCGCCGCTATTGGTGGCCTGATCCGCTTTCGCAAGTAGCGGCGTCCAGGCAGTGCTAGCGGGGGGTGTAGCGGAGCGAAACGGAACGTCCGGCACCCGAGCATCAGGAGTCACCCCCGCATGCTGTGGCGCTTTTTTCACTGGCACAGACCCACTCTCCGGAAGCGTTGAGCAAGCCGGCACCACTGCAAAAAAACTCAGCACTGCAATCCGAAATACTAATTGGAAAAACACGGCTAACCACCTCCTCCAAACAACGACTCGAACCAATTCTTAATACCCGATCCGGACTTCGGTTCGGATTGACGTGGCAAACAATCAGTACGCTGGGTCGGCTCGGAACCTATGATGAAAGGCAGCATACGAGAGTTTGGGCAACCGTCACCTGTAAGGTAACCATTGCGGTTATCAATCCACTGAGGCTGAATACCATCAGGCATACGATAGGCCAGCGGCTGTTTGCTGGCGCTAGCCATAAAATGAGCCCACACCTTTAACGCACCACTGCCACCGGTCAGCTTGGTACCACCATTGTCATCTCGTCCCATCCAGCTGACAGCAAGCAGATCGCCAGAAAAACCCGCAAACCAGGAATCACGACCATCATTGGTTGTACCAGTCTTGCCAGCCACCGCAAAGTTCTCCGGCAAGTAGCGATAAACGCCGCGCCCGGTTCCTTCACGCACCACCGCCCGCAGCGCATAATGCAGCAAATGTACGGATTGGATGCTCGCAGTACGATCATATTCAAGCGCGTACCGTTTCAGAGATGTGCCATTAGCGTCAACGATATCCCGAATGCTACGCAGTGGCATGCGAAACCCGCCAGCCGCTATCGATTGGTACATCGCCGCCATGTCCATAGGCGAATATTCGCCCGCACCCAATAACAGCGCAGGTACTCGCGGAACACCTTGCTCAACTCCGAGCCGTGCCAGCATATCAATGACAGAATCTAGGCCCAACTCCATACCCAAACGTGCGCTGGCGAGGTTGTAGGATTTTGCCAGAGCCTGATAGAGCAGAACATCTCCATGAGGCTGAAGATCAAAGTTTTTCGGTTGCCACAACTTCGCTCCACCCAGCTTAACGGTCAAAGGAGCATCTGACAGTCGTGTTGCCAGCGAGTATTCACCGGGGCGCTCCAATGCTACGAGGTAAGTAGCGGGCTTGAGCAGGGAGCCCGCTGGTCGTCTGACATCTAATGCTCGGTTAAAGCCAGCGAAACGTGGCTTGCGACCCCCACTAAGAGCGGCCACTTCTCCCGTGTCAAAACGAGTAACGACCGTGGCGCTTTGCAATTCATCACGCGGATCAAGTTGATCCATCACTATCGTTGTGCTGCTTTCCAACTTGCGCTGCAGCAGTGGGTCAAAGCTGGTAAAAATACTGAGTCCCTGCGTGGTGAGATCCTCGTCTCTATAATCTTGGCGCAGCTGCCGGCGCACCAAGTCCAGAAAAGCCGGAAACGAATCCCGAATCCGACGTTTTTTATTCAGTCCCAGTGGCATGGCGCGGGCCACTGTGGCCTGCACCGGTGAAATTACGCCTTGAGCCGCCATGAGTTCCAGCACCAGATTCCGTCGCTTCAGCGCTCTCTTTGGGTTGCGCTGAGGATTATAAAGAGAGGGACCCTTAATCATTCCAATCATCAGGGCCTGCTCATGCAGCCCCAGCCGTTCCAGTGGCTTGTCAAAATAATGCTGCGAGGCAAGTGCAAAGCCATGAACAGAGTGGCGTCCTTCCTGACCCAGGTACACCTCGTTGATATAGCTTTCCAGTATCTGGTCTTTGTCGTAATGCAGTTCGAGTAGCACCGCCATCACAAGTTCTGTCACCTTACGTACGATGGTGCGCTCGGACGTGAGGTAATAGTTTTTCACCAGCTGCTGGGTGATGGTACTTCCTCCAGCAACCACCTGACCCGAACGCACGTTGCTCAGCGCTGCCCGCGAGATACCCACAATTGAAAAACCCCAGTGCTGGTTGAAGTCGCGGTCTTCTACCGCCATCAGTCCCTGACGCAGGCTCAGAGGAACATCATCCAAACGAGCCAAAACCCGGTCTTCCCCATGCTGAGGATAGATCCCACCAATTCTCAACGGCTCCAGCCGCATAAGGTCGACCTCGCTGCCACCGGCTGACAAACTTTTAACCCGCTCGCCACTGAACTGAATCAGCACACGCCGGCCTGGTTCTCGCTCATCAGGAAAATCAAAGCCGCGCGTATAGATTTCAAAGCGATTCCTGAAACGTGATACCTCCCCACGATTGCGTGTTGACGTCACCGGGCGATAACCCAGAACGTCCAACTCGTAAGACAGGTCGTCCGGTGACAGAGGAGCACCAGCAAACAATTCCAGCGGGCGGGCGTACACCTTAGCCGGCAGATCCCACATCTTGTCATTAAAGGTCGCAGTGATACGGGCGTCGAGATAAATCACGAATAGCCCCCCTACGACGAAGGCTACGAGAGCAAGTTTGAGCAATAGATGGCTGGTGCGAAGCATAGGGTTTGAGTTTACACCAGCTACTGGGAAATCGGGTTGTCTTTGCTATTGTTTTCAGCAGCAACGCGCTTACGGTAATAAGCTGTATTGTGATCTAGCGCTTCTATTCGACTGGCAAATCAGGATAATGGGGCGATATTTTAAACCTGACAGGCGAAACGAATAATGAAGAAATATGTAGCATACGGTATCGGTGCAGCGCTGGTCGATACCGAGATCAAGGTGCAGGACGCCGAGCTAGCGCAGATGAATGTTGAGAAAGGTTTGATGACGCTGGTCGATGAAGATCGCCGACGCGAGCTACTCGACCATCTTAAGGGCCACCTAATTAAAGCCAGCCACGCCAGCGGTGGCAGTGCCGGTAACTCGATGATTGCTACCGCACAATTCGGCGGACCCACTTTTATGTCCTGCAAAGTGGCCAATGACAGCGACGGTGATATCTACATTGCCGATCTGGAAGCTGCCGGTGTAGACCACTGCCTAAAAGGCGAGCGCGCCGCCGGCACTACCGGTAAATGCTTGGTATTGATAACCCCTGATGCTGAACGCAGTATGAACACCTTCCTAGGCATCAGCGAAACTCTGTCGATCGAACAACTGGATGCCGGGGCAATAGCCGCCTCCGAATATGTGTATCTAGAAGGTTATCTCGTGACATCCCCAACCGGCCGCGCAGCAGCAATCAAGGCGAGAGAAATCGCCGAGGCAGCCGGCGTGAAAACCGCTCTGAGCTTTTCCGATCCCGGCATGGTGGAATTTTTCCGTGATGGCATGACTGAAATAATTGGCGACCGCCTAAACCTGATCTTCTGTAATGAAGACGAAGCCCTAGGCTGGGCTCAGGGCGATAGCCTGGATGTTGCAGTAGAGCGACTAAAAGCGATTGCCGACACCTTTGTCATCACACGGGGAAGTGACGGAGCACTAACGTTTGATGGTACTGCACTGGTCGAAATCCCCGCACATAAAGTGCATGCCGTTGACACCAACGGTGCCGGTGATATGTTCGCAGGTGCATTCCTCTACGCGATAACCAACGGGGAGGACTTCCCTACAGCAGGTCGCTTCGCCAGCTTGGCAGCGGGAAAGGTTGTTGCCAACTATGGCCCTCGACTGCCCGCAGAAGATTACCAGGCGCTGCGCAGCGAGTTTTTTGGCTAACAGTCGAGTCCGGTCTGTTTTGACTAAAATAGACCGATTTTTTTGTCCGTCAGCGCGCGAAAAGAACTGCCTCCAAAGCCCAGAATATCATCCGCCACGGGCGCTAACTGCCTATCGACATAGTGCTGATAGTCCAGTTGTGCGTCAGGAGAAACCCCTCAAATGTCTGTGCCGTCAAATTACACGCTCAGTTTCAGTGTGATAGGGCTGGGCTTGCGCCTCGCGGTGGCTTAAGCTATCGAGTAATAACATAATGTCGCCCATCGCTTGCACGAGCAGGCATTCATCAACAAGGTAACCCCATGGACAAGCCCGTTATAAAAAAAGACCCGTTATACCAACTACTTCGCACCGAAGACATCAAGAGCTTCAATGAACAGCGCGACCAATTAGACACTAGCGAATTGAAAAACGGGGACTATCGCGGTCGCGACTTACGTAACATGGAGGCTCAGGGATTAGACTTCAGCAATTCCTACTTTCGTAACGCCGACATAAGCGGCATTGACTTTCGAAACACTAACTTAGAAGGTGCCAGTCTGCTCGATGCCAAGCTGTCTGGGACCTACTTTCCAGTGGCGCTAAGCGCGCAGGAGATCCGCCTGTCGCTGGACACCGGAACCCGTCTGCGCTACACCATGGACTGAGTGGTTAACCCTGAGACAGCAAGTCACGCAAGTCTACAATCGCTGCATTGGCACGACTGAGATAGGATGCCATCACTAGTGAGTGATTCGCCAATGGCCCAAACCCGCTTCCGTTAAGTATCATTGGGCTCCACACGGTTCCCTGTGTGCCTTCGAGTTCGCGAATGATTTGCTGCAAACTCACCTGAGCATTCTTTTTGGCCAGTACGTCAGCGAAATCCACCTCCACCGCTTTTAGAAAAAGGATCAGCGCCCAGGCTGTCCCCCGAGCCTCGTAGAACACATCGTCAATCTCGCTCCAAGGTGTACGCACCTCTTGCTCTGTCGGAGTCTCAGTTGACTGAGCGGCCTCGGCATCACCCGCAAGATCGGTATTCAATCTCGACTTGCCCACACTGGCGCTAAGACGCTGAGAAAGACTGCCCAACCGACTATCAACGGCAGACAAGTAATAGCGCAGGCTATCTGAGCGGGCATAAAACTGTGCGCCCGGCGCGCTTTTTTCAGACAAACGATCAAAATATTCACGCGCATATTCCAGTCCATCGCGATACTCGGACTCAGAAGAGGGCAGGATCCAGCTATCGGAATTAAAGTTAAAGCGCGGTTCCATCTCCACCAGATCTACGTCTTCTGTTGACTGCGATTGCGAGCGGCTGAACACCTCTCGCAGGGCACGGGACATATCGCGCACCTGAATCAGCACGCCGTACTCCCAGTTCGGCATATTGTCTAGCCAAACTCCCGGTGGAAACTTGTCATTGTGTGTATAGCCGCCGGGCTTATCTAGCAGCGTCTGCACCACCCCGATCAGAGCGCCCGTGGTAACCGAGCCGGTGACCACAGTACCTCCGTCTTCAGCCGCCAACGCTTGCGCCTTAGCTCGTACGTCAAAAGGCTTGGGCTCAATACTCCAATACATACCTAGTAGGACCGCCCCCAACAAGTAAAGACAGATTACAATGACTATGATTTTGCCTAGCCCTCCTTGCGGAAGATAATTATCGCGCCATCCGGCCAATTTTTCAGTGACTGTATTCATTAGGTTACTCGATTAGTGGTGGTGTTGACCGTTTTGCGAATCCGACGCGTCACGACTTTTGCGCACGTCAGCCGAAGTACAGACCTCGCTCTGGGAGGACAGCTGCAAGCATAGCTGCACCGTGTCGCCCGTCACCGGCATTGCCTCCAACCCCAGCAGCATTAGGTGGGTGCCGCCCGGCGATAGCGCCAAACGTTCTCCCGGTGCCACCTCTAGACTCTGCAACTGCTCCATGCGCATAAGCCCGTCAGCGCTGCGCGTGGTATGTATTTCTACCTTGTCTGCCACGTCTGCACTAGCACTTTCAACAACCACCATTACCTCGCCTCGGTTGACCAACGTCAGGTAGGCTGCTGTATTGGGCTGCCCAGGCGGCAGAGCCCTGACCCATGCATTCTCTATATCCAGCATTGTATCTTGATCTGCCTGTTCTTCCGCCACAGCTAACGACATAATACCGGCCAATAATACGGCCATTCCTATTTTAATCATCTTCAGACTCCAGATTTGAAACTATCTCGCTGTGCCAGCGTCGAAGCATTGTATCACTGCTGATATGATTGATGCTCATACTCTGGGCTAACGTTATAAAGTCTTGGTACAATTCGTTTCTGATAAACACAGACAGTGCCTCAGGTGGCACTGTTTCTATCCAGGAGTTGGTATGCGTGCCCTGCTCGCAAGTTTTCTAATACTCATCAGCGGTGCTTGTTACGCAGAAGACTTCGGTGCCGCGAATCAGGGCCTATCGGGCGCGAAGATGGCACCTGAATTCCTCCCGGTTGAGCAAGCGTATCAGCTGGAAGTTGAGATAATCGATACGCAAAATATACGCGTTTACTGGCAAATCGCCCCCAATTACTACCTTTACCAGCACCGCTTCGACTTTAATCTGGAAAACGACCAAGGCGCTGTTGACCTTATCGCCGACATGCCAACGGCCCTGAGCCGCAACGACGAGTACTTCGGCGAAGTACAGGTTTACTACCACAACGCCGATATCAACTTACAAGTACAGCAGGTCATCGAACGAGGCACCTTGTCGGTGACCTCACAGGGGTGTGCAGACGCCGGCCTGTGCTACCCACCCTACAACCAGAACTACGACCTGGACTTCAGCAACGGCACTGTAACGCCAGTGATGTTGCCCAACAAAAAGGCGCAAACAGTGGGTGCCTCAACACTGGTCACCACAACGCAGGAATCCTCCACCGGCGACGGACTGTTATACATGTTGCTGCTGGCCTTTGCGGGTGGTGCCATTCTTAATCTAATGCCCTGTGTGTTTCCTATACTGTCTCTAAAAGTATTGAGTTTCGCCCGCAGCACAGACCATGACCGGCACCTGCACAGCTGGATCTACACCGCAGGAGTGATTAGTAGCTTCGTTTTCGTAGCGGCATTGCTGCTTGCGCTGCAGCAGGCTGGAAGTGCAATCGGCTGGGGTTTCCAGCTCCAATCACCGGCCTTTGTGATTGCTTTGGCATACCTATTCATCGCTATGGGCCTGTCCCTATCAGGTATGGTGGAAATGGGGAGCAACCTCATGAACACCGGCAGTGGGCTGGCGAATCGAGGCGGACTCAGCGGCAGCTTCTTTACCGGCGTGCTGGCTGTAATAGTAGCCAGCCCCTGCACCGCCCCGTTTATGGGGACAGCCCTGGGATTTGCCGTTAGTCAGCCGCCACAGATAGGCTTACTGGTCTTTGCCGCTCTAGGCGCCGGTATGGCGGCCCCTCTGCTACTTTTCAGCTACAGCGGAGCCGCACGTGCACTGATGCCGAAACCCGGAGCTTGGATGGATACACTCAAGCAGTTACTGGCTTTTCCACTCTACGCGACCGCTATCTGGTTGTTGTGGGTGGCGGGGAGACAAACCGGTGTAAACACCATGGCAGCAGCGCTCAGTGGCGCACTCATGCTGGCCCTTGGACTTTGGCTGTGGCAGCACAGTTGGTGGCGCAAAGTACTCGCGCTGGCCTGCCTGGCCGCCGCAGTCAGTCTGGGCTCAATGCGGGACCTGGATGTCCGCAGCAGTGATGCGGCGCTACTTTCGCAGGGAAAACTCGTCTGGTCAGAGCCGGCAGTGGCTGCGCAGCGCAATGCTGGGAATCCAGTATTCGTGGATGTTACAGCCGACTGGTGCATCACCTGCATCGCCAATGAGACGGCTGTACTGCTCACGGACGACATGGTGCAGGCCTTTGCTGACTACGGAGTCGTCTATATGGTTGCCGACTGGACTAATCGGAACGCTGACATCGCCGCGCTGCTGAAAAAATATGACCGTAACGGTATTCCCCTGTACCTGATGTACGCCGCTGATACCTCAGAAGCACCACTGATTCTGCCTCAAATCTTGACCGAACAGACCGTACTGGACGCGTTACAAGCCGTATCAAAGAAGAACTCCGACATTAGCGTCGTTTTTTAAGATAATAGCGATATTTCTATTAATCTTTTTGATGTTGATACACAAGGACAATCAAGAAAGAATAAGTCAAAAGAACTCTTAGAAAAAATAAGAGATAAAATATATAAAGCACTCGCA
>CAJXTK010000054.1 GCA_913061115.1 uncultured Haliea sp.
GAGATCATGCCTAGTCTCGTGGGCTCGGAGATGTGTATAAGAGACAGGTTCAGGAACACTGGCGTGAAAGCCGGTACCGCAAACCGACCATAACTGTTGAGTATTGCACCACAAAACCCGGTCATTGAAATAAGAAACAGATAGGGAAAGGTGATACGGATCATCTCTGTCGTCAGAAGAAATTTCTCTGGCTGACCCACAAAACCCGGAGCAAAAACCGTGGTGACGAGAGGGGCAGCCAGCATGGCTAGCGCCGTGATGAATAGCAAGGAACCGCCAAGCACCCCCGCTACTCTGTCGACAAGCGCTTTTACCGCAGCAGCACTGCCGGCTTTTTTGTAGTCGGCCAACACCGGCACAAAGGCCTGAGAAAAAGCTCCCTCAGCAAATAGGCGACGCAGAAAATTAGGGATTTTAAAGGCGATGAAAAAAGCATCTGCATTTGCACTGGCACCAATAAATGCCGCGATCACCACATCGCGCAGAAGCCCCAATACGCGCGATATCGTCGTCATGGTACCTACCACGGCACTGGACCGCAGCAGACCGGGACCAGTTTGTACGGGGCTCTTTGCGCTACCGTCAGCCATATGCAGTCAAGTGCCGGCGAAAAGCCTCAGCACCAGCGCTCCCGCAATGATTCACCGTGAATATGCAGCCACTGCAATGCAATCAATGTATGTCCATTGGGAACCTGGTTTTCAGCGAGCATTTTTAAAGCATCCCTACGGCCAATTGAATGCACTAGAATATCTTCACCTTCGTCCTGCAAGCCATGCAGCCCGCCAATAGAAGCCTTGACCACACGACCACAGAACAAGCGGACCTGCTCTGTGCACCCACCCGCGCTTGGAAATACGGTGGCAATGGGGACCAGCTCTGACAATTCACAACCCGCCTCTTCAAATGCCTCCCGATGAATGACGTCTTCATCGCGCTCCCCAGCCTCGACGACGCCGGCAATCAGCTCCAGCATCCACGGGCTGTCATCACCGCGCAATGCGCCAGGGCGAAACTGCTCAATCATTACTAGGCTGTCTGCCTGCGGGTCATAGAGTAGAACCGCAATAGCATCACCCCGCTCAAACAGTTCGCGCACCAGCGGATCACTCCAGCCGCCAGAGAAACGTCGATGTTGCAGGGTTAGTTTCCGCATTGAATAATGACCGGACCACACCCTCTGGTCATCAAGCACTCGAACGTCTTGCGCTCCAAATTTTAATTCAAACGACATTAGAAGCGGCCACCGGTATACCAATTGACGTCGCGCGCATGCGTGTCAACCTGTTCAACGACATCAAGAATCAGTGCGAATAAAGCCATGCGCAATAACAAACCATTATCAGCCTGTCTAAAAATCGCCAAATTCGGATTGTCATTCAGATCATCGTCCAATTCCCTGCCACTAGCTCTGGAATCCCGCGGCAGTGGATGCATGATGACGGTATTCGGCTCACAGTGGCGGGTATAGATACTCTGGTTAAGACAGAAGCGACCCCGGTACTGGTCAGCCTCTTCTTGAGTGCTGAATCGCTCCTCCTGAAGACGGGTGGAGTAGACAATGTCAACGGCAGAGATACTTTCCTCCAATTGATCAGACTCTAGCACCTTGTGTCCTGTGCTGCGCAAGTTCTCTACAATCTCTGCCGGCATCCTCAAAGCTTCGGGCGCAACTAGGACGACCTGTACCCCGCTGAACTGGCATAACAATTTGCACAATGAATGCACTGTCCTACCGTGGCGCAGATCTCCCACCATCGCGATGCGCAATTGGTCGAGCTGTCGCCCACTGGCACCAATCTCACTACGAATGGTGTAAAGGTCTAGCAAAGCCTGACTAGGGTGCTCATTGCTGCCGTCGCCCCCATTAATGACAGGCACCCGACTTGCCGCAGCAAACTCGGCCACAGAACCCTCTTGTGGATGGCGCATTGCAATGACGTCGGAGTAGCCGCTCAATACTCTCGCGGTATCGTATAGGGATTCGCCCTTCGCAATAGCAGAGTTTTCAAAGCCCGTCGTTTCTCGAACCTCACCACCGAGCAAGTTAAAGGCACTGCCAAAGCTCACCCGGGTTCGGGTGCTGGGCTCAAAGAACATCGAACCAAGGATAGCTCCGTCGAGTACATTCGTGACACGACGACGATGGGCATACGGCGCCATCCGATCAGCCACAGTAAATATACGCTCAACATCTTCCTTCTCGAATTGCTGGACCGAGAGGATATGACTGCCGGCAAAATGCACGCTGGTTCTCTCCTGATTGGCCGCACTGATGGCGCTGGGTTCTTGCTAATGAGTATACGGGCGATGAAAGGCTCTGCCCATGTGCGTAATACCAAAGAAACTTCATCCCTGCTCAGGACAACAAGGAATCAGCATACTCCAGAAGTTGTTCCAATAGTGCCTGCTGCGCCTCTGAGAGAGTACCACCGGCCATCAACTCTTCGATCTCTGCGTGAAATTGCTCCATGCAGTAACTAGCCCCAGAATCGGGCTCGGTCAGGCGTTGAAAGCGGAATTCTTCCCAGTCAAGTTGTTCCTGCGGAGTAAGGCTGTCAGGATAATTCCGTGCGCGATAGCGAAACAACATCTCGGACAGACGTTGATCCTCAAACACAAAACTTCCGGCAGCAAGCTCCTGGGGGCTCTGCACACGAACCTGATCCATGACCCGCTTGTCCTGAGCGCTAAAAAATCCGCCGCTGTACAGCATTTGGTCCGGGTCATTGTGCGCCTCAAATTTACGCCCCTGATAAATAGCCTGTACCTTAGCTGTAAAACCCCTCGCGTCTGTGTCCCGATAGGCTCGCAGGGCCTCCAAATGTTTACGACACTCACTGCCGCTAATTCCAAGTCGTGCAGCGGTTGCCAGATCGACCATTTTGGGGGTGAGCAGTATCGGACAGCGATTGATATGAATCGACTTGAGACCGAGCCGTTGTGTTCCCTCCGGCAAATCTTCAGTCCGTGTATAGAGCAGCTCCTGCAGCTGTGATGCCTCCAGATCAAACAGCATTTGAGGGTCGGCGCCCAGATCAAAACAAATGATTTCATTACTATTAGTCGGATGCTTGGCCAGGGGCGCGACCAATGCGATATTGTGCCGCTGAGCACCGAACATGCTGGACACGTGGAGTAGCGGCTTCATGCCAGCGACATCCAGTTGGGATAATGCCGACTGCTTGTCCCGGTGCTTCAACACATAGTCATATAAACGAGGCTGTTTATCCTTTATCAGTTTAGCCAGCGCAATCGTAGCGTGCACATCTGACAGGGCATCGTGAGCACCTTTATGGCTAATACCATTCGCTCCGGTCAAATCTTCAAGACGAAAACTGGGCAACCCATCCTCACGTATTGGCCACTCGATACCCTCAGGCCTGAGCGCGCAGGTGGTGCGCACCATGTCGATAATGTCCCAGCGTGAATTTCCGTGTTGCCACTCCCGAGAGTAGGCGTCATAAAAGTTCCGATAGAGGGTGTGTCGCGTGATTTCATCATCGAAACGCAGTGAGTTGTAGCCCACTCCACAGGTACCAGGGGTAGCCAGCTCCTGATGAATACTGGCAATAAACTCGCACTCTGGAACGCCTTCAGATAGCGCCTGCTGCGGCGTAATGCCCGTCACAAGACAGGCCTGTGGATGGGGTAAAAAATCATTCGCAGGACGACAAAATATCACCAGCGGGTCTCCGATAACATTTAGCTGAGCATCGGTTCGCAAACCCGCAAACTGTACCGGCCTATCCCTGGACGGATTAGCGCCAAAGGTCTCATAATCATGCCAATAAAACGTATCAGACAACTTTTATAGCCTGCTCTGCTATTTTCGCCCGCCAGATTTTAGGCCCGATCTCGTGCACTGAGGCGCCAGTGGCATCTACCGCGACGGTCACCGGCATGTCTTTCACCTCAAACTCGTAAATGGCTTCCATCCCCATTTCAGGGAAAGCGACGACCTTGGCGGACGTGATCGCCTTCGATACCAGATACGCCGCACCACCTACTGCCATCAGATAAACGGCTTTGTGCTTTTTAATCGCCGCGACGCCAACAGGTCCGCGTTCGGCTTTGCCGATCATACCCAATAGACCCGTATGCTCGAGAATGAAGTCGGTAAATTTGTCCATACGTGTGGCCGTGGTCGGACCGGCCGGACCCATGACTTCGTCACGCACGGGATCAACCGGGCCTACATAGTAAATAAAGCGGCCTCTGAGATCGACCTCCGGCGGCAGACCCTCACCACTCTCGATCAACTCCTTCATTTTCTTGTGGGCCGCATCGCGGCCGGTCAACATTTTCCCTGATAACAATAACGTATCACCGGGCTGCCATTGTGCTGCTTCCTCGCGCGTCACAGTATCGAGGTTTATGCGATGAACATTGGCGCCGGTTTCCCGGGTGATGTTTGGCCAGTCATTGATATCTGGTGGTATCTGCAACGCAGGGCCACTGCCGTTTAGCACAAAGTGTGTATGGCGCGTGGCCGCGCAGTTTGGAATCATGGCAACCGGAAGCGACGCAGCATGCGTAGGATAATCCTTGATTTTAACATCCATCACGGTGGTAAGGCCGCCGAGACCCTGAGCACCAATACCTAGCTTGTTCACCTCCTCCATAATCTCCAGACGCAGTTCTTCCAAACGGTTGGAAGGCCCTCGCTCACGCAATTCGTGGATATCGATCGGGTCCATAAGCGCCTCTTTAGCCATTAGAGCGGCCTTCTCTGCGGTGCCACCAATGCCAATACCCAGCATGCCAGGAGGACACCAACCCGCTCCCATAGTGGGAATCGTTTTCACAACCCAATCCACAATACTGTCGGAGGGATTCAGCATGACCAACTTAGATTTATTCTCAGAGCCGCCACCCTTCGCCGCCAGCTGCACATCGACGGTGTCGCCCTTCACGACCTCCATGTGAATAACCGCTGGGGTGTTGTCCTTGGTGTTTCTGCGGGCTCCCGCCGGATCTTCGAGAATAGAAGCCCGCAGCACATTATCAGGATGCGTGTAGGCCCGACGCACGCCTTCGTTAACCATATCAGACACCGATAGTTCAGCATCCCACTGCACATCCATACCGATTTTAAGAAAGACGGTCACAATCCCTGTGTCCTGGCAAATAGGCCGATGGCCCTCAGCACACATGCGTGAATTAATCAGGATTTGCGCCATGGCATCGCGGGCAGCGGGATTCTGCTCCCGCTCGTAGGCTTCGTTCACCGCTTTTACAAAATCCAGAGGATGATAATAAGAGATGAACTGCAGGGCATCAGCGACGCTATCAATAAAGTCGTCCTGTCGAATAACACTCATGTCATGCTTCCTTGTGGTGCGAGGGCAGTAAACGTAGAGATATTATATACCCCATAGACCGCAAAATCGTACCGCTTTAGAAATGCTTCAGCGGCCTCAAGGCGTCGCCTGAGTCGCCCGCAAGGTGGACCGTAGTTGACTCAAACTAGCGTTGACCTGCTTGCGAAAAGCATCAATAGAACTGACCGCTTCTTGATTAGCCGCCACTCGCTTGTCCAGTTTAGCGACTGCCAAATCTATTCGATTTAGGCTATCAGCCACACGTTCAACTTCGGTTTGGGTGAGGCTGGCACTGGACATCACACGCGCAAGATTGTCCGCAACACTCTTCAGCTTGGCAGCATCGCCGGACACCTCCGTCAATTGTAGCTCGGCGTTAGCAAGCGCGACGTCCAACCCCTTTATACTGTTGCTCTGAGCAGCGGTTAGAGTCTCCAGCTTGTCCAAACGCTGTTTCGACTGTTTCCAAACATTGTCCCAGAGTTTGCGCACTTCCGTCTCAAGCGTCGCCACTTTAACCGCTTGAACCGCCGCATTCTGATTCATCCCCTCGTCAGTATCAGACAACCGAGCCTCAAGATCGGCGATGCGGGTGGCATAGCTCGTCATCTGGCCATTTGCCAGCTGCAGCTGCCCCTGTAACTGCCAGACCCAAACACAAGCGACGATCCCAGCCACAGGCGCTACGATCGCAGTCAAACGCGCCCAAAAATGCAATGCGCTCATGGCAGCAGGCTGGCTTGAGTGACGGGTGAGTCGATTTCTGGCCACTCCGCCAGGCTCGGTGCTACTAGTATTGCCCTGATGATCACCGTCGCGGGTTGGGACAATAGGAGGAATGTGGTCTAGATCGTCATGGGGCATGGGGCCGTACGCCATATAAACACAAAGTACGATTATACATAGGGCCTATCGAAGAGACACAAAAAAGCCGAGGAAACCCCGGCTTCTTTATGCACACTAACCGTCTATACGAAAGCCAGTATTGCCCATAGCAGCGCAGTCAGACCCAGGCTGCAGTGAATGACGCCTTTGACGCTGGTGATAGGACCAGTCTTGCCAAAAATACCGTTAACTTCGAGCAGGACAATAATCGCGAAGCAAACGTAAATAGCCGTGTTACTAAAATCTCCCGCATAGAGGTACTTGGAACCCAACATGCCAAACAACATTGGCGCGGACAACAAGGTGTTGGTGCGAGATGCCAGCCCAGCTTTGGCAGCACTGGAGGGACCGTCGCCTTCCTTCAAGCCCAGAACCACCTTCTGCTTAGGCCAAATAATGAGCCACACGTTAAGAAACATGAAGGTACCGGCCAGAGCACCAATCGAAATCAGGGGCATACCCATAAAATTCATAGTGGCGCCAATTAGGTGGAGCAAGTAGAGACCGGTGAGAAAGGTGAACATTGCGCCCCAACGGAACCACCAAAGTGCTCTGGGAGCCAGTTTCTTAAGGGCGTCAGCTTTGGCGTCCGCTTCGGCTTCCTTGAAATATTCAGCCTGCACGAAGTTGAAATAGTAGAGCATCCCTATCCAGACAATACCGAATAAAACATGCGCGAACCTGAAGATAAAATTTTGGTTGTTGGCGAAAAATTCGAGAATCATGGTTCTCTCCTGTTGTTATAAAATGAGTTCGAGACATTGTACATAAAAATGACGGGCAGAACCTTGCTAATAATAACCATAACCGGGCTTTTTTCAAAATCAAAAAAAACCCCACCAGGCGGTGGGGTTTTCGATCATGCAGTCGGTTTGAGCTTACATCATACCGCCCATACCGCCCATGCCGCCCATGCCGCCCATGTCTGGCATACCGCCAGCAGCAGCGCCATCTTCTGCTACAGCATCAGTGATCATCACCTCAGTGGTGATCATCAGTCCAGCAACTGAGCCCGCTGCCTGCAGTGCAGTACGTGTGACCTTGGCTGGATCGAGGATACCCATCGCGATCATGTCCCCGTACTCACCTGTCGCAGCATTGTAGCCGTAATTGCCAGTGCCGTTGTTCTTTACGTTGTTGAGGACCACAGAGCCCTCATCACCGGCATTCTCAACGATCTGACGCAGAGGACTTTCCATCGAACGCAGTGCGACATTGATACCGTGAGTCTGGTCTTCGTTATCACCTGTCAGCCCGGTAATTTCCATCAGTGCCCGAACGAGAGCAACGCCGCCGCCGGCCACAACGCCTTCCTCTACTGCAGCGCGAGTCGCGTGCAGAGCATCTTCAACGCGAGCTTTCTTCTCTTTCATCTCGATCTCGGTGGCAGCGCCAACCTTGATAACCGCAACACCACCGGCCAACTTGGCCACGCGCTCTTGCAGCTTCTCACGATCGTAATCAGAAGAAGTATTTTCTATTTGCACACGGATTTCATTAACACGTGCTGTGATCGCATCAGCGTCACCCGCACCATCGATAATGGTGCTGTTGTCCTTGTCCATAGTAACGCGCTTAGCGGTACCCAGATGCTCAAGAGTCGTAGACTCCAGATCAAGACCAACCTCTTCTGAAATCACGGTACCGCCGGTCAGGATGGCAATAGCCTGCAGCATGGCCTTGCGACGATCGCCAAAACCTGGTGCTTTACAAGCAGTAACCTTGACGATTCCGCGCATGTTGTTCACCACTAGCGTCGCCAGTGCTTCACCTTCAACGTCCTCTGCAACAATGACCAGAGGTCGGGAAGACTTGGCAACCTGCTCCAGCAAAGGTAACAGTTCGCGAATATTAGAGACCTTCTTTTCTACCAACAAGATAAAGGGGTCATCGATATCGACGCTCATGCTTTCCTGATTGTTAATAAAGTAAGGTGACAGATAGCCACGATCAAACTGCATGCCTTCTACGACATCCAATTCATTCTCGAGACCAGAACCTTCCTCAACCGTAATCACACCTTCCTTTCCAACCTTGTCCATGGCTTCAGCAATGATGGTACCCACCGCCTCATCGCTGTTGGATGAAATTGAGCCGACCTGTGCGATTGCTTTGCTGTCTTCACAAGGGATTGCAGCTGCAGAGATTTTTTCAACTGCGGCAGCAATAGCCTTGTCAATGCCGCGCTTGAGGTCCATAGGGTTCATGCCGGCGGCGACGCCCTTAAGCCCTTCGCTGACAATAGACTGAGCTAGAACAGTAGCGGTTGTCGTACCGTCACCAGCCACATCAGATGCTTGGGAAGCGACTTCCTTAATCATCTGTGCGCCCATATTTTCGATCTTGTCTTTAAGCTGTATTTCTTTCGCTACGGATACACCGTCCTTAGTAACAGTGGGCGCCCCGAAAGATTTGTCCAGAATGACATTACGACCCTTGGGGCCAAGTGTTGCCTTAACGGCGTCAGCTAGAATGTTTACGCCATTCAGCATGCGCTGACGAGCGCTATTACCGAAGATTACGTCTTTTGCCATGGTGAAATTTCCTTAGGTTTTAATCTGCTTTTAACTCGTGAAATACGATGACTTTGGGGTCTTACTCGACCACTGCAAAGATTTCGCTCTCACCCATCATGATCAATTCTTCACCATCAATCTCAATGGTGTTACTGCCAGCGTACTGACCGAATACAATCATATCGCCGACCTTTACAGTCAAGGGGCGCAACTCACCGCTATCGAGTATTTTGCCATCGCCTACTGCAACGATTTCACCCTGGTTGGGTTTCTCTATAGCTGAACCTGACAGCAAGATACCGCCTGCGGAGGCTGTTTCTTCTTCCTTGCGACGAACGACCACGCGGTCGTACAACGGACGGATTTTCATTTGTATAACTCTCCAATGTAACAATGTGACGTTATAGGGACCCTAGATTGGGGCTTAGTGGGATTAATTGGGGCGTAGCAATGAAATTCAAGGCCCAATTAGCACTCTTTTCCCAAGAGTGCTAATTCTAGCCAAGAATGTTACGGAGTCAAGCGTAGCGTGACGTTTTTCCACCTTTTGTGGGACCAATAAAATAGACTTAAATTACAATGAGTTATGGGTTATTTTCATCGTCCACCTGGCGGTAAACACCCTCAATGGTTTCGTGGCCGCTGGTGTCCCGCTCTGGAATATAGGCCTCAGGCTTTGGGCCTATCAGAGCATTCGCCAGACGCCGCCGCAATGGACCGATCATCACAATCAGAGCGACTAGATCAGAAATCATGCCCGGGAAAATTAGCAGCAGACCGGCAAACCCCAGCGCCATGTCATCGAGTAACAGTTCAGGACCGATAATTCGGCCGTCCTGAGCCTGCCTGAGGCGCTCGAACATGCCTCGACCCTGACGCCGCAATATAGCCATGCCCAGGACCACAGTCACAAACACGTAAACCAGAACAGTCAAAGCGCTGGTAAGGATCCCCAGTTCGACAAGTGTCAGCAGCTCCAGCCACGGCAGCAGCATAATTAAAAAGCCCATAAAAAATTCTCCGCAGACAGTCTGTGAAGTATGGCGGCAGTGGTGAATTTTTCAACACCTGCTGAGATATCTCGACGCAAAATACAAAATCTGACACACTAACGGGAGATCGTTAGGAATTGGCTTTTAATAGATGGCGAGCTACGAACCCAACATTAACCACCGAATATGGCAGGTCGTTGCAGCAATCCCAAAAGGCAAAGTCACCACTTATGGTGGTGTTGCAAAAAAAGCTGGGCTTGGCCAGGCAGCCCGCCGAGTTGGACTAGCGTTGCGAGGACTGCCACACAGCACGCTCATACCCTGGCATCGCGTAATCAATGCTCAGGGACGATTATCTCTCCCAAACGGCTCTGCACCACACAAAATACAGACAGACCGCTTGGAGGCGGAAGGCGTCTTATTTAGAACGAACAATACCATTGACCTGAAGCAGTATGGTTGGTGAGCCAGGAAAATCCGTACAAATCGCTGATTCTGCTCGGTCTACTTATAGCTTCCTCTGTGGATCTTTGACGCTTTAGTTGGCAAGTGGCCCATGTAGTAAAACGTCTTTTTGGTGACGACATCCCCATGACCACGAATCTCTTCAAACTGCCTCCTATACTTATCGAGACTCATATCTCTTTGTTCTATGCTGACGTTTGTTGTGGTTCCGCCGTGAAGCTGGTGAAAACAGCCCTCGCCAATTAATTGCACCGCAGTGACACCTGGGGCATCGACCGCGCGGCCAAAAATATCTAGATTGATAAACCCACCACCAGGCAGGTCAAACCTTTCATCCGCCCCCCCCTGTCCTTCGAATAGCGCTCTGGTCATAAACAAACAATTCGATTCGAACATGCGATTCAACCAATGAATTCTTTCCCCCCCGTTACGCAGTGGAGTCCCAATTTCATAGAGCCGATAACCGTCATGCGGCCACTCAATTTTCAGCAACAGCTGATCTTCGACAGTGCCATCATAGCCCTGAGAAATCGATTCATTCTGCGCATCAGGCCCCAGCCAAAAGTACCGTGTAGCCACAACAGGATTTTCAAACGCCGCGTAAGACGCCAGAGCCATTCGAAACACGCCCGGGGTCAAAATATGGGCACCATCGATCATCAAGCAAACAATCTCACCAGCCGCTTCATTGAGTGCAATATTAATCGCTCTGGCGGGAGATGATGACGCATCTTTGAGTTGGATCAAGCGGACCGGAACATCTATTCCTGCCCAAGAAGCCGGATCGAGGGGATTTGGTGAACCGTTATCGACGAGGATAACCTCGTAGTCCAGTTCCTGTGCGCCATGCTGGTAAGTGCGCGAAAGGCCTTGCAGAGTGCGAGGAATTTCTCGCGCCATATCGTAGGAGATAAGAATAACTGATAACTTCATGGATATCCTATAATTAGCGCACGTATACGGTTCACTACTAGCTTTTGATAGCCTGACCGCAGCCTAGTCTACCAGCTCACCAGCCTGTCGCGCTCTACGGCGCTCAACTGCTGTAATATTGGACGCTGTGGTTGGCATATGTCCCATATAAACAAACGAGACATCTGCAACTAATTCTTCGCATTCACGAATCTGTATGTATTGCTTTCGATATTTTTCTAATCTGGAATCTCGCTGTTCTCCGCTTGAATTGGTCGTGGTGCCGCCATGCAGTTGATGGAAACTGCCTTCACCAATAATCTGAACAGGCGTAACCTCAGGCACTTCTACTAAACGCTTAAATATATCCAGATTTAAAAAGCCACCGCCCGGATAGTTAAAACGCTCATCGGCGCCTCCCAGGTCGGCAAAGAGTGACCGCTTCATAAACAAACAATTTGCTTCAAACATGCGGTTAAACCAGGTAAGGCGGCTCGCCCCCGAACGAAGCGGGGTGCCGATCTCAAAAAGCCGGTAGCCCTCCACAGGCCATTGAATTCTCTCCAGCAGTTTGTCCTCAACCTCCTGGTCATACCCCTGAATAATAGACACTGGTTGCTCCCCCATGCCCAGATAGAAGTATCGAATCGCCACCACTGGATTGTCAAACGCCTGGTAACTGGCGAGTGCCATGCGGAACGCGCCAGGTGTCAAAATGTGGGCGCCATCGATCATCAAACAAATAACGTCGCCCTGTGCCTCCTGTAATGCGATATTAATTGCGCCAGCCGGAGAAGGGGATGCATCCTGAACTCGTATCAATCGCACAGGCACATCCACATCCGCCCATGTCGCCTCGTTCAGCGGCTCGGGTGAGCCGTTATCAACCAGAAGAACCTCATAAGCGAGATCAAGCGCGCCCTGTTGGTAACCCCGCGACAGGCTCTGTAAAGTACGGGGGATCTCTCGAACCATGTCGTACGAAATAAGAATGACTGATAGTTTCATTGACATTGCCCGGAGTGGCCGCGACTGCGCTTAACATTGAGTCATTAGACGTCTAGCTTCATAGTAAAGAAAACAGCGAGGGGGTTACAGTAAAAAATCCAATAGCTGGGGTGCTGGTGACGTCAACACCTGTATTTCGACCTTGCGTACACCCCCATCAGTATCCGCATGCTGCAAAGTCTCATGTTGAAGGCGCCAAGGGCATCAGCCCACTTACGCAATTGACAAGAAACGCCTGGCCCTCGAACTATACTCGGCAACAAGCGTGGACTTCCCAGGGTTTGCTAGACACCTACTAGCGTTAAAATGTAACTCTATGAGAGGTGTTTATGAAAGGCAAACGATACACAAAAGAATTTAAGATTGAAGCGATAAAGCAAGTAACCGATCGTGGGTATTCAGTCGCGGAAGTTGCAGTGCGACTCGGCACCACAACACACAGGCTGTATGCCTAATTAAACAAGACTAAGGAGCCAAGCTCCCGACAAGCCAACAGTCTTGATCTCTCAGCAGAGAATGCCAAGCTCAAGGCCGACTTGCGCCGCATGACACAGGAGCGCGACATTCTAAAAAAGGCCGCACACTTTGCCAGCAACCCCGTGTGAAGTACGAATTTATTCGTGACAACCGCCGTGAGTTCTCCGTTAAAGCGATGTGTCGAATTTTCAAATTGAATCGCAGTGGCTTTTACGCATGGTTGACCAAACCATTGTCGAATAGAGCAATTGAAGGCCAGCGATTATTGAAGGTGATCAGGACATTTTATATTGCCAGTGGGGCCACTTATAGAAGTTCCTAGATTCACCGAGATCTTTGTGAAGAAGGCGAAACGTGCAGTGTTCATCGTCTGGCTAAAATAATGCGACAGAACAAAATAAAGGCAAAAATAGTCTATAAACGCCGTTATATGAAGGGAGAAAAACTGGCTAGCGTTGCTGATAATTTATTGAATAGAAAATTCGATTCTGACGCACCAAATAAGTCTTGGGCGAGTGATATTACTTCTATTCGCACCTATGAAGGTTTTCTTTATGTGGCGACAGTAGTTGATCTGTTTTCAAGGCGTATTGTAGGCTGGTTGATGGATAAAAACATGGATCGGCATTTGGTCATCAGAGTGTTGATGATGGCCGTCTGGAAGCACCAGCCCAAAGAAAGGGGTCTAGTTCGTAGCGACCAAGGCAGCCAATAGGGTAGTGCTGACTATCTATCGTTTCTGAAAGAGAACAACCTTGGGCCCTCGATGAGCCGCCGTGGAAACTGCCATGATAATGCTGTTGCAAAAAGCTTCTTTGCTACGTTCAAGAAGCGCGTTACTCAAAGAAAAATCTACGCAACCCGAGAAGATGCAAAAACAGAGATATTTCATTTTATTGAGATGTTTTACAATCCCGTAAAACGGCATAGTCACACCGGAGGCGTGTCTCCCATTAAGTTTGAAGAAAACGATTATTCGAGGCTAGAAAACGTCTAGCAAACCCTGGGAAGTCCACTTAGAGGGGATATATTACACGCGGAAGGGGCACTAATTTATCGCACAGCACACGCCATTAGGTCTATGAGCACTAACGTAGGAGCAGAGAGGGTAAGCGTCATCAGCTCTCAAATCGAGAAAAAATCTAAAGCTAACGAGTTCATCAGCCTCACAGAGGCTGCCGCTGAACTCACTAAGGCCTACCAAGAATTTATCGAGGAATTTGACAGCAACGCCCTAAAAACCAGCTAAACTGTAATTATCCATAGGGAATATTATCGATCGAAGTTGATCTACAGAAACCCACTGGAGAAAAACATGCTGACGAGACGTTATTACTGTTCATTAGCCAGGGCGCTAAAAGCTCAGAACGCAGTGTGATGACAATGCGAATAGGCAAACACCGTCTAATATCGACATTTTCCTATATCTTTGCCGCACTACTCACCATCAGCCTTGTCGATCACGTTTATGCAGCGCAGCCTAGACTATCAAGATCAGGTCTGTCCAGCCTGCTTCAACAGCCCACCGTAACAGCCATCCATCGCGATAAAGAAGGTATCCTCTGGATTGGCACGCAGCAGGGACTTCACCGGTTTGATGGTGCCACTGTCACTGTCTTTAATGCCAATGCGGAGAACCGTCGCTGGATCCCTGACTCGGAGATAAAGGATATTGCTGACGACACCGACGGCAACGTCTTAGTTGCAACGGCCAGTGGAGTTGTTTTGAGATGGAATCGACAAGCGGAGAGATTTGATTCACTTAGTTCTTTTGAAAACCGCGATGACACTAGGCTGGTCTGTCTAGTTATTGCCAGCACTGGCGATATCTGGGTGCTTACCAAGCGTGGACTGACTCTCTATGATCCGAGATTCAATAACACTGCAGACTGGGTTAACCAGTCCAGGCTGATTGAAATAGTCGGCAGGCCACAAGCCATTGTAGAAGATGAGCTAGGAAATATTTGGGTCGGAGGGACTCTGGGACTTGCAATCATTGATCTTCGAGCACAAGCCATTTCATCCGTTAACTTGGCAGCTATTGGCCTATCGAAGAATTCAAGCATAACGGCTCTTGCAAAAAATGGCAGCAGCCTGATTATCGGTACTAGTACAGGCGATCTAGCAGTATCAGACCCCGATACAAAGGAACCGCAGGTCAACATAGTCGTTAGTGAAAACGATATAGGCTATATATCGGCTCTCCTGATGCACGAAGACCTCTTAATCATTGGCTCTGATCGCGGGATCTTTGCCTCAGATAGAAATCTGGCGTTTTTAGAGAACTTAGGCGACAAGGCCGCAGGGCCATCAAACCATGAAATCTCTTGCCTCTTTCAAGATGGAACGTCCGTATTGGTGGGGACAATCAATGGGCTGGACACATTGTCTTTTTCTCCATTTGAGTTATTCGATTTTAACAACAGCGGCGTAGACAATGATGTGCTTGCATTCGAGCAGGACCGCAGGGGTCGCATTTGGGTCGGCACATACTCCGGCCTGTACTTCTTTGATAAATCTGAAAACAGCCATTCGCGATTTGAACTAGCCACAAATACGTATGCCCTGAAAAACAAAAGAGTTGGCACAATATCGGCAAAGAAAGATGATCTCTGGCTAGGTCTTCTTCAAAATGGTGCTCAAGTGGTCGACAGTACGACCGGGAATTACTGGACGCCAAAAATAAATCCCTCTAGTGAAATGACCATAACAAACATATTGCCGGGCATCGACGAAGAAAAAACATGGATCGCAAGCTATAATCATGGGTTATTCCTTGTCACTTCTGAGGGAACTCATTCCTATCTAGAAAACCAATCCCTACCAGAGGAATCTATCACAGGATTATTTCGATCAAAGGCGGGGATATTGCTCGCGGTTTCTGAGGCAAAAATTTACCTTTATGACCCCGCTAATGATCAATTTGTTGAACAACTATTTGAGTTCCCACTAGAGAGAGTTCGCCCAGTTATATATTCCTTTGGTCAAGCTGACAACCATGATATCTGGATTGGGACCAAGGATCATGGGCTCTTTCTATGGCGAGAAATTGATCAAATCGAAAATAAATTTCATGTGACACGAACAAGAGGGGGCGGAGGGCTAGCGATCTCAACGATATATGGCATAGAAATTGATTCAGAAGGCAATCTATGGTGCTCGACCCAGAACGGAGTTATCAAACTTGACCCTGAAGGCCAGTTGATAAAAAGATTTACCAAGGCTGACGGATTGCAGGGCAATGATTTTTCTTTGGGTGCGTCCTTCACAGACCGAGACGGCCGCATCTACTTCGGTGGTGTAAACGGATACAACAGATTTAACCCAAGTGAAGTCGTGATAGACACCTCAGTTCCGCTAATGAGACTGACGGATATTAGCCTTCCAGGTAAGACCGGGCCAAGCCCAGGTTCCGTCTCCGACCTTACGGAACTAGTACTGACTCACAGCGATCGCTTCGTTACATTCCAATTTAGCGTTCTAGACTTTATTCATCCTCAGAGAAATCAATTTCGCTATATACTCGAGAATTTTGATGCTGACTGGATCGATAGTGGAAGCAGAAATACGGCTACTTATACAAACCTCCCAACAGGCGAATACATCCTGCGTATTCAAGGCGCAAACTCAGCGGAAATCTGGAATCGCGAAGGCATCACTCTCAATATCCGCGTACTGCCAGCGCTCTGGGCTCGCTGGTGGGCGTACTGTATCTACACTTTTTTTGCGATTCTTTTTGTTTGGGGGTTACATCGTATTTACCAGAGCTATGCGACTAAGAGGAGATCAAAAGAGATCGCAAAGGAGATGTTTGAATCAGAGAATAGGTCACACGACGAGATGCAGGAGCAACTTGAACTACAAGACGAGCTAGTTCAATCGGCTTATCAGCATAGCCAGACACTATTGTCTTTGATGAATGACTGCATATCGTATCAAGTCAGCGGCATTCCGATCAAGGTACAACAGGACTTTGCGCAGGCGGGGTCTAAGCGAGTAGCTGCGTTATCGACTTTAGAGCATTGCCTTTATTATCAAGCTGGAGGCCCTGTCGCAAATCTCAAGAAATACACTGACTCTACTCTGACAAAACTGTTGGAAAATTCCGCCGTGAGCGCAGGAGCTATTATCACTATAAATGACGTTTCTTCCACGCCACTTTTGGCGGAGCTGGCATCACCATTATCCATCATAATCTATGAACTTCTGGAAAACTGCATTCAACATGCCTTTGAATCTAGCTCATTGACGAACTATATTCACATAACCTGTCTCTTATACACATCTGACGCTGCCGACGAATAGAGA
>CAJXTK010000055.1 GCA_913061115.1 uncultured Haliea sp.
TGATTGTAATCAAGTTCGGCAGCGGCAATGACTTTGAGGGCTTCATCGCGACCATAGACAAGGTCCACCTTAACGTTGTTCTCTTTGCCTGGAACCATTTTGTAGGTAGAAAAGTAATGCTGCAGGCGCTCGGTTTTGATCGCTGGCAGGTCAGCGATGTCGTGCACATCGCCCCAGATATTATCTCCTTCAAGCACCGCCACAATTTTGTCGTCGGCTTCGCCGCCATCAATCATTTGAATGCCACCCACCACTCGGGCTTTTAGCAGAATGTCTGCGCGGGTGATGTGACGCTCGGAAAACACGCAGATGTCCAGTGGGTCGCCGTCCGCAACTTCCACTCCCGGGCAGCGCTTAGCAACTTCTTCCGCACAGTAAGTCCGCGGAATGAAACCATAGAGAGCCGGTGGACTTGATGTCGTGCGCTGAGGCCGGTCTACCATCAGGAAGCCGGATGCTTTATCTAGCTCATATTTGACGACGTCAGAAGGTGTCATTTCGATGTAAACCTGGACGATATCTTTGGGCGCGTCATCCGCCCGCACGTGCAGGCCATGCCAGGGGTGGCGGCGCCATCGATTAAACTCACTATTGCTATACATGGTTTTACCTCGAATTCATGGGGGGTTGGTTGCAAGATTCAGACGGGGCGCAGTGTACAGATAACAGCAGGCAAAATCTTGCCCGAGTCGAGAAAAATTAGTGGTTATGTAGGGTTTATCGCTACAATTTGAACGGAGTTTTTAGTTTTCGTAGCACGGATATGTTTTTCAATCGGACATAGTTTGGCAAACCGTTGCGGTATTCTGGATAGGCCTCCCCCGCGATGAGAGGCGTCAGATAGGCTTTTGCTGCATCGGTAATACCAAAGCCGTCGCGGCTGATGTAGTTGCGTGGCATTTTTTTCTCGCGATTGGCCACATCTTCCAGAGATGCCTCACCGATGGACCAGCTGTAGCGTTTTCCTTTGCCGCGCACGATGCAGGGCATAATGGCATTGTCGCCACGCAGGGCAAACGTAACAGCAGCCTCGCCCACTGCATAAGCTTGATCCACATCAGTCTGGGAGGCAATATGCCGTGCCGAGCGTTGCAGATAATCCGCCACCGCCCAGTGATATTTGTAACCGAACTCTAATGTAATCATCTGCGCTAACTGCGGGGCTAGCCCGCCCAGTTGACTGTGGCCAAAGGCATCTTTGAGCCCGGACTCTGCCAGGAAGGTGCCGTCCTTGTATTGGGCTCCCTCTGAGGCGACGATGACACAGTAGCCGTGACGTTTGACGGTGCGCTGCACTTTCGCCATGAACTTGTCTCGGTCAAAGGCGATTTCTGGAAACAGAATTATGTGCGGGGCATCGCCTTTTTGCGTCGCGGCCAAACCGCTGGCTGCAGCAATCCAGCCGGCATGGCGCCCCATAACCTCCAGGATGAAAACCTTGGTGGAGGTCTCACACATTGAGGCTACATCCATCGCCGCCTCGCGCGTGGAGATGGCGATGTACTTCGCTACAGAACCAAATCCTGGACAGTTGTCGGTCAGCGGAAGGTCATTATCGATAGTCTTTGGTATGTGGATTGCTTGCAGTGGATAACCGCTGGCTTGGCCCAACTGAGACACCTTTAGGCAGGTGTCAGCAGAGTCTCCCCCTCCGTTATAAAAGAAGTAGCCGATGTTGTGCGCCTTGAACACCTCAAGAAGCCGTTCATATTCAGCAGGGTTTTCCTGCAGACTTTTCAGTTTGTGGCGGCAGGAGCCGAAAGCACCTGCGGGCGTTGTCAGCAGCCCGTGAATGGCAGCGGCGCTTTCCTTGCTAGTATCGATCAGGTCCTCTTGCAGCGCGCCAATGATGCCGTTGCGGCCAGCGTAGACCTTGCCGATCTGTGAGCGATGCTTTCTGGCGGTTTCAATGACGCCACAGGCAGAAGCATTAATCACAGCCGTGACGCCGCCAGACTGGGCGTAGAAGGCATTTCTCTTTGGCATGTATTCTCGGTTCCTGATGAAGGGAGCGCGCATGCTCCGGCTGCGTTAATGAGGTTGATTGGTTTCGGCTTAGATTGTACGGCAATTGGCACAACTTGTGCACTGCCGCGGTGGTTTTGCTTCGCTGACTGTAGCGGTCGACAAGCACATGCTATTATGCATTTTTTATGTAAGGAGCAGTTGTTGAAAGGGCACATTCATATTCTCGGCATTTGTGGCACGTTCATGGGTGGCATCGCATTGCTGGCGAGGGAGTTGGGTTATCGGGTGACGGGTTCTGATGCCAGTGTCTATCCTCCCATGAGTACTCAGCTGCGTGCTGCCGGTATCGACCTGATGGAAGGTTATTCCCTCGAGCATTTGCAACCACGCCCGGATTGCGTGGTGGTCGGCAACGCTATGACACGGGGCAACCCATTAGTTGAGTATTTGCTGAATACGGGCCTTCCCTATACATCAGGGCCTCAGTGGCTGGCAGAGCATGTGCTACAAGGCAAATGGGTGTTGGCAGTGTCTGGCACTCATGGCAAAACCACCACTAGTAGCATGCTGGCCTGGATACTGGAATATGCAGGGATGGCGCCGGGCTTTCTCATTGGTGGAGTGCCTGCGAATTTTGGTGTCTCGGCGCGCTGTGGTGATTCGGATTTTTTTGTGGTTGAGGCCGATGAGTACGACACTGCATTTTTTGATAAACGGTCCAAATTTGTTCACTATCGTCCGCGCACCTTGACGATTAATAATCTGGAGTTCGATCATGCCGACATTTTCGATAACTTGGCGGCAATTCAGCGCCAGTTTCACCATGTCGTGCGCTGCGTCCCCGGTGAGGGACTGATTGTGTGCCGCCATGCCGTTCAGGCCATAGTGGACACGCTGGCCATGGGTTGCTGGACGCCCACAACTTCTTTTGGCATCGGCGAGAACAGCACTGCTGACTGGAGTGCACAACTGCTGGTAGAAGACGGTTCGGCATTTCGTGTGGCGTTTGGTGGCGGCGAGGCCAGAGATGTCTATTGGTCACACTGTGGCCGTCACAATGTTGAAAATGCGCTTGCCGCGCTCGTGGCGGCGCGACATGCCGGTGTTACACCGGATGTGGCAGTGGCAGCCCTCGAAGAATTCCAGGGTGTCAAACGTCGACTTGAATTGTTGGGTAGGCCCGGCGATGTGGCGCTGTACGATGATTTTGCTCATCACCCGACGGCTATTGCGACGACTTTGCAGGGGCTGCGCGCGCGCGCCGGAAGTGGTCGCGTCATTGCACTGATAGAGCCCCGCTCCAATACCATGCGCATGGGTGAGCATCGACAACAGCTGGCGGCGGCCACTGCGGAGGCCGATTCGGTCTATTGGTTCCAGCCTGCGGGCATGGACTGGTCGCTGGAATCGGTGGTAGCCGACAGTCCGGTGCCTGCGACGGTGATAGACGATGTGGACGCGCTGGTGATACGGGTTGCGGCTGAGGTCGTTGCCGGTGATCAGGTTGTCATTATGAGCAATGGTGGCTTTGATGGTATTCACCAGAAACTTCTGAATCACTTGCAGGATGTAGCATCCCTATGAATTCATCACTTTCGTCTTTTTACGATGTTCTGGTGCTGCGCCGTCCGTGGCTATCTCTGCTTCTAGTGGCGCTGTTGCTGGCAGCAATGTCGACGCAACTGGACAAAATCAAAATCGATGCTTCTGCCGACTCCCTAATGTTGCAGGGTGACCCCTCTTTGGAGTTCTACCGGCAGGTCTCCAAAGAGTATAGCGCTGAAGACTTTGTGCTAATTACTTGGCAGCCCAATGCACCGCTGTTGTCGCCGCAGTCGCTGGAACCACTGGGCGAGATGGCCGAGGCATTGAGGCGGCTAGACGGCGTATCTTCTGTTGTCACCATTTTGGATGTGCCGCTGTTGGAGAGTCCGCCCGTTACGCTGTCCGATATGATATCCGCTGATCCCCTGCCTACGCTGGAGCAGCCGGATCTGGATCTGAATATGGTGCTGCGAGAATTTACCACCAGTCCGATTTATGCCGATCTACTGGTGAGTCGTGACGGTCTCATCAGTGCTGTACAGATCAACCTTTATCGTGACGAGCTCTATTTCGAATTACTGGATGCGCGTGAAGCCCTGCGGTCCAAGCGGAATAGTGAAAGTCTCTCCGCATCGCAGCGCAGGGAGCTGGAGTCTATCGAGGCAGCGTTCAAAATTCGCTCGGCGGTTGTGCTGGAGCGTGATCAGCTATTGGTGCAAAACGTGCGGAAAATCGCTGCACAGTATACGGGTCATGCTCGATTGTTTGTCGGCGGCGTGCCGATGATTGCTGCAGACATGGTGAGCTTCGTCAGTAACGATCTAGTGGTTTTCGGCAGTGCGATTTTGGGCATCATGATGGTGGCGCTGGCTATTATTTTTCGTCGTGTGCGTTGGGTTGTGATTCCACTGGTTACCTGTGCAGGGACGGTGCTGATCATGCTCGGTCTGCTCGGTGCACTGGACTGGCGCATGACGGTCATCTCGTCTAATTTTGTTGCGGTGTTACTCATCATTTCTCTGGCCATGGCTATCCACCTGATAGTGCGCTACCGAGAGTTACATGCTGAGGATCCAGACGGAGATTTTCACGAGCGCGTGCTGCAGAGCATGAAGCTGATGGCGGTACCGTGTTTTTACACCGGTCTTACGACGATAGTAGCCTTCATGTCTCTGGTGGTGTCGGGTATCCAGCCGGTCATCGATTTTGGCTGGATGATGACGGTGGGTGTGTGCGTGGCATTGCTGATGTCGTTTGTTGTTGTGCCCTGCCTGATGCTGGTTTGGCCAGAGGGTAGACCGCATCACCATTCGGGAAGCGATCCCGCGCTCACTGCGTTCTTCGCTCGTCTGACTGACCGGCATGGAAACAGTGTTTTGTTGGTCAGTGGCCTGTTGGTTGTTCTTGTCGTCGTCGGCATCAGTCGCCTTCAGGTAGAAAACCGCTTCATTGATTATTTCAAAAAAACGACGGAGATCTATCAGGGTATGGAGTTGCTGGACACCATGCTAGGCGGCACTATCCCTCTGGACATTATTATTTCGCCCCCTGACAGGGACGCGCCATTACCGGGCTTAGAGAGGGTCGCGTCCAGCTCGGAACCGATACCAATATCCGCCGATGATCCCTTCGCCTTAGACGATGCGTTCGGTGACGATGACTGGGACGATGAGTTCGCAAATGACACGGATGAGTTCGCCAGTTCAGCAGACAATTTTCAGCCCAGCTACTGGTTTAGTTTGGCGGGTATGCGCGAGCTTGATCGGGTGCACAACTACATCGACTCCTTGCCTGAGGCAGGTAAAGTGCTGTCCCTGTCAACTGTGTTCTCGGTGGTGAAAGATTTGATGGGGCAAGATATCGGTGGCGTTGAACTGGCGATCGTACAAAAGAGCTTCCCCGATGATCTAAAAGAACTGATGGTCTCTCCTTATTTCTCTGAACAGAATGAACAGGTGAGATTGACGGTGCGTGTGAGAGAAACCAGTAAAGACCTGCGCCGAGATGAGTTTCTGCGCGGCGTGCGTGAGCACCTTGAAGGGCCACTCGGTTTGGCGCCGGAGCGAATACAGTTCACCGGCATGTTGGTTCTTTATAATAATGTGTTACAAAGTCTGTTTCAGTCACAGATACTCACGCTTGGTGCCGTCTTTGGCGCCATTCTCATTATGTTCTTGCTGTTGTTTCGATCACTGTCTCTGGCTTTGATCACGTTGGCGCCCAATATGCTGGCCGCGGGCCTAGTATTGGGCGCTATGGGCCTTTTGGGTATTCCTTTGGATATCATGACGATTACTATCGCCGCTATCGTTGTGGGCATCGGTGTCGATGACTGCATTCATTACGTTCATCGTTTTATCAAAGAGTTCGCGGTGGATCGGGACTACTGCGCCGCCATGTATCGCTGTCACAATAGCATCGGTCGTGCGATGTACTACACCACACTGACGGTAGTGGTCGGATTTTCGACTCTCACGCTATCCAATTTTAATCCCAGTATTTATTTTGGACTGCTCACCGTGCTGGCCATGGCGGCTGCGGTATTGGGTGCGTTGTTACTCCTGCCACGTTTAATTCTCGTATTTAAGCCCTTAGGTCCTGAGGGCATGGCGTGAATTGCCTTGGCGTTAAATTCGCACGAGCGCAGCGGCCCCGCGTCTGATGGAGTGTCGAACAGACTGCGGCGCCTGTTGTATCGCCATTTCAATTCATCAGCCTTTTTACGCCATGCCAAACGGTAAGCCGGCTGGCGTGTCCTGTGTTCACTTAAGCCCGAGCATGCGCTGTATCTTGTTTGGCGATGCGCGACGTCCTGATTTGTGTGATGCTTTTAAAGCGGAACGCGAATTCTGCGGTGATAATCGTGAGCAGGCTTTGGTCCGGCTGGCCCAGCTTGAGCTGCAAAGTTTGCCAGACGCGCTGGCTCTCGAAGGTGACGTATGACTGAGCTATCGTTGTTTCCGCTGTCGGGGGTGTTGCTGCCCTTCGGCCGTATGCCGCTAAAAATCTTTGAACAGCGTTATCTCGATTTGGTGCGCGAAAGCATGAAGGCTGATACTCCCTTCGGTGTGGTGTGGATACGCCATGGCGGCGAAGTCGGGCAGCGTGGTCGTGCGGCACCTGAGTTGGGGGACTACGGCACCTGTGCCCGTATCGTGGACTGGGATCAACTGTCCAATGGCCTGCTTGGAATTACCATTGAAGGAGCCCAGCGCTTTGCGTTGCACAAGACGCACACGCGCTCTAATGGATTGGTAGTGGGGCAAGTTGACCTGCAGCAGCCTACCGCTGCGACACCTTTATCTGAAGAGTGGCTGTCATTGCTGGACGTCTTACGCAGCCTCGAAACACATCCGCATGTGCAGCGTATGAATCTGCGTGTGGATTACAATGATGCCTGGCAGGTTGGTTATACCCTGTTGCAGCTGTTGCCGCTGGAGGAGTGTCTGAAGTACGAGTTACTGGGTATCGACAACATTGAGGGGTTGATGTCGGAGTTGCATCTGCTGCTGAACGAGATTAGTGGAGAAGATTAGTACCGGTTTGTGCCCCATGCTTCAGCTAAACTCGGGCAACCACCCGCCTGATTCTTTCCAGCGATTGACGATGTCACAAAATAATTCTGCTGTGCGCTCCGCATCATAGGCAGCGGAGTGTGCTTCGTTGTTGTCAAAAGCAATGCCGGCTTCGGCGCAGGCTTTAGCCAATACGGTTTGTCCGAAGGCTAGACCTGCCAAAGTAGCGGTATCGAAAAATGAAAAGGGGTGGAACGGATTGCGCTTGATGCCGCAGCGCTCCGCCGCCGCAGTGATGAAGCCGGCGTCGAAGTGTGCATTGTGTCCGACGAGGATCGCGCGGGTACATTGTCGGTCGCGGATCTCCTTACGAACGACGTTGAATAATTCTCCCAGAGCTTCTTCTTCTGTAACAGCCTCTCTAAAGGGGTGATAAGGGTCTATGCCAGTGAAATCCAGCGCCGCTTGCTCGATGTTTGCGCCTTCAAAAGGCTGGATATGATAATTGTAGGTGCGGTGTACCGCCAATTGTCCGTCTTCGTCCATGCGTACGGTGGTCGCGCCCACTTCTAGCAAGGCATCGGTGCCGGCAACGAAGCCACCGGTCTCCACATCGATTATCACCGGTAGGAATCCGCGAAAGCGATCGTTGATCTCGTGCTCAGTAATACTTTTCACACGTCGGCTCCGGAATCGATTACCTGCCAGGCTACTGATTCGGCCGCGCGCAGCGGGGTCAGGGTGCCTGTTCCCAGAGGAATTTTTGCGGGGATATCCCAACTCTTTTTATGCAAGGTAATTGTGTCCTTATTACGCGGCATGCGGTAGAAATCTGCTCCGAAGTGGGACGCGAATGGTTCCAGTTTTTCAAGGGCGTTTAGCTGTTCAAAGATTTCAGTATAAAACTCTACTGCCGCATGGGCGGAGTAGATTCCGGCGCAGCCACAGCTGTTTTCTTTGCTGTCCGTGCTATGGGGCGCTGAATCTGTACCCAAGAAGAATTTAGAATTACCCGAAATAGCGGCTGCCTGCAGCGCCTCTTGATGGGTGTTACGCTTGAGCACGGGCAGGCAATAATAGTGGGGTCGAATGCCGCCCACCAGCATGTCGTTACGGTTAAACATTAAATGATGCGGTGTAATGGTAGCGGCGACATTCGTACCCGCAGCACTGACGAACTGCACGGCATCGGCAGTGGTGATATGTTCCAGCACGATACGCAGGGACGGGAAACGTGCTGCGATTGGCGCCAGATGTCGATCAATGAAGACCTTTTCCCGATCGAAAATGTCGATGTCGCGATCAGTGACCTCGCCGTGAATCAATAAGGGTAGGTCAGCTTCTTCCATAGCGGCCAGAGTCGGAAAGAGTTTTTCCAGTTCAGCCACCCCTGCGGAAGAGTTGGTGGTTGCGCCCGCCGGGTATAATTTGATGGCATGCACGCCATCAGTGGCGGCGGCCAGGCGAACCTCTGCCGCTGTGGTCTGGTCTGTGAGATAAAGTACCATCAGTGGTTCAAACTGCCGTGGCAGCGTACTCATGGCCTCAATAATGCGATCACGATACGCGAGCGCCTGCGCAACAGTCGCTGCCGGGGGCACTATGTTGGGCATAATGACTGCTCGGCCGAAATAGCGAGCTAGGTCTGCACAGGTTCGCTGCAGGGCGGCCCCGTCTCTCAGGTGCACATGCCAGTCATCTGGGCGGGTAATGGTCAGTTCGATCACAAGGAACCTTATAGCTTAAAAAAACAGATTAAGATTCTACCACAGAAGAGGGTAGACTCTTTACAGCGTGGACTCCTTTAAGGGATTAGGGACTGGGAATTGAGACCTCCCAGCGTTAGAATGTTCGCCCACTTTGATCCTAGCTCCGAGGAGCCTCAAATGTCAGATGTAAATAAGGTTGTGTTGGCCTATTCCGGCGGTCTGGATACGTCAGTCATTGTGCGTTGGTTGCAGGACAATTACGCCTGCGAAGTGGTGACGTTTACTGCCGATATTGGCCAGGGTGAGGAAGTCGAGCCCGCACGTGCCAAGGCTGAGGCGATGGGCGTCAAAGAAATCTATATCGATGACCTGCGTGAAGAATTTGTACGTGATTTTGTTTTTCCCATGTTTCGCGCCAATACCATCTATGAAGGAGAGTACCTGCTCGGGACCTCTATTGCGCGACCGCTCATCGCCAAGCGCCTGATAGAAATAGCGAATGAAACCGGCGCCGATGCAATCTCGCACGGTGCCACGGGCAAAGGCAATGATCAGGTGCGTTTTGAGCTGGGTGCCTACGCCTTGAAGCCGGGGATTCAGGTGATTGCCCCTTGGCGGGAATGGGATCTGAGCTCACGCGAATCGCTGATGGCTTATTGTGAAACGCATGACATCCCGGTGGATTATGCCAGTGCGAAGAAAAAATCCCCTTACTCGATGGACGCTAACTTGCTGCATATCTCCTATGAGGGCGATCTGCTGGAGAATCCTTGGAACGAGCCCGAAGAGTCCATGTGGCGCTGGAGTGTCAACCCGGAAGCCGCACCGGACAGTGCGACCTATATAGAACTTGAATTTGAGCGCGGCGACATCGTCGCTATCGATGGTCAGACGATGACTCCAGCGACCGTCCTGGAGCAGCTGAATAAAGTCGGCGGCGCGAATGGCATAGGCCGCGATGATATTGTTGAAAACCGTTACGTGGGTATGAAATCTCGCGGTTGCTATGAAACGCCTGGCGGTACAATTATGCTCAAGGCCCATCGTGCAATCGAATCTATTACGTTAGATCGTGAGGTTGCACATCTCAAGGATGAACTCATGCCGCGTTATGCGCTAATGATTTATAACGGCTATTGGTGGTCGCCGGAACGCAAGATGTTGCAAGCGGCGATCGATGATTCCCAGGCGGTTGTTAATGGTACGGTGCGGCTAAAGCTTTATAAGGGTAATGTGATGGTTGTGGGACGTCAGTCTGAAGATAGTCTGTTTGATGAGAGCATTGCCACGTTTGAGGACGATGCCGGGGCTTACAATCAGGCAGATGCAGAGGGTTTTATTAAACTGAACGCACTGCGAATGCGCATTGCTGCAGACAAAGGACGTTCGCCCCTCTAGGTGCTTCACGATGCACTAATAAAAGTCATGCGACTGTACGGATAAGTTGTCCAACTCATGAGAATAATCATACAGAGCGCCGGCGATCACATGGGTGACGTTATCTTTGGTTTCCACAATGCCGTTCACCAGTAGCAATTTTCCGTTCATCAGCGCCTGACGGAAGTGCTGCTGTGTGCGCTCCCACACTACGATATTGCTGTTGCCAGTTTCATCTTCTAGAGTAAGAAATAAAACGCCCGAGGCAGTTCCCGGACGCTGGCGGCAGGTGACGAGTCCTGCAATGCGCACGAAACGTTTATGCCCAATGGATGCCAGATCAGTGTGGCGCTTGCAGCGGTTGAAAGGGGCGCGGTCGCGCAATAAACTTAATGGATGGGCGCGCAAAGTGAGACCGGTGGCGCGGTAGTCTGAGAGAACTTCCTCTGCTATCTGTGGCGCGGGCAATTGCACGCCATCGTCGAAGTAACTGGCGTTCTGGTACTGTTCATCGCGTAACAAGGGTTTGGGTTGTTCCAGTGCCATGATTTGCCACTGCGACTGATGTCGATGTCCGCTCAGCGATTGCAGAGCGTCTGCATCTGCTAGTGCTTCCATGTCGCGTTTGTTCAGGACGGCCCACTGACGCAAATGACTGATCTGGCGAAAAGGGTTGCGTTGTCGCGCTTCTACCACTCTCTGCGCGCCTTGCCGGCTTAGGCCCCTGACCAAGCGCAGACCCAGTCGTAGCGCTGGTTGGTTCTGTTGTGCAGAGCGGCTGTCCAACAGCTGGTGATCCCAGTCGCTATGGTTGACGTCGATAGACAATACGGTGACGCCGTGGCGGCGGGCGTCCTGAATTAACTGTGAGGGGCTGTAAAACCCCATAGGCTGACTGTTGAGCAGCCCCGCAACAAACGCGGCCGGGTGATGGCGCTTGAGCCATGCGGAAATATATGCCAAAAGTGCAAAGCTGGCGGAGTGTGATTCTGGAAAACCGTAACCCCCGAAGCCCTTGATCTGCTCGAACAGGCGTCGGGCAAAATCTTCGTTGTAGCCACGTTCGATCATGCCTTGTGTTAGCTTTTCCTCGAAGGTTAGTAGTTTGCTGTTTCTGCCCCAGCTGGTAATGGCCCGACGCAACTGGTCTGCTTCGCCGCCGGAGAAACCTGCCGCTACCATTGCGAGTTTGATCACCTGCTCCTGAAAAATAGGCACGCCGAGTGTTCGCTCTAGTACCTCTTTGATGGCGTCGTCGGGGTAGGACGCTAATTCCAGCCCCTGTTTGCGTCGTAGGTACGGGTGCACCATATCGCCTTGAATAGGACCAGGGCGCACAATGGCGACTTGAATGACTAGGTCGTAGAAACACTCAGGCTTGAGTCGCGGTAGCATAGACATCTGCGCCCGTGACTCGATCTGGAATACGCCAATGGTATCGGCAATTTGCAGCATGCGGTAAGTGGACTGGTCGTTTTTGGGGATGTCGCTGAGCGTTTTGATGGTGGGGCAGTAGCGCTGCACCATCTGTAGGCTCTTGCGAATGGCAGACAACATGCCCAAGGCCAGAATATCCACCTTGAGCAGTCCCATAGACTCGATGTCCTCCTTGTCCCACTGGATAATAGTGCGTTCTGCCATGCTGGCATTTTCAACGGGTACCAGCGTCGAGATGGGGCTACGTGTGATCACAAAGCCACCCACATGCTGTGACAGGTGCCTGGGAAAGCCCAGGATTTGTTGCACCAGTGAATAAAACAGTTCTGCCTGCTGGCTATGGCTGGGGACACCTTGCTCTGCAAATCGTTTGTTGAGATCTGCCGAGCGATCCCACCACGCCATAGATTTTGCGAGGTCGTCGACGAACACAGGGTCCAGCCCCAGGGCCTTGCCCACATCGCGCACCGCGCTGCGTGAGCGGTAGGTGATGACCGTGGCGGCCAGGGCCGCGCGCTTGCGGGAGTATTTGTCATAGATATACTGAATCACTTCCTCTCGTCGTTCGTGTTCAAAGTCCACGTCGATATCCGGTGGCTCGGCTCGTTCTTTGGAGATAAAGCGCTCGAACAGCAACGATATCTGCTCGGGCGATACTTCCGTGATAAAGAGGCAGTAGCACACCACCGAGTTGGCCGCTGAGCCGCGGCCCTGGCACAGAATGTCGCGTGAGCGGGCAAAGCGCACGATGTCGTACACGGTGAGGAAATAGTACTCGTAGTGCAGTTCCTCTATTAGCGCCAGCTCCTTATCAATGCTCTGCCGTATCTTTATGGGAATACCTCGGGGCCAGCGGGCATCTGAGCCTGTCGTCACCAGCTCCCGCAGATACTGATTGGGGTGGTAACCCGATGGCACCACCTCTTCGGGATATTCATACCGCAGCTCATCCAGACTGAAATTGCAGAGTCTGGCAATGTGTAGAGTTTGCTCCAGTAGTGCAGGGGGATAGAGCCATTGTAATTTGTCGATAGTGCGCAGGTGTTGCTGGCTATTGCCCAGGCGTCGCCGGCCCAATTGAGCGATGCTGGTGCTGTGATAGAGGGCGGTAAACACATCATGCAGGGGTTTACGTTTGGCGGTATGCATGCGCACATCGCCGCAGGCTAGCATCGGAATATCCAATTCCTGGGCCAACTGCTGCAGCCTGAGGTAGCGCTGTACTTCATTGTTACCCAGTAGGTGATTGACCCCGAGCCACAGACGATCTTTGCACAACCGCTTGAGTTGCAGACCATAGGCGTGACTGTTTTCATCGTTCATTTGGGGCAGCCAGATCAGAAAGCAGCGTTTGAGGTGAAATATTACGTCACGCAGGGTGACCCGGTATTCTCCTTTGGGGCTGCGCCGGCGAGCCATGCTGATGAGGCCGGACAGCTCGCTGTAGGCATCCCGAGTAGGCACGAGTACTACCAGTCGAATGCCCTCCTCCAGTCTCAGCTCGCTGCCGATGATGAGCTGGATGCCGGCTTCCTTCGCGGCCACATGGGCTTTGACTATCCCTGCAAAGGAACACTCGTCCGTGATGGCTAGTGCGCGATATCCGAGCGCGGCGGCGCGCTCCACCAGTTCGTGGGGATGAGAGGCGCTGCGCAGGAAGCTGTAACAGCTGAGGCAGTGAAGTTCGGCGTAGCTTGACATTATACTGTATAAATATACAGTATTTTTGAGCCTGTCAAATAGATAACACCGTTAATTAAACAGCTTGTGGCAGTTTATCCCGCGCGGGTCGCTGTTTTCAGGGGGAAGGTCAATCAATGACCTAATAAAGCGTTGCATCGGATAAACCGGTGAACGTGATGTTAGAAACTCATCCGATGTCTTTGCGAGAGTCCTGTAGTAGTCTAACTGATAGAGTTGTCTCGGTTATAGAATGTGTCGAAGTAGACTTCGGCTCTTTGAGTATTCACCGGTCGCTCAAACCGTTGGCTGGGTCGACCTGACTAGACTAGACTTTAGGCCTTAGCTATGGAGACTATGGATTGATTTATTACGCTATAAAAATTGCAATAACAACTATTCTGATTGTAGCGATTTCGGAGATCTCCAAGAGAAGCTCTCTTGCCGGTGCAGTCTTGGCATCTGTTCCGCTTGTTTCGGTTTTGGCAATGTTTTGGCTGTACATCGATACGGGTGATTCAACAAAAGTAAGCAACTTATCATCCAGCATTTTTTGGTTGGTTTTACCTTCATTAACACTTTTCTTAACGTTGCCTGTTTTGTTGAGACTAGAAGTTCATTTCTACTGGGCCATAGCAATATCAATCTGCGCCACTATTTTTTGTTACTTATTAATGCTGGCAGCATTAAATTATTTTGGGATAAAGTTATAAATAATCTATAACAGCTACAGCCAACGATGCGTATCTCTTGTCGACGCCTCTCGTGGTATCCTCGTGCTATGACACAATGAGGAGTCACTCCATGTCTATTGATTGCCGTACCCGTCGTCACCGTGATCGAAGGTTACTGGACCGGGACGCCATTTTCGACTCGCTGATTCCTGAAGCATTGTCTCGTAATGCGGAGCTCGCCGCTCGAGGCCTGCGCTACAAAAACCTGCCAGCCCTCACGCTCAGCGTTGGTGATCGCACCGTCACATTATGCGAACGGCGCGGCGCGCTCCGCATTGAAGCGGGGTACGCATCCGACAGTGCAACTGCAAAACTTGATTGTGATGCTCTCTCGGATCTTGTCCAAGACTGGACGACAACAATGGGACTGGCGATGAACTCACGCGTTAAGATGACTCAGGGCAGCTTCGAGCATTGGATTGGCTGGGAGCCGGTGCTCCGTGCACTATTCGATGGTCGCCCTGTTCACGAAGCTGGCGCCATCACAGTGACCGATAGAGACGGCAGCGATCTGGATCTCAGTCGAGCGTTCGAACGTGACGATGATCGCGATGAGATCTCCCACTTCCTTCACCAAGCTGGATTTTTGCATCTGCGTGGTGTCTTCACAGAGGCAGAGATGGCCGCCGTGTCTGCCGACCTCGACGCTGCCCTTGAGCGTGCGCGTCCCGACGATGGTGCATCGTGGTGGGCAGGAGATTCGAAAGGTGTGCAGCAGGCTGTGCGTGTACTGTTTTTTCAAGAACAATCCGCCGCGCTGCGTGTCCTGCTTCAGGACGACCGGCTATCATGGCTCGCCAAGATCACAGGAGACGATCTTTGTGGCAGTGCTAAGGGCGCAGGCTGGCTGGGCGCGGAGGGCCTGATCAAGCCGCTCGATATCAAAAGTGGTCTTTCCGATCTCCCTTGGCATAAGGACTGTGGGCAAGGACAACACTCTTACTACTGTAACGGCCTCTCGATTGGCATTTCCGTTACCGGCGCGGACGAACGCAGCGGAGCACTTGGCGTTGTCCCTGGCTCCCATCGTGCCAATGTTCAGACCGCGGGTAAAGACGACAGTCTTGATTTGCCGGTGGTAAAGTTGGTCACACGAACGGGCGACGTAACAGTGCATTGCAGTGATACGCTTCATCGCGCCTATCCACCCATCGAGCGCCCCCGGAAAGTTGTCTACACGGGCTTTCGGCAGCCGCTTATGGAGGGTGACGTAGTCGAACAGGTGTCGGTCGAGAAGCAGCGTGCAGATCGAGCGCAGCTGACGAGTGTGCAGGATCGCATTGCAGATGCAGGGGCTTGAGGGAATGCGTATATCAGCAGGCGTATAGAAATTTAAATTTTTCCAAAAAATCAGGACGAGAGAAAATGCCAAAGGCAAGTGAAATTAAGAAAGGTACCGCTGTTGAGTATAACGATAAGACCTATATCGTCAGCGATATTGAGCGTTCGGTTCCGCAAGGTCGTGCAGGGGGCAGTATCTACCGTATGCGCATGTATGATGTAGTCACTCAAAATAAAATTGATGAGACGTTTAAGGATTCAGATATTTTGAATTTGGCAGACCTTATACGAAAACCTGTCATGCTGTCCTACGTCGACGGCAATGAATATATCTTTATGGATACGGGTGATTACACGCCATATAGCCTAAATAAAGAGTCCATTGCTGATCAAGTTCTTTTCATTAATGAGGCCACAACTGGCGTCCATGTGATTATGGTTAACGACAGTCCGGTAGCGCTTGATTTGCCGTCTAATGTTGAGCTTGAAGTGATTGAGACTGATCCATCAATCAAGGGCGGCTCTGCAACCTCAAGAACGAAGCCGGCGTTACTATCGACCAGGTTGACCGTGCAAGTGCCGGAACATATCTCTGTTGGCGATAAAATAAAGGTCAGTGTGGAAGAGCGTAAGTTTTTGTCTCGAGCAGACGCCAAATAACGTCCCACGCAGTGATAATGGCGGGCACTGTGTGACTCAATATGAAGTTAAAAACGCTATCTGGTGTTTGATTTTTTTATCTCTGTCAGGATAATACTTCTATCCCTAGCGTCCGCCGATTTTTTAGCCTGTGTTCCACTACATCATGGGATTATAATCGCTAGTGCTTGCTCAGGTTCAGGGTTTCGGCGGTATCCGCGCGAACGCGCGCGGATAGGGCTGCATCGGTTTTTAGATCGTAGCCGTAGGAGGGAATCATTTCCTTTAGTTTGGGCACCCAGTGGCCGACGAGTTGCTCGTGAAAGCAGTTCTCGAGCATGTGGACCATGATCGAGACCGCGGTCGAGGCCCCTGGCGATGCGCCTAATACAGCGACTATCGACGAGTCAGCGGAATGCACGATTTCGGTGCCGAACTCGAGCTTTCCGGTATGCGCCTTATCCTTCCGAATGATTTGTACGCGCTGCCCTGCGACCACAACTTCCCAGTCTGCAACATTCGTCTGTGGATAGAACTCACGCAGGGAATCGTAGCGGTGGGAGGCACTTTGCAGAACTTGTCCAACCAAGTACTCCTCGAGAGGAAAATTGTCGCGCGCTACCGCGAGGAGTGGCAGGATATTGTCCAACCGTACCGACTTTGGGAGATCGAAGAGCGAGCCATTTTTAAGGAATCGGGTCGAAAATCCTGCGTAGGGCCCGAACAGTAACCAGCGCTTGTCGTCTATGATGCGGGTGTCGAGATGCGGCACCGACATCGGAGGAGAGCCCTTGGCCGCCAAGCCGTAGACCTTAGCGCCTGTCTCTTATACACATCTCCGAGCCCACGAGACTAGGCATGATCTCG
>CAJXTK010000056.1 GCA_913061115.1 uncultured Haliea sp.
ACGAGATCATGCCTAGTCTCGTGGGCTCGGAGATGTGTATAAGAGACAGGGTTGGGAGGGTGACGATCAGGTCGTTTTGTTCTGCCAGTGTCATCGCCGCCTGATAGTGTCGCGTGAACACCCGTATTTGACGCTTCTTGCCCAGTCTATTGAGGGCCGCATCCACCCATCCCAAACGTTGAACGTCGCTCGGATCTACGCCTACACCCACACCCATGCCGGTCTTACTGACCCACACATGGTTGGCTTGGAGATAATTCTCCAGCGTGAAATCGTTCAGTACGGGGTTTTCGGGGCTTAGTACGCAGGTAAAACTATCGTCCCAAAGGTGTATCTGATGGAAGGATTGGGGCATGGAGTCAAACCGGTTGATCACCATGTCGACCTTCCCGCGCTCAACATCCAGAAAGCTCACGTCCGAGGGTGTCATGATATCCAGCGTCAGGCCCGGTGCCAGCGTGCGCAGTTTTCCCAGCACACTGGGAAATAAGGTGGACTCTGCATAATCGCTGGCCATAATGCGGAAAACACGCTGCGCAGTGCCCGCTTCGAAGTCTCCGCGAGGCTGTACGGCCTGATCGATTTTGCTGAGGACCTCGCGTACCACCGGCTCCAGTTCGAGCGCGCGCTCAGTGGGTGTCATGCCCTCGCTGGTCCTTACGAGTAAGGGGTCGTTAAACAGTTCCCGCAGGCGGCGCAGGCCGTTACTCATGGCGGGCTGTGACAGGTTGAGTTGGTTGGCGGCCTGGGTCACGTTGCGCTCGCGCAGCAGTGCATCCAGGTAGACCAGCAGGTTGAGATCGATCCGATTGACTTTCACGAGACGCTCCGCATTCATTTTGTGAATGAAAGATATGCTAGGTATTGGCTAGGGGAATTATACTCACAATCTACCGATTGCCAACACTGCACATGGGTTGCGCGCATCACGGTTCGGTTTGTGCGTGTGCGTCAGTATGTATAATGCCCACAATGACATCATTTTGGAGTGGCTATGACCCCAATTTCGACACCCGATCTATCGGATGAGGCCCCCGAGGTCTGCGCCCTTGAGTTGCAGCTGGTTAACTATGGACAAAACCGGCAATTTTGGGGAGCGGTAGTCACCATTAAATGCCACGAGGACAACTCACTGGTAAAGCAATGTGTCGAGGAGCCGGGGCTGGGCCGCGTGATCGTGGTGGATGGCGGGGGTTCTATGCGGCGTGCCCTGCTGGGTGACCTACTGGCAGAGAAAGCGGCAGCCAATGGCTGGAGCGGCCTGATTATCAATGGGGTCATCCGCGACGTGGATGAAATTGGCCGCACCTCTATCGGTGTGCAGGCATTGGGCAGTTGTCCGATCAAGACTGAAAAGCGCGGCGTTGGGGAGCGTGATATCGACCTTCACATCGGCGGCGTGGACATCGCGCCGGGTGATTATATTTACGCCGATAATAACGGGGTGATTGTCAGTAAGCGGTCTTTGCTCTCGCAATGACCCTGATTGTGGCGTGCGGTTTTATAGCAGGCGCATGGATAGATCGAGCGGTTTACAGTCCTTGGTCAGCGCACCAATTGAAATAAAGTCCACACCGGTTTGCGCAATGGCGAGCAAGGTTTCTGTGGTGACATTGCCAGAAGCTTCCAGCTCGACGCGCCCACTCGCCAGGCTGACGGCCTGCACAATATGCTCAAGAGGAAAATTGTCCAGCATCACTCTGTCGCAGGCTGCGGCCAGCGCCTCTTCGAATTCTGAGAGATTTTCAACTTCCACTTCTACTGGCTTCCCCGGCGCGTAATTTCGTGCAGCGGTGACTGCCGCAGCAATACTGCCGCAGGCAGTGATGTGGTTTTCCTTGATTAGGAAGGCATCGTACAGCCCGATGCGGTGATTGTGGCAGCCGCCGCAGCGCACAGCGTATTTTTGTGCATCGCGTAATCCGGGAATGGTTTTACGCGTGTCCAACAATTTGACGCCGGTTCCACTGACGACGTCGGCGTAGCGACGACTGATGGTTGCTGTCCCCGACAGTAGCTGCAGAAAGTTGAGGGCACAGCGCTCACCGGTGAGCAAACTTCGCGCCGGCCCCTCAAGGGTAAACAGGGTGTCGTCTGGGTTGACTGTTTGCCCGTCCTGGCGGTGCCATTTAAGGCTCACGGTCTCATCCAGAGCAGCGAAAACGGCATCCACCCAGGCCTGTCCGCAGAGCACGCCGTATTCACGGCTAATAACACGGCCTGTCGCGCGGACCTCTGGAGGAATCAACGCGGCGGTAATATCGCCACTGCCCACATCTTCTGCCAAAGCAGCACGGACATTCAGTTGCACCACTGCAGGGTCGGGGGCGATGAGTTGGGACTTGGGCTGGCTCATAAGACAAACGTGTGTAGCGAGAACGTGATGCGATTGTAGCAGTTACTCATGGCGGCTGTTAACTGCGATTGCTTAGTGTATGTGGTCTGCATACTGAGAGGAATTCAGAGTAGACTCTTGAATCTATGGTCGGTAACAATTGAGAGGAACAATAGCAGGCATGCAATACACACTGGAACAGGGCTGGTTGCGCGAGGCGAGGTGGGTGCCTTCACCGAATTGCGAGGTGCGCCCGCCAGACTGCACCCCAGATCTGTTGGTTATCCACAATATTTCTCTCCCGCCGCGGTCTTACGGTGGCGACTGCATCGAGCGATTTTTTACGAATCGTCTGGACTGCGACGAACACCCTTTCTTCGGAGAGCTCCGCGGCATGAAGGTGTCAGCACATCTGTTGATACAACGCAGCGGTGATCTTGTGCAATTTGTTGATTTCGGTGAGCGTGCCTGGCATGCGGGTCAGTCCACTTACGAGGGGCGCAGCGATTGCAACGATTTCAGTATCGGCATTGAGCTTGAGGGCACGGATGATGACCCTTACACCGAAGCACAATATACCGCACTGACGGCGGTGACGAGGGCGCTGCTGGCTGAGTACCCGGCCATGCACAAGGATAAAATCGTTGGCCATTGCGATATTGCGCCGGGGCGCAAAACCGACCCAGGGCCTGCCTTTGACTGGCATCGTTATCGGCAGCAGTTGGAGGAGGCTGGCCGCCTATGAATTTCCTCGCATTAATTATCACCCTACGACGGCATTTTTGCGGCTAACTGCTAAGCTTTAACACTAACGACTCTCTGTTTTGCAACCAGTCGGCGGATACCCAAATCCATGATGAGGCGTGCTGACACGGATTTAACCCTTCCTTCAATCATTGCCGTGCTGGGAGGTGCGCCCGCGGGATTGGATCTCGTACTGACGATTATTTTTCATGCTGACATTGATCGCATTGGGCACAAGGCTGTGGTGCCATTGCAAACGGGTGATGTCCCTTGGGTGCTGGGGCGTCGCAGCCCCGAGTTCATGGGAACACGCGGCCACGCGCCCGCAGCGCTTGATGACGCGCATATTAGTCGCCGAGCATTGCAATTTAGCTATCAGGGTAAGCGTCTTACGATTCGTCGATTTGATTCGGCCAGTCGGTGTCGCGTCGGCATCACCGAGTTGCACAGCAGCGTCGAACTGCGCAGGGACACGTTGCTTGAGGGCGTCCCTCTGATGCTAGGGCACAGTATTGTTCTTATGCTGCGACTGACCAAGCGCAGTATCACAAAGAATCAAACAAGCCATTATAGCGATCCGTTGCGGGGTAACAGTGTTTGTATGGATGACATTCGAGAGCAGGTCGCTCGTACCGCTAAAAGCGACCTTGACGTACTCATTCGGGGCGAAACAGGAACCGGCAAGGAATTGGTTGCCACCGCTATTCACCAGGCTAGTGGCCGGGCCGGCGGCCCCATGGTCTGTGTCAATATGGCCGCAATCCCTAATGAGCTGGCGGCGTCCGCTTTGTTTGGCAGTACTCGTGGCGCCTTTACAGGCGCGGATAAAGCAACCCCGGGTTATTTTGAGCAGGCACAGGGTGGCAGCTTGTTTCTGGATGAGATTGGAGATGTCGCTTTGGACGTGCAACCGTTGTTGTTGCGTGTACTAGAGCAGCGTGAAATTCAGGCTGTCGGTGGCCCGATAAGACGCGTGGATGTGCGCGTGATATCCGCCACGGATGCGGCGCTTGAGGGTGAGGGTTGCCATTTTAAAGCGGCATTGCGCCACCGTCTTGGGGCCTGTGAAATAGTGCTTCCGCCGCTGCATGAACACCCAGAAGATATTGGTGAGTTGTTATTGCATTTTCTTCAGCGTAGCGCAGCGGAGGCTGAACGCACTGAATTATTACCTCATGCGCAGAGCCTCGCGCGAGACATTGCCGCGTGGGCAATACTGTTTTTTCGTTTTGTGAGTTATCGCTGGCCGGGAAACGTTCGCGAGCTGGTCAATTTCGCTCAACAGATCGTTGTCGCAAGTGAGACGACGCCGATCTTGAATGAAAACCTGCAGTCAACGCTGCTCAAGAAAAATGCTAAAGCGTACTCAGTAGGGGGGCTTCCGCCACGCCGTAAAATTCAAGATATCGACGATGCTACGTTTGATCAGGCAATGGTCTCTAACGGTAGTGAAGCGCTACGCGTTGCTTTGCAGCTAGGTGTCTCGCGGGGCGCAGTGTACCGGCGTATTAAAATGTCACCTCGTTATCGCTTGGCCACAGACATTTCACTGGATGAGTTGCAGCGTGTAATGACTCAGCGCGGTGGCGATAGCGCCGCTGTCGCTAGGCAGTTGCAGGTCTCGGTGAATAGTCTGCGCTGTCATTTGCGCAATTTACGCCTTGTTTATCACTGAGTGCATGAACCTTGATAGCAAAGTAGGGCCCTATCGTATTCTGCGGCTGATTAATCAGGGCGGGCAGGGGAGTGTATTCCTCGGTTACGACAAGCGACTGCAGCGTAGAGTGGCCATTAAAATCTACACACTTTCCGCCAAGCACGGGTCCCGCAAGCAGCTGCGGCGTGAAGCGCAATTAGTGGCTAGTATGCACAGTCAAAAAGTGGTGCAGATCTACGATGTTATAGAGTCTAGTAAACACCTAGCCCTAATCATGGAATATGTACCGGGATCGAGCCTGGAAGAGTTGCTGGCCGCGGTACGTCCCTCACTGGCAGGTGTGCTGACCGTAGGCGTTGACATTGCGGGGGCGCTTGCGCTCGCCCGGCAGCAGCACATCGTGCATGGAGATGTGAAAGCCGCAAACGTATTGATCACCGAGTTCGGGCGAGCCAAGCTTACCGATTTCGGGATTGCTAGGGTCGTTGGAGAGGAGCCATCTCGGGAATGGGCGGCGGGAAGCTTTCATGCACTGTCTCCGGAACAGTATCTTGGCTATCCGTTAGATGGACGTGCCGACCTGTTCGCTTTGGGCTGTCTGTTTTACCGCATGCTGAGCGGCGAACAGCCTTTTTTTCGTGATGGGCGGCCTGACCCGAATTTGCTGCTAACGCGCGCCGCTCGTCCTTTGAAGGACATCGTTGGTAGCGATGTGGAGTTGCCGGATCAACTGGTAGAGCTGATCGACGGGCTTCTGCAAAAAGACCCTGCTAAGAGAGCCCAGCACGTGCACAAGGTACGACAGGTATTGCGGTCGCTGTTGCGGAGGCTTCCGATATCATCTGGCAATAGTCTATTGCTTGAAGCTCGCCCCTATTTTCGGCGTGAATCCCCCGCCCATATCCCTCTATTGATACCTAAGGGCTTGGCATGCCAGGGACAGTTTGCACCGGTGCACTCCGGCACAAGAGTCGCCGGATTCTGGCATCGGATAACAGCGCTCAGGTGGCCAGTTCGCACAGCTGCTGTACTTGCCATTGTGATTATGATCACGTTAGCGTCAGTGCTGACATCGCAAAGCAGGGTGACTCCTATTGGGTTCGCGTTGCCGATAACCTCTGTGAGTGCAGAAATGGAATTACTACCCGGTATTTCCTCTGCTTGGCTGCTGCAGGAGGTGAAGAACGCGCTGGCGGAACAGCTGGGTAGGCTGCGGGTCATCGGTCCGGTTGGGGCCGTTCCCAGAACCATCTACTATTCTGCCGGAGAACCCACGAATTGGAATGAGGCGCCCGAGCTGGGTATTCAAGTTAGTCTGCACTGTGCAGCGAATCTGTGTGTGTTTGCGATTCATCGTGAGCAATCGGGTTTGCGTTTTAACCAGCAGGGTATTTTGTTCCCTGGTATGTCGATGCAGCAGTGGCGCGATATAGTGCGCAGTACGACGTTGGCGCTCTATCACTGATCTATACGAAGGCCACGCTGCAGCCCAAGAACATGTGTGATGGCCGAGACAATACTATGGGTAGTCAATTTTTCAACGACAGAGCGTCAGCATTCATGGCTTTTTATGCTCTTCAATAATGCACGGTTGTGAGGGGCATCAATGCCATGTTGGTCTGCGACTCGCAGCAGGAAGCCAGTAATGTAATCAATTTCGGTGCGCCTACCCTTCTCGACATCCTGCAGCATCGAAGAACGATTGTTTGCAGTGGCCGCAATGACCCCCGCGACCAACTGTGGCAATGCTGCGGCAATCGCTGCAAAGCCAGCCGCTCGAGTAATCTTGGAAACCTCACCACACAAGGTCGTCACTTGCGTGATTAACTCTGGGCGCTGGCTTAGTTCGCCATTGGCACAGTTGTGCAAGGCGGTCAGAGGGTTGATGATGCAATTGATAGCCATTTTTGACCATAGTGCTGCCTCAATATTGCTATCCCATACGCAGGTGTCAATTGCATCAGACCACTGTTCAAACCATGGAGGGGGTTTCTTTTCACCCTGCTTGCCAATGCATGTCTTCCCCCGACCGGTATGCTGAATGTGCTGCGGCGCTAGACTGTAAGCGCCCTCGGTCGTGGTGCCACAAAAAATGTTCAGGCGTGGCCAATCTGCGGCCAACTGCTCTGCGAGACCCATGCCATTCACCAGCAGCACTACTACGCTGTCCTCGCTTAAAAGGTGTGCAATGCTCGCCACGGCCTCGCTTACGTCGTATGCCTTTGTTGTGATCACTAGATGGGAAATAGGCGCATCGCTATTAGGCGTCACAATGGGTACGTGTTGTTCGCTGCGAATGCCCCCGTGTTCTGTGATTATCGGCAGCGACGCTGGCTGCGTTCCTTTGCGCATGATCAGCGAAATATCGCATCCACTACTGCGAAGGTGCCCCGCGTATAGGCAACCTATCGCCCCTGCGCCCAATAGATGCCAGTGCGGCTGCTGTGTCGTCAAAATACGTAGATTGGGCTTGAAAACGGGTTGTGTCGCATGACTTTGTGACTCCTTTTTTTAGGACCTAGAGCGGGAAACATTGTACACCCAGCGGACACGATGGGGTGCATAGTCCCAGCGTTGCCCGGCAGCTCGAGACTATACGCATAGGGCGCCATATGTTGTGTGAGTAGAGCCCTAGGGTTATGTGTTACCGCCTAGGCCTATCACCGAGACGCTGTCATATTGGCTTCACTGGGTCTTCGTTTGGCGACGAAAAACCATAACATGTTGCCAGGGAAGGCTCTTATGCAGTTGGTCCAGCGCTAAACCGACAGCGGCCATTTCGCGCTTGGCCTGAGCGACACTCATCTTGTGCAGCCGCTTGATTGGCACGGCGAGGTCCTCTTCACGGTATTCTACCAGTACGATTCTGCCGTCTTCAGACAGTGCGTCTACGACGCGCGTCATGACTTCGCGAGGGAAAGAAAACTCATGATAAGCATCGACCATCAGGACTAGGTCCACCGTATTATCGGGTAGCATTGGGTCGGTTTCTGTGGCCAGGATCGGAACGATATTGGCAATTTTTCCCGCGCGGGCCCGTTCTTCGATGATTGTTAGCATCTCGGGTTGAATATCCACTGCCAATACGCGGCCTGTTGGGCCTACCAATCTGGCTATGGGTAGCGAGAAGTAGCCGGTGCCAGCGCCAATGTCCGCCACCGTGTCCCCCGGGCGCAGCGCCAGCAAGCTGAGCAGCAGATCCGTCCGCTCCTTCTGTTCTCGCTCAGGCCTTTCTAGCCAAGTTGCGCCGCGATGGCCCATCACATGGGCAATTTCCCTGCCCATATAGACTTTGCCGATGCCATCGCGGTTAGGTTGATCATAGCTATAATAGTTGTCATCCGTATCCGGTTCTGCGGATGCCTGAGCCATAAACAGCAGACCGGCAACGATTGCGGCGAGGCTGCCGAGTTTGAGAGTGAGTTGCATTGAGTGAAGTTTGTGAGCCATTTTCTGATGCCGTGACCGATTAATGAATAATAGGTTCAGGGTACATTTCATGTGACAAGTTGACCTCCAGCGCGTTACTGGACTCTTTCGGTGGCTGCCCGATCATTTCATCATAGGCGGACTCGTGCCGCAGGGTGATTGTACCAACGGGTAAAACCTGAAGCATCTCCCTCATCTTCTGCAGGCTTCGGCTGCCAATAGCTTTGCCCTTTTTATCCACCAGCAGATGAGGACCGCTGGGTAAAGCTACCGTGACTTGATAAAGCGCCTGCTCGAGGGAGTGGATAGTGACATCAGCGGCATCGGTCAATGCGGCAAACTGGATGATGGTAAGTCTCATGATTTTACTCCGTCTTTACTCGTTGACAACGGTTTTAAGCGACAACAGATGCGTTTATAGCCGGAGTAAAGATGTACGCTTATGGACTGTATTTGGATTCAATCCAGGCGCTCGTTTTTAGCGTAAGCAATAGCATGTCTAAATACCACGTAACATTCGCGACCCGGCGCAGTGCGGCGGGTCCTTGCCCTTTTTGTCAGAGACCACAACCTCTCACATTTCACCATCTTATTCCCCGAAAACTGCATCGCCGGCGGCGCTATCAGCGTAACTTTAGCCGCGAGTCATTGAGCAAGGGGATTTATACCTGCCGTGACTGTCATGATGCAATCCATCGAACCTATGATGAGCAGCAGTTGGCTGCAACCTATGCTTCTCCTGAAGCAATCGACTCGGACCCTGTGTTGAGGCGCCATTTTACATGGCTATCTCGGCAGCGCCGCGATTACGGCTGATTTCATCGGGAGGCCGTGCTGCAGGTTTTTTCTGTAGCGGATTGGTAACCCAAAGCGCTGGGCAGTGCGGTATCGCAAAAGAGAATTCGCAGCCACCGTTTTACTGCCGCGCCTTAGCCTTCAACATCATCGACGTCGATCTGACCTGTCAAGCGCCTGCGAATGTGCGACCAGGACATCCCCGTTGCCAATATTATCGACAGTAAAAGTAGCGCCAAGTAGGCGATAACCCCGGTCGAATGAATGCTCAGCCAACCAATGTCCACCAGCAACCAGATGATAGCAGCGAACAGAGCGGCGCCAAGAGAAATCCCTAGCCAGCCTAGAGATAGCAAAGTCGCACGCAAATAGATAATCCAAGCTATCAGCAACACCAGACCAACGATTGCCAACACAGGTCCAAACGTTACGCCCTCAGACATTAACCAGCCGATATAAGAGTAGCCGCTGGGGTTGTATGTTCCGAAGACCAGCGCTGCGGCGAACCCCCAGCGCGCTACAAAACTCCCCGTTGTGAAATTTTTGGCCATATCATTTCCCGCTAAACCGTTGGTTATTCTTTGCGTAGAACACGTTAGCCAACCGCAGTCGCGAGTTCAAGGTTAATCGTTGCGGCTGCACGCATATAGCGCCCTTTTGTTATTCGCAATGCATGAGGGGCTAGCGCGCGGGCCTCAGGTACAACAACCTTTATCCGTCATTCGCGGTGTTTGTTGCCAACGTCTTCTATGAAAACTGATCTCAGCACATTACTATGTGATTTTAAATTTTGCCGAATTTGGAGTGAGACACTATGCCATCGTTTGATGTGGTTTCGGAAGTAGATATACATCAGTTGACTAATGCAGTGGATCAGGCCGCAAGAATTGTCGGTAATCGGTTCGATTTTAAGGGCGTTGAGGCCTCCTTTGAGCGCGAAGAGCGCAGCGTGGTACTAACCGCGGAAGCGGAGTTTCAGGTGAGCCAGATGGAAGATATGTTACGCGCTGCGCTGATCAAATGCGATATTGATCCCGCAGCTATGGATGTCTCGGACATGCTGACGACGGGAAAGACCGTGCGCGCAACGGTCGTGCTGCGTCACGGACTAGAATCTAGCCAGTGTAAGGCCATCGTTAAACGGATTAAGGATGCAAAACTGAAAGTTCAGGCTCAGATTCAGGGCGATCAGGTGCGGGTTACCGGAAAGAAACGCGACGATTTACAGCAGGTGATGGCGCTATTGCGCGAAGAGGACAATGGCGCACCTGTGCAGTTCAGCAATTTTCGCGACTAGATTGAACGCTGTGAGAGTAGGCTTATGAGTGCCGCCGATTTTTCTTCGATAGCCGCCGCGTTTAAAACCGGTTTTTCTAGCGCCAGGTACCAGAGCAGTTCCAAGTACCGATAGATGCAGCTGTATTGGTCCAGCAGGCTCCGCTCCTGAGCATCGGCGGTTCGTCCTAAATAGGCCGTCATCAGAGCTTCTGTTTCTACCTCAGACAGTAGATCGCCGTTGGCAACCACCGCGAGGTCATACCAAGGGCTTCCCATGGCGCAGTATTCCCAATCGATAGCCCACAGCCTGCCAGCGCTATGAATACGGTTGGCCTGCAGCAAGTCGTTATGACACAGTACGGTGCTAGGCGGCGTGCGGTTAATCTCCGATAGAATCTCTGACACCTTTTCTCCACTTTTTTTCAGGCCAGTATTCAGTGGTTGGCCGCTGCGCTGCAGCCGCTTTTCATACTGCAGAATTCGTTCCATCAGGTTCAGGCGGTGATGCCGGCTGGGCAGTTGATGGATGGCACGCAGTAATTGGCCAACGTCAGTGATATCAAGGTTGTATGCCGCCTCCGGTGCCAAATAGTCGCAAACGAGACTGCCCAGTTCAGGATTGAAGTAGCGTGGATGAGGCGCGAGTCCGGCACTGTGAGCCGCTTCCAGCGTGCGCCATTCTGTTTGCCGGTTGAGTCCATTAGATGCTGGATCTAGCCCGTCGATACGCACGACGAAGTGCTGCCCCGATTCAACCAGCACGCTAAAATTGCTGATGCCGGGAGTCAGGATGCGCACGACATTCGGGGCGCGGGTCAGTTCAGGAGTACAGTGCCAGTGCGGCCACTGCGAGAGGGTCTGCTCTAGCTTCAACTGGATGTTGCGCGGCAGTGCGCGGACCATTGGCATTGCCTCTCATGATTGCATGATGAGTATAGGCCGCTTACACTCTTTATCCAATATGAAAATTCTTGGGCTGTGCTGTATCGTTGCCAGAAGAGAGCCCTTGACGATGTGATAGCTCGGGGTGGTAATTGTGTGGGGCAATCTCGCCTCAGTACTATGGTTTTTTGAGGGACTGCCGTGAGTAAGCTTGACGTTTTATTTGAAAAAAATCGGGATTGGGCTCTTAGCGTCAAAGCCAGCGACCCGCTGTTTTTTGAAAAGTTATCCGCACAACAAAGTCCTGAGTATTTATGGATAGGCTGCTCCGACAGCAGGGTGCCGGCCAACCAAATTGTTGGACTGATGCCTGGTGAAGTCTTTGTGCATCGTAATGTTGCCAATATGGTGGTGCATACGGACTTGAATTGCCTTACGGTATTGCAGTACGCGGTCGATGTATTAAAAGTCAAGCATGTGATGGTAGTGGGTCATTATGGCTGCGGTGGTGTTGCCGCAGCTTACGAAAATGCGGACAACGGACTGATTGATAACTGGCTGCGCAATATTAAGGATGTACAGCATCATCACCAGTTGCAGCTCGATGCGATAGAGGATAAGACTCAGCGATTAGAGCTGCTGTGCGAATTGAATGTCGTCTCCCAAGTGTCTAATGTGTGTCACACGACTATTGTGCAAAACGCGTGGCGGCGAGGCCAACCACTAGCGATACACGGCTGGGTTTACAGTCTCGCGGATGGCCTGCTGAAGGATCTTGATTGCACCGTCGACAAAGCAGAACAGATTGCGGATGCGTACCGCATAGATGCCTGAGCGCTTGAGACTTTAGGCAATCCAGGCAAGCAGCCGCCCGGTTGATCATCGGTGATTAACGCTTTTCAATGCGATTTAAATTCATCGCCCCGACCAGTGAGCTTTGTGGCAAAGAGGTAAAACCCTTTGATGTATAAGAACTTATTGTCCAGTGGAAAGATCGGGCAACTAGAGTTGCGCAATCGTATCGTCATGACGCCTATGGGCACGAATTTGTCCGAGGCGAGCGGGCACTGTGGCGAGCGTATTCAGGCTTATTATGAGGCCCGCGCCCAAGGGGGTGCGGGTATGCTGATTGTTGGGGTGGCTTCAATTGCCTGGCCATCGGGTGCTTGCAACCCGAACCAGGTGGCGATTTCCTCCGATGAGTTTTTGCCTGGTCTGCGTGAGTTGGCCTCACGTATCAAGCTGCATGGCTGTCGAGCAGCGATACAGTTGCAACATGCGGGCAAGGTGGCGGTCTGTGATATTGCCGCGGGTCGCCCTATGCTCGTGCCTTCTATTCCCGATAAATCGCGCGATGAAATGAGCGCCGCTTTGACATCCGTGGAAATGTCAGCCTTCGTTAAGTCTTACAGTAAGAAGGGTGCCAAGGTTGAGTACAAGGTTGCAGATCATGATGACATTCGTGAGCTGATAGAGCATTTTGCTGAAGCCGCCGAGCGTGCCCAGCGTGCAGGCTTCGACGGTGTTGAATTGCATGCCGGGCACGGCTATATCCTATCTGAGTTTCTTTCCCCTAGTATCAACCGTCGGGACGACGAATATGGAGGTTGTCTTGAGAATCGCGCGCGTCTGCTTGTGGATGTCATCGAGGCGGTAAAGATCAGGGCAGGCAGTGATTTCCCGGTATGGTGCCGTATAGATGCCCTGGAATATAGGGTCGATGGAGGGATATGTCTTGCCGATGCAGTTGAAACGGCTGTGTTGGCTGAGGCTGCCGGTGCCGATGCAATTCATGTTAGTGCCTACGCGAACCCCTCTTCCGGCGCCGCTTTCACCGAGGCGCCACTAGTGCACCATAGCGGGGGCTATCTGCCGTTTGCAGCGGCTATCAAAGCGAGGCTACGTATCCCTGTGATCGCTGTCGGGCGTATAGAGCCTGAAGTTGCTGAGCAGGTATTGGCCCGCGGAGATGCTGACTTTATCGCCATGGGTCGTAAGTTGCTCGCCGATCCACAGCTGCCCAATAAATTAATTCATGGGCAGCAGGAGAGCATACGCCCCTGTATCTATTGTTATACCTGTGTCAGTCGGATCTTCGTTAGCGATCATGTGCATTGTGCAGTGAACGCGCGCACCGGTTATGAGCACGAGATCGTGCTTCTGCCTGCGCTACAGCCACGGCATGTGCTCGTGGTAGGGGGAGGTCCCGCCGGCATGGAAACTGCGCGCGTGGCAGCCCTTCGTGGGCATCGAGTTACGCTAGCTGAGCAGAGTGCAGATCTGGGCGGCACCGTGTTTTTCTCCTCTATCGTCTATCCGGAGAATGGCAAGCTTATTGACTATTTGGCCGAGCAGGTCAGGCAATTAGGTGTGGATGTCCGCTTGGGCACAACGGTAGATCGTGGGTGCTTGCGGGCGCTGGCGCCGGATGTCGTGGTAGTCGCTACAGGCGCGCGCAGGGATGCACTGCCTATCCCGGGCGCAGAGCAGGCACATGTCCTCAGCGGCGATCAATTGCGCGCACTGATGACGGGTAGCGATCCCGCGGCAGTGCGCGATAAAATCCGCGGTTGGCAAATTGCGCTTTTGTCTGTGGCCGGATTACTGGGCATTACTCAAAATGCGGTTTGGTTACGCCGCCTCAGTTACCTGTGGATGCCGGTGGGTAAACGAGTGAGTATTGTCGGCGGCGGACTTGTAGGTCTCGAGTTGGCGGAGTTTTTGGCAGAGCGTGGGCGCGATGTGACCGTTGTGGAAGCGGGAGAAAAATTCGGCACGGAATTGGCCATCGTAAGGCGTTGGCGGGTACTTGAGGACTTACAGCAGTTGGGCGCTGTGTTAATTAACAGGACTGATGTGTCGTGCATCAAAGAACGATCTCTGACACTAGTCTGCGACGGAGATGAAGTAGAGATAGAGACGGACACAGTCATTTTGGCCAGCGGCGCCACTGGCGATTTATCGTTGGCCGAATTGAGCCAGAGGCTTGGTTTTGAAACACATGTAGCCGGCGACTGCGATGGGGTAGGCTACATCGAAGGCGCTATCCACAGCGCGCATGCTGTAGCGCGATCGCTATAGGCATAGGTCTGCTGACGAAGATGTTGCGGAGGGAATAGTCGCTGAATACTCTATTGTTGATACTGTTACTGATCTTTGGCGGTGTCGCGTTGATGGTGGTGCTGGGTGAACGATTTACCAAACCGGTAGAACCACAGCGTTTGGCGCGACTGCAACGCTGGTTGACGCCATTAGTTGGGTTGATGCTGGTACTGTCGCTGTTGGACTACGCTCTCTAGCCCTCTGACTTATCGGGACGACGTGATGAATAAACCTCTGGTTGGCGTGCGTATATTAGACCTCACACACATGTTGGCCGGGCCGTATGCAGGCATGATTCTGGCCGATCTGGGGGCGGAGACCATTAAAGTTGAACCCCTTGCTGGCGAGGGAACTCGCCAGCTACTGGCAACTGACCCTGAAAACTCACTGAACGGAATGGGCGCCTACTACCTGACCCTCAATCGCAACAAGAAAAGCGTCGCGGTCGATCTGAAGTCTGAAAGCGGTATGGCTGTGTTCAGTCGATTAGTGGAAGCGTCCGATATTGTATTAAGCAATTTCGCCGCGCAGGTACCTCAGCGTTTGGGGCTGGACTTCGAGACGCTCAGCCAAGTGAATCCACGCATCATTACTTGCACGGTTACAGGCTATGGTTCAGAGGGCCCGGGTGCTAACCGGCCCGCCTTTGACCAGGTCGCACAGGCCAGCGGCGGCGGGATGTCTATTACGGGGTCTGACTGGGAGCATCCGGTGCGAGCGGGAATCCCCATTGGCGATCTTGGTGGGGGTATGTTCGGTGTCATGGGTATTCTGGCAGCGCTTTACGAAAGGGAGCGCAGCGGCCTTGGCCAGCATGTGGACATCGCTATGGTCGACTGCCAGATATCCATGCTCAATTACATGGCGACCATGCACTGCCTCTCCGGGAAAGATCCATACCCTATTGGAAATGCACATTTCGTTCACGTGCCCTACGATACATTTCGCTGTGCCGACGGGGTTATCGTTATCGCCGTGATTACCGATAACTTTTGGCAACACCTGAAGATCGTGGTGGACTGCCCTGAGTTTGACAATCCGTTGTACGACACACAGCCCGGACGTTGGCAGGATAGAGCGCTCATCAACCGTTGGCTCAATGACGCGCTGGAGCGGCAAAGTTGCGCTCATTGGTTAGAGAAACTGGAGAAGCACCGTATTCCCTGTTCCGCTGTCAATAGCATCAGCCAGGCCTTGTCCGATCCCCAGGTGTTGCATCGCAACATGGTGGTGGAGCTTCGCCACCCTGATGGGGGCACTACTAGAGGGCCGGGTAACCCGATTAAGTTGTCACGCACCAAGGAGGAGAGTTTTAGTCCGGCGCCCTTGCTGGGTGCGAATACGGACAGCGTGATGTCTGAACTGTTGGGTCTGACGGCAACAGAAATCAAGGCATTGAAGGCACAGGGAGTGATAGGGTGATGCCAGAAGCGCTCACTGGCACATCCGACGATAAAGCTATGGCTGATTGTCTGCGGGCAGCACTTTTAGGCGTCGAGCAAACCGCGCTTGCTAATGGCGCAAGCATTGACGGCCTGGCACGCCTTTCCGGCGGTGCTAATATGGAGACGTGGTCTTTTGATTGGGTGCGAACGACAGAGATTGAGCCTTTGATTCTGCGACGGGTGCCCGGCCAGACCTTGGACTTCGAGAATGCAGTGGGCGAACTCACGCTGAAGGATGAGGCCGCACTGATCGATATTGCTGGCCGATATGGGGTCCCTGTTCCTGTTGTGCGATTGGTTCTACGCCCTGAACATGCGCTGGGGCAAGGCTATATTATGAGTCGGGAGCGGGGCGAGGCCCTGCCTTTTCGTCTGCTGGCGGACGATTGTTATCGAGACGCGCGCGAGCGATTGGCGTTCCAGTGCGGCCAGACTCTGGGTCGCATCCATAAGATTCCGCTGGAATCACTGCCGGAAGGTTTATCCGATCACAGTGGTGTGCTTCTGTTTCAACGCGCCCAGGAGTTGCTCGACACTCAGGGAAACCTGTCCCCTGTACTGCAATTGGGGCTCAATTGGCTGCGAGATAGGCCGCGTCGAGACCCTCTGCGCACGCTGGTGCATGGGGACTTTCGCAATGGTAATTTGCTGGTAGATGAAGATGGACTTGTCGCCGTGTTGGATTGGGAGCTGGCGCACCTGGGTGATCCTGTTCAGGACCTAGGTTATATCTGCGCCAATGTCTGGCGCTTTGGCTCGCCCAAGCCGGTGGGCGGATTTGGTGACTATGCAGATCTTTTGGCGGGCTATGAGTCTGTCACCGGTATAGCGCCCGCGATGGCGGATATTCATTATTGGCAGGTGCACGCTGCTCTATCGTGGGGAATGGTGTGTCTTCGCATGTTGGAGATGTATCGAAGTGGTGAGGATTCCAGCCTGGAGAGGGCAGCGGTAGGCCGGCGCCTATCGGAGGCTGAGATCGATCTATTGCTGTTGATGGAAGGAGAGTCTGTATGAGCGGTACCTGTCTCTTATACACATCTCCGAGCCCACGAGACTAGGCATGATCTCGT